>JAQWTV010000122.1 GCA_029242545.1 Roseibacillus sp.
GGAAATTCCCAAGATCCGGCCAAGTGCTTCCCGGGCGCACGCTGACAGATCAGGACCCTGTGGTTCCGGATCAGCACGGCACAAACGACTTCCAGCACGGAAGACCCCTAGCACGTGACTCCAGCCGCGCGCAAGGCTCTCGCAAAGATGGTCATTGCCCGTGGTCCACCAGCTATTAACATTAAAAGCAATCTCTTGGCGCCCAGAAAGATAATGTGGACTCGTAATTCTCTTGCCCTTCTCGTCTTCTTTTTTCTGATGCAAGGAACCGGGTCAGGTGCGCCAAAGCGACTGGAGCTGGGCTTCCCCCAGTTGTCCGAGCGGGTGCAGGTTGTGCTTCCGGAAAACTATTCTCCAGAGCGCAAGTGGCCGGCTGTGTTTTATTATCATGGAACTGGGGGCAAGCCGACCACCAGTGTCATGCAGGCTCATACGCGAAACCGGGACTGGATCGTTGTCGGTATGACTTACACCCAGGAAGGAAGTCTGCCTGCAACCGCAGACTATCTGGAGAAGGAGTTTGTTATTCTGGCTTCTGCCCGGAGGCATCTTGCGGCAAAGTGGAATCTTGATCCGAGGCGGTGTTATGTAGGGGGGTTCAGCAAGGGGGGATGGATGGCGGGTTTCCTGCTGCAGTATGACCCTAGTCTCGCCGGGGGTATCATTCTGGGAGCGGGACATCAGTTTCTGATTAGACCCCCCAAAAAATTCCGACGCTCGAAGTCACTCTTCGTCGGAGTAGGCCGGATGGACGAGAACTACCCTTTCGCCTTGAGAGCCATTGTTCACTACAGATCCCTTGGGGCTAGGGCGACGATGAAGGAGTGGAGTGGAGTGGGGCACGCGTTACCAGAAGGAGGATCGATGGCCTTGACGCAATGGATGGGGCTCGAAGCCTATCCAGAGGAGAATTATAAAGAGGAGGTGAGAGGCTGGCTGGATGAGCGATTGGACCTGATTCAGGGATTGCCAGACCTCGTTGACCAATGGATGGCAATTCGCGATCTCGAGCGAATGCCATTTTTACGTATGGCGGGAGCAGGTGATAAGGCAAGGGTGAGCGCGCTCCGGAGTGCTCTGGAGAAAGGAGGCCGGGTAGGCGCAGAGGCCAAGGCTCTGGTGGCCCATCAGGTTTTGCTGCGGCAGGAAGCCAGAGGGCATTCGTTGTCAGGGTGCCAGAAGCTGGCCACAAAGTATCTCGCGCTCAGTGAGGACCATGGTGGGACCAGGCAGGCGGAAGTGGCCCTCGGTGATCACGAGCGAATGAAAAAGCTTATTCTTCATCTCAGGGCGCAGAGAAAAATTGAAGCGGAGTTAAAGGCCGAGGAAAAGAAAGATGGCTTGCCGGGCATCGACCCCTTCAAGGGTGGAGGAGAAGAGCGTCGTCGGATTCCAGATAATCCGCTTTTGCGAAAATGAGAACAGGGTCAGGCCACAATGAATGAGCGAGGAGACGGAACTCCAGCACCGGATCATCTTCCCTCTGGAAGTCGTTCTGCAAGCTTAGGGGGTAGCCCTGCGTCGAGAATCTTCTGCTGGGTTGTGGGAAGGTCGTAATCAACGCGGCGAAAGTGGATCAGCTTTTTCTCGATATCGTAAATGACGTAACAGGCTCGCGGGTCCCCGTCGCGAGGCTGCCCCACCGAGCCGATGTTGACGAAATACTTCAGATCCCTCTCAATCTCAACAAGCTCTGCGGCCTCCTCCCTGACCTTGTTGCCTCGAACAAAGACACGGGGAACGTGGGTATGCCCGTGGAAACAGACATCTGTAAACTGGTAGGAGAAATTCGACATGGCGTCGAACTTGTTGGTCACGTAACCCCAGACCTGAGGTTGATCCAAGGTTGAGTGAACGATGGTGAAGTCTGAAACCTGTCGAACCATTCGGAGGCTTCGCAGCCATTTTCGTTGTTCTTCAGAAAGTTGTTCCCTTGTCCACTCGAGAGCGGTGGCAGCGATAGGGTTCATCGATTTGAGAGAGTGGTCGCCGCTTGCGTCCTCGTCGTGATTGCCTTTGACGGACGGGCACTCCATCGACCTGATCAACTCGAGGCACTCCCCGGGGTTGGCATTGTAGCCGACGATATCCCCAAGGCACACCCACTGATTACAGCCCTGCGAAGTTGCATCCTCAATGACGGCATTAAGAGCCTCAAGGTTTGCGTGAATATCTCCAAAGAGCGCGATTCGCATGGTCTCGCCACCACCGGGTGGAGAGGAAGAGATAGAAACGAGTTAGTGGGCTGTCGAGTGAAAGGTTCGGGTAGGCTGGGATTGTCATGGGGTAATGACTTTCGGGCCTGACTCAGTTGTTCTCAAATGGGTCCGGAAGGTGTCGCGGGGTCGATTCATCCAGATGCTTCGCCATTTTTTTTCACGAGGTTCTCCGGTCCGGGGATTAATCGGGTGGGGCTTCCGGGTGAAAGGATCATGGGAAAAGGTTTTCTCGGGTGGGAACGCGAGGGGATTGAGATGTTTGGGAACCTCGAATTCTGAACACAGTGTATCGATCGCTTCAGCGACTCCGTCCATGGGAAACCCCTCGACCTGCCGGAACCAGTAGTCGGTTAGTTTTTGCAGGGCTAGCCGTGGAGAGCCAAGAATCTCCTCCCTGGAATACGCCTCTTCGCCAGCCCACGATTGCAAGGCAAAGAAGATCGTCTGGGGAGTGTTGTAACGCCGGTTGCTCTCGGTGCTCCACATCTCGCGGCATTGTTCCCATGCTTCCTCCTTCCGGGCTGGAATACGCGAAAGGCAATAGACGTAGCTCCGCTGCAAGCTTGGAGCCCCGCTTTCGGCATATCCCTGCCAAAAACATTCTACTGCGCGCTCGAGGTTCTGTGGGCGCCAGCTTGTGCTGAGGGCATTGCCGAGAAGTCTGCAAAGACGCCAGTCGGTGGGATTCTGCGCTACGCCCCGCTCCAGAAACGCGATGCCTTTTTCAAAGAACTCCTTTTGCTTCTGGCTTCGCCGTCCCGTGCTTAAGCCTGGTTTGTCGGAGTAGTCGGCGTAGGCGTTGCTGTAAAGGTGCCAGCTTCCCGTATCCCAGTAATAGCGTAACCGGGGTTGCAGAGAGACAATCGTCTGGTAGCTCCTCTCGAGTTCATGCCACGCCTGCTCTTCCCAGTGGGTGTGGGCCTGAATGTTCAGCATCGCCGCCATGAGAGGGCGCAAGCCCCCCAGCGCGATGGCAAGAGCGGTCTGGCCCAGCTCCTCGCGAGTGTCCATCCCGATGGGCGGTGGCAGGAGGTTTCTCTCCTGCATGTTTGTGGAGAGGCGGTCATCAAAGGGGCGACGCGCAAAACCAGTCAGGACGATGACTGCCAGGACCACGGAGAGATTGCGGAGGGTTTTCACGGAGTTCCAGGTGCGTATGAAAAAAGCCTGCTAGATTTCCTTCCGACTGAACACGAACCAGCTCAGGACCACATAGAGGCCCACATACAAGGCGGTAGAGATTGCCAGACTTCCCAGGATGTCGGGGGGAAGGGCCTGTCCGGTAAGGACTTCGTCGACGATTTTGAAGGGGCGATAATCCGGAACCGCGACGAAGATCGCCTTCACGGCCACTACTCCAATATTTCCCTCACCGGGGCTGGAGGATCCCTGGAGCTGGTCGAGGCCATCGGCGATAAAATTTCCGATGAAATAGGTCAGGACCGAGATCACCACCGTAAATAAGGTGCTACTGGAAAACGTAGAGATCAGCAGGGCCAATGCGGCAATGATGGCGGCCTCAAAAAAGAGAATAAGGATGGCTCCCTGCAAACTCCAGGTTACTCCATGACTGAGCAGCTCTGCCCGCTCCGCCTGGCGATCTTCCGGGGTCCATTGGCCCTGCTCCACGAGGACCAGAGAGACCTTGTCGAATTCGACAAGAATTGCCTGGGCGCGAATCCACAGGACACCATCGAGCAGGATGGTCATGACGAAGAGACCAGCAAAAACGAGAAGAAGAACTCCCAGGAGCTTTCCAAGAAGGTAATCAAGTCGGGGGACCGGCTTGGCGAGAAGGGTGTAGAGAGTGCGATCCTCCATGTCGCGGGGGATGAGCAGTGCGGTGGCGACGATTCCAATGATGAGAGCAAAGAGCTTCATTGTGCCTACAAGCGGAGCTTTGAGGATGCGGAGCTCTTCTCCACCAACGCCACTGACGCTCTCCGGACCCGCATTGTGAGGGAGCTTGAATACGTTCAATCCGAGCCAGATGAGGACAAAGATGAGCAGGAAGTAGAAAATCTTCATGCGCATAAGGTGGGTGAAGGTATTTCCGGCAATAATCCAGATGCGGCTGAGAGAGAACAGGGGAGTGTTTAAGGAGGTTTTACTCATGAGCGCTCTCCTTCCTTGGTTTCTGTGCCTTCAGCCGGTTCACGCCTGAGTTCTTCGGGTTCCTGTTGATCCTGCTCCATGGTCTCGCGCAGAAAGAGGCGTTCCAGTGTAGTGCGAGGGTTCCCGGTCCTGATGAGCTGGACCCCCTCCTCGCGGCTGGTCAGATTCCGGATGCTATCCAGAAGACCCGGGGTCGCATTTCGGAGGATAATCTCGGTCTGATCTTCGATAGAAATGAGCTCCTCGAGAGGTCCCTCTCTTACGAGAGAGCCCTTGTGAATGATACCCACCCGGTCACAGACTTCCTGAACCTGTTCGAGCAGGTGAGAGCAAAGGAAGACGGTGAAGCCCCGATCTTTTAACTTGAAGATAAGGTCGCGGATCTGGCGTGATCCGATCGGATCGACGCCGGCGGTAGGCTCATCAAGGATAAGAAGACGTGGGTCCTGCACGAGGGCTTGGGCCAGCCCAATCCTCTGCAGCATCCCTTTGGAATAGCCGCCCAGGCGCCGGGATCGGGCATCCTCAAGACCGACTAGGGTAAGGAGTTCCATGGTGCGGTCACGCAGGACTTTTCCCTTCATACCACAGAGTTTCCCGTAAAACCGGATCGTCTCCTCCCCGCTAAGGTGTTTGTAGAAGTATGGATTCTCCGGCAGAAACCCAACATCCTGCCGGGAGTCGACCTTGGTGGAGTCCCGGCCGAAGATCGCGCAGCTTCCCTCGCTGGGCGAAACCAGGCCGAGAAGGGCTTTCATGGTAGTGGATTTTCCGGATCCGTTAGGTCCGATCAGTCCGTATACTTCGCCGGGCGCGATTTCGAAGGAGACCTTGTCAACGGCTCGGATCAGGCCTTGCCCGAAAGACCCCTTGAAGTCCTTTACCAGGCTGTTGACCTGAACCGCCGGCGTTTCGCTCATTGTTGGTGAATCATAACGGCCTCCCGATCACAGGCAATGGGTTTTGGTCCCATAAAAGCGATGTTGTGATGAAGCGGAAAAATCCGGAGGCTTTGGCGGACAGGGATTCCCACACGGAGCACCCGATAATAAGGATTTTTTGATGGCGTAAGGGACTACTTCTGCGAGCCTGACTCCATGTTGAAGAGTCGAAATTTTCTTGTGCTCCTTGGTGCTCTGTTCTTGCTCTGCCTGCCGAGCTGTCTGGAGGTCGAGCAGCTGATTACCCTTAAAAAAGACGGATCCGGAACGATTTCGGAGGAGATCGTCATGGGTGCTCCAATCGTTGCCATGCTTGAAGGGCTCCCCGCCGGTGCGGGAGCGGAAAACCCTTTTGCAGACCTCTATGACCCCGAAAAATACAAAGCCAAAGCATCCGATTTCGGGAAAGGTGTAGCTTACTCCCGGCTGGAGACAATCGAGCGTGACGGGGGAAAGGGCGTGAAGGCGATCTACACCTTTGAGGATATTAACAGTGTGACTCTCACCCCTGGCTCACCAATGCAGGAGCTCGACAAGGAAGAGAAAGGCCCGAAGGATGACCCGTTGAAGTTTGCCTACGCCGGCGGCGTTCTGACCGTCTCCATCCCCGAGCCAGCCGCGGAAATATTGGAGAGCGCGGAGGATGCGGAGGATGCGGATGAGGGCGCCGCCAAAGTGGCGAATGAGGTAATGGAGGCAATGATGGTGGAGATGTTCAAGGGTATGAAAATCACTACTAAGCTGGTTACCTCAACCGGTATCCAGAAATCTGATGCTACCTATCTCAAGGATGACACGATCACGCTTTTACGCATGGACTTCGACGAGATCATGAAAAACCCAAAGGGGCTGAAGGCACTGCGTAAGCTTGAAGGGGCCAAGCGGGGGGAAATTGCTGAGTCCCTCAAGGGAGTCAAAGGGATGGCGGTCGAGACCAAGAAAAAGATCCGGGTCAAGTTGAGGTAGGGTTCATCCGGGCTTTCCGATGTGAGAGTGCAAGCCGCCACTGGGAAGGAAGGCTCTTCCTATTCCTCGATGCGCACCCGGATATAGCGTTGCTGCCCGCTTACGGTTGGCTGCGTATCTCTCACCGTAATGGTTGCGGTTCCGTCGTTGTTATCCTGCTGTGAGACAACCACGACGTCCGGGCTCCAGTTTTGGAGGTCGTCGCTGACTTCTGCTGTTATGGTGGCGAGAGGGAGCTGGGATCTTAATTGGTAGGTGAGGGTCAGGTAGCTGGAGCCATCGAGATTTTGAATCTCCACGATGTTCAACTGGTCGGACGAAGTAGCCCCAAGATCGAACCCCTGTGCGTAGAGCATGAAGTTACTGAGCCCACCGGGTCCGGTGGTCAGATCCGGACCGGAAATAAGAGGATCGGCTCCATCCAGAGGCCCCAGGGAGAGGCGGGTCCAAAGGTCGTAGGACCAGTCGTCCGCGGCATTTGGCGCTCCAAGGTCAATGTGCGCGGACCGCCAGCGGGAGCCCTCATCGAGGTCTTCCTCCGGTGTATTGATGGGGTCGATCAGGACAAGGCTTGGGCCGTCTCCATCCGGGAGCGTTGGCCAGGGAGGGCTATCATCATACGGAAAACTAAAAATCTTTTCTCCTGCAGAATCTTCTAATGCTAACCGCTCTCCCTTGTTGGAGAGATTGGTGTCATCACCGAATTCTCCCATGATTGCGGGTGCTGCCGAGGGGCCATAGCGGGCAAGGAAGGCGGCGGTGTTACTTACCACGAGGCCCCTTTCCCCCGCGCCGAGGAAGCTGCCCACCGGAAACTGAAAATCGATCCCCTCCCTGAAGCTTAGCAGACTCAGGTCGACCCTCTCGTCCGCTATATTCTGTAGTTCGATAAACTCGAAGTCGTTGTCCGATTCTGAGATTTCCTGCTCGGCCTCGGTCTCTGGATCAGTGGGGTGGTAGTGGATCTCGGTCACCTTCAGATTCTCGAAAGATGCAGGCGCCCCGATTCGATAAAGGACATCAAGGAGGGCAGACCAGCTGCCGTTATTACCCCGGGAGCGAGCCTTGATCCACGTTGTCTGGTCCAGATCAATCCTCTCGGTGTAGATTTGAGCGGAGGGCGCAAGGGACCCTCCAGCAGAGCTGGTGTCGCCCTCGAGAACTGCCTGGATAAGAAAGTCGCTGCTTCTTGTCGTTCGATTAAGACCATGGATGGCGAGGATGTTTTCACCGGGGCGCAAGAGGTTGAGGGCTTCTGTCTGGTCAAAGGTCACGAAGGTTACAGCGAGCGCATCGCTGTGAGTGGCGGTAGCGGCCGAATTCCACTGCGTGGCTCCGGCATTCCGGGATTCGATTTCAACTCCGTTGAGGTAGGCCACGAAACCGTCGTCGTAGCGCATCCGGAGCGCTACGGATCCGAGGGAGTCGATGGTGGCTTGATCGGGGATGTTGAATTTGTAGCGGATATAGGCAGAGGCGTTGTTGTTATACATGTCCGGAAGTTCGGTCCGGACTAGATCAGTAAAATTCGGATCGCTTGCGGGGAACCGCTCGAAGCCTACCCCGTTCGGCCCAGTGGACCATTGTTCAATATTGGAAGGGTCTTCTAACTGATGCCATGTGGTTCCAATTTCAGCATCACTTTCGAGAGAGGGAACAAATGCCTGCACTGGATGATCACTGGTAATGAGGGGGACGATTCCTCCGGCACTGGGGCTTCGCGGATCGGCTCCATCAGTCGTGAAATAGATTCTCGCTCCCCGGGTGGTAGTCCTGAGGGCCAGATCCGTGGGGTTCGAAAGCTGGGTTTCCTGAAGGGATGGCTGGGGAGCTACAACATCAGGATACAAACCGATCTCACTGAACTGTCTCAGGATCTCATTACTGCGGTTCACCAGAAATTCCGAGCGCACCCAGTTGATAGCCGGAATCCATTGCGAATTTCGAGTGTAGGCAGTTCCCCTGGATCCACCCCAGCTGTCCCGGCCCCACCTCGCAGATTCGGCGACCACGGGTGTTCGGACCTTTGTGACAAGCTGATCCCATTGCCTCTGGAGATTCTCTACTGAAAGTGCGCCCGCGTTGTAGATGTGCTTGTGTAGCCGGTCGGCGAAGTGCAATTGAAACTCCTGATTCTGACGCAGGGCATCATAGACGATTCCGGGGGAGTTGGAGTTGTCGATCCGGGTAAAATTATTTTGCCAGCTCCGGGGGTTATCCTGGCCGGTAGATTCATTGCTTGAGAACGGTATGCCCATCGACATTTCCGCATCCCAGGTGTAGAAAATGAAAGGGGCTTCTCCGTTTCGGCTCCGGCGCGCAACATACCAGTTCTTGTCGTCAAAGAAGGTAGATATCGATTGGCCGTTACGGGTGGCGGGTGCCAGCCAGTCCTCGTCGCTCGACCATATCCGATGAATCATGGCATCTGCAAAGTTGTCGATATCAACGAATCTCTGGATCGCAGCATACTCAGATTCCGATTGGATCCCGTTCTCTGCCAGGTTGATCATTTCGTTCCAGGCGATGGCATTGCCAGACTCGACTTCCGCCCCGTGCTTCACGATGTCCCAGTCATCAGTATCACCACCGTGGTGGTCTGCGTTAAAGTGTTCGTGGGGAAATTCCTGAAGGTCGTAGAGACCCCAGTATTCACCGTTCATGAAGAGGTTTACCATCCGGCCGGACGGAGAGGGCTGCCCCATTTCCTTCTGAACTCGATGAAGAAACTCATTACGGATAAAACTGGCGTTGTCCCAGTCGTCCCGGAAGGTCCAGGCATCATGTCCTCCACCACGGAGGAGGACGCTTTTGAAGGTTTCGACCGGCGATCCCGGAAACAGGGGGTGGGTCAGTCTGGTTTTCCCGTAATCGGATCGGAAGTAGAGCCGGAAATTCTTCTTGGGATGCTGTCGGGCGTTTCCTCCATGGATTCGTATGCCGGCTGGTTCATGGGTTGAGTCCTCGGGATCGGAGGGATCGAAGAACTCGAAGTGAGCCTCTCTTTCGCTGCTCGTCCCGCTCAACGAGGGGTTACTGTGGATACCTGATCCACCGAAGACATCGGCTGAATTGAAGGAGAGAGATACCACCGGAAGCCGAGTGAGGGCGGGTCGGATTTCGCGGCTGTAAATCGGAGATCCCACGATCGACCTGTCCATTTCCCTCTGCTGGATGATATCAGCGGTGTAGAGATAGCTCTTGGCGTCAACATTGGTTTGAATCATCCCATCCTTGTAGGCCACCGCACGGAGGACGGTGGTGGAGGCAATCGTGATGGGGCCCGTGTAGACTTGACCAAACCGGGTGGTCGGTTCCCGCCCATCGGTAGTGTAGCGAATTATCGCGTCGGGAGTTTCAGAGCTTATGGTGACCTCGATGGGCCGGGTATAGAACCCTCGCTGATGAGAAAAGGTTGTATCCGCTACAAATCCCTCAAGGGTTGCTCCGTTAATGCTGCCCGGAGTCGATGGCGAGAGGTAGCCCCGCGATCCGTCGCTGCCCACTCCGTAGGCGATGTCTCTTTTTTGTGGCGGAAAGGACGGAGAGAATTCATCGACAAGGGCTCCATTGGGATCGTGAAGGGCCAGATAATCGCCCCCTGAGTCCAGGGAGAAATTGGTATGAAGCTGCCCGCGGAGTGCTGCTCGGTCCTTCTCCGATGCAAAAATAATCAGATATCTGCCTGCCCCCAAGAACTTCCCATTGGGAAATACCCACTTTCCCGGGGTCTCGGGGTCATCTGTCAGGCTATAGCCTCCGAGATTAACCTGGGTTCCGGTATTGAAGAGCTCGATCCAGTCGGAAGAGTCTCCGTCTGAGTCATTTAGAGTGTCCCTGTTACTGGCAATGATCTCATTGATTCTGATCTGTCCAACGGCCGGGAGGGAAAGCAGAGATAGGAGGAAACCGGCGAGAATTTGACGATGAAAGCGAGAAGCCGCTGACCAGAAATGAAGCGGAACAATGGGAGAGATGATCATGGGTTGAGGTATTCCAACCGGGAAGGGACTCCCCACTTTATCTTTTCAAAGGCATGGTGCAAGCAGCCTCGCGGGCCAAATGGGAGTCATTATACCCATTTTGGCTTATTGGAGGTCCAGAGGGGCGTGATGATTCCGGAGCCGAACCCTAGGCCCGGGGGTGGTAGGCACGATGGACTTTTCGAAGGCGTTGCTCATCAACATGGGTGTAAATCTGGGTGGTCGAGATATCGGCATGCCCCAGAAGCTCCTGGATGACCCGCAGGTCTGCTCCGTTCTGAAGAAGGTGGGTTGCGAAGGAGTGGCGCAGGAGGTGGGGATAGATTTTCTGAGAGAGTCCTGCCTGACGTGCCCTTTGTTTGACGATTTGTCTGACTCGGTCGGGGCTGAGGGGGCCACCGCGAACTGAGATAAAAATTTCTGAGGAGGTGTGTGATTTGATGAGGCTGGGGCGCTCGTTGTGGAGATAGTCTTCGAGTGCCTTCCTGGCCCGACCGCCAACCGGGACAATCCTCGTTTTGTTGCCTTTTCCGGTAACTCGGAGAAAGCCGTCATCGAGATCCAGGGTTTCCAGTCGGATGGAACAAACTTCGGCCAGGCGAAGTCCGGATGAATAAAAAAGCTCGAGGATGGCAAGGTCTCTGCGGCCTAGCGACTTGGAGGCATCAATGGAGTCCAGAATCTGGACGATCTGAGAGACCTGCAGGGTGCCTGGCAGGGAGCTGCCGGTTCGTGGAGAGAGGAGGGGTTCGGAGGGGTCTTCCGACAGGAAGTCTCGATTGACGAGGAAGCGGAAGAAGATCCTGATGTGAACAATCGCAATGCGAAGGGATGAAGCCTCGAGGCCCCGTTTTTTCTGTCCAGAGAGAAACTCCTGAAGGCATTTAGTGTCGGCAGCCTGCCAGGTAGTGATACCCTCTTCTGCAGCCCAGTTGGCGAGGGTTTCCAGGCTGCGTCTGACCGAGAGCTGGTAGGCAGGAGAAAGTCCGCGCTCCGTGGCAAGAAACAGAATAAAGCTATCAATCTCAGGTGCCACTGGCAGCAGTGTAACAGAAAGCAGGGAGGGGGATGGGCAGAAAAGTTCTGCTTTGGGTCCGTGGTTGTATTTCTCAAGGTTGATTTTCCGGGGCGGGGGCGCTAAGGATCCCGCCTCATCCTTCAGAGGGAGCCAAGCGCAATGCCCAGAGTATTCATAAAGACATATGGATGACAGATGAACGAACGTGATTCCGAGCAGGTTGCCCGGATGTTCGTAGAGGGAGGCTATACCCTCACCCGAGAAGAGCAGGAGGCCGATGCGATCCTGGTCAATACCTGCTCGGTGAGGGACCAGGCCGAGCAGAAAGCGCTCGGCAAGATGGGAATGATGGGGAAACACCGTGAAAGGCGTAGCCATGTCGTTTATGGGTTCATGGGTTGTATGGCTCAGAGCCGTGGAGAAGAGCTTTTCGATCGCGTTCCGCACCTCGATGTCGTTGTGGGAACGCAAAAATATCATCGGGTCTTCAGTTACGTGGATGACATTCTACGGAAGCGGATGGAGGGCCGGATGGATGAGCTCTCTATGTCTCTCGAAGGTAACGCGGTTGAGGAAGAGGGGGCCCATACGGCCAGTCCCGACCGGAAAGTGGTGGATACCGGAGTTGAGGAGGGGAGCCAGAATGCGATTCGTGATCATGTTGCGGCGAACAAGCGGCCTTCGGCTTTTGTCTCGATCATGCAGGGATGCAACATGAGGTGCAGCTTCTGTATTGTCCCGGATACCAGAGGTAGTGAACGAGGGCGCCCGATTTCCGATATCGTCAAGGAGGTGGAGCGGCTGGCTTTTCAGGGGACCAAGGAGGTGACTCTGCTCGGTCAGATTGTAAATCTTTATGGGCGAACTGAGTTCAAGCGTGTGAATGGAAAGTCCCCGTTCGTGCAGCTCCTGGAAGCGGTTCATGAAGTTGAGGGAATCGAACGAATCCGATTCACTTCTCCTCACCCGATTGGTTATCGCGACGACCTTGTCGAAGCCTTCACCTACCTCCCGAAACTTTGTTCACACATTCATTTCCCCATGCAGAGTGGGAGTGACCGAATCCTCAAGGCGATGCGGCGTCCCTACAAGAACGAGAAGTTCATCGCGATTTGTGAGAAAATGAAGGCTGCACGGGCCGACCTCGCAATTACGACTGATATCATCGTAGGGTTCCCCACTGAGACCGATGAGGATTTTCAGGATACCGTTGAATGCATGAAGCGACTGCAGTTCGACAACAGTTTCATTTTTCGATACTCCAAGAGAAAAGACACTCCAGCTGCCGAGATGGAGGGCCAGCTGCCTGAGACGGTCAAGGAGGAGCGCAATCAGGAGTTGCTCCGGATTCAGGGAGAGATCGCGATCAGAAAGAATGCAGAACTCATTGGCACCTGCCAGGAAATCCTTTGCACGGGTCCGAGTAAGACCAATAAGGAGAAGTTGAGCGGCCGGACAACGCAAAATAAGATCGTGATCGTTGACGGTGACGCGGACGAGCTCACGGGAGAAATCTTTAAGGTAGATATCGAGGACTCCACCGGCTACACGCTTTTCGGTAACCTTCAGCCGGAGAGCCAGCGGGTTGCTGCCGGAATTTGAAGCGTCGAACGAAGATGTGGCAGGATGACGCTTTCGACGAAAATGCCTCCTTTGCCCTTTACCTCACCCCGGCGCTGGCATAGCTAGCGGTCAAGATCATGGGTCCTCACCCTTACGAAAGTATTCCACTCAATGTTGCGGGCTACGTGTTGGCAGCCTGGCTGCTGGCTGTTCATGGCCTGATGCTCTTGAAATCAGAGCCCTGCAAGGAGTGGTTGAACAAGCTTCCCCGCCATCGTGGCGCAGGAATCTATACTCTTGCTGTCGGAATGTTCTGGTTCTGGCTCCTGATCGCTCCTGAGAACCTTGGGGTGATTTCCTCCCTGACGATGGATATCGGCGAGTTTAATGCGGTGAAGCCATGGCTCCGTATTATCGTTCCAGCGGCGTTTGTTGGTATGGTGCTCTGGGTAAAGGAGTTTCTCTTCGTGCGTGCGCTGGGAGTGGTTGCCCTGATGGCGAGTGGGCCACTTCTTGAGGCTGCTTTTAACAGGGATCCCGCTACGCGACTACTGGTTCCTATTTTCTCCTATGCGCTACTCACCGCAGGGCTCTTTTGGGTGGGTATGCCGTATACCTTCCGGGACCTCGCAAAGTGGGCGACGGCAAGCCACAAACGCTGGACGGCACTCACCCTCAGTGGGCTGGGATATGGCGTTCTTACCCTACTTTGCGCCATCCTCTTCTGGGGCGGGCACTGAGCGAGCTGAAAGCCTCTGCGGGGATTGGCGATTCCTTCGGATGAATAGTGCTCCTGAAACGCAGAGCTTCCGATTTAGAATTATTCTAAATCGGCCTTGCGAACTCGGCCTGCCACTGTAGAATCCTCTAGTTGAGGAGAAACGGTGAACAGGCCCCCGGATTAGGCGACATCCCATCGGTGTTGCGGGGTCTCCGCATGACGAAGCAGCGACGGGAGGTTTACACCGTTCTGATGAAAAACCGTGACCATCCCACCGCCAACGATGTCTTCCGCCGGCTACAGAGAGAGATGTCCGCAATCTCACTTGCCACCGTTTATAACTGTCTTGATGCCCTCGCTGAACATGGCCTGATCAATCAGGTTAACTTTGACAGAGAGCCTTCGCGGTTTTGTGTGAACCCCGCGCCCCACGTTCACTTCCGAGACGCGAGAACAGGGGTCATTCACGACATAAATTTCAAGGAAGGGTGCCAGATCACCGATCTGCTGGAGCTTCCTGATGGTGCAGAAGTGAGCGAGCTTGAACTTACGATCAGCGGGGATCTGCCCGCCCAAACCTGACCCCAGTCCCTTTTAATCAATCCCTTTCTCAATCAAGATGAGCCTGATCATCCAAAATCTCCACGCCGCTATCGACGGCACTCCCATTCTCAAGGGGCTTAGCCTTGAGATTCCTGCCGGAGAAGTCCATGCCATCATGGGGCCTAACGGGTCTGGCAAATCGACACTATCCAAGGTGGTGGCCGGTCATGATGACTATGAAGTTACTGAGGGCTCGGTCACCATGGACGGAGAGGATCTGCTCGAATTGGAAATAGACGAGAGGAGTCGAGCCGGACTTTTTCTGGCCTTTCAATATCCAGCGGAGGTTCCCGGTGTCACAATGGCCAATTTTATCCGGGCCGCACTGCAGGCTCGTCTCCCGGAAGGAGAAGAACTTGATGCCGTTACCTATTACAAGAGCCTCTATGAGAAGATGGACCAGCTCGGGATCGATCGGCGATTCACTTCGCGCTTCGTAAACGAGGGGTTTTCCGGAGGGGAAAAGAAACGCAACGAGGTCCTGCAGATGATGATGCTGGAACCCAGCTACTGTCTGATGGATGAGACGGATTCCGGGCTCGACATTGATGCCCTGAAGGTGGTGGCGGACGGGGTAAATTCAATGCGTTCCCCCGACCGTGGATTCCTGGTGATTACCCACTATCAACGCCTTCTTGATTATATTGAGCCTGATCATGTTCACGTCCTGGCGGACGGGCAGATCGTCAAGAGCGGAAGTAAGGAGCTGGCGCGAGACTTGGAGGAAAAAGGCTATGACCTCCTGAAAGAGGAGGAGCTCGAGGTAGCAGGCTAGATCATTAGATAAACCGGAGAAAGATATGAGCGAATCAGTCTTGGATGCAGGAACTCAGGCGGCGATTGAGATCGACCAGAGTAAGGGAAACTTCTCTTACCCTGAGTCTCACAAGTTCGATGCGGGTCGGGGGCTGAGCCCCGCCACAATCGATTACATCTGCGACGTCAAGGACGATGCTAAATGGGTCCGCGAGCTTCGTCACCGGGCCCTGAAGACCTTCGAGTCCAAGCCCATGCCAACGCACTGGGCTACGGAGGACCTGAACAATATCGATTTTGATATTATTCGTTATTACCTTTCGGATGGAACGAAACCGACCCGGAGCTGGGACGAGGTCCCGGACGATATCAAGGAGACCTTTGAGCGTTTGGGTATTCCCGAGCAGGAGAGAGCCTTTCTTGCCGGGGTAGAGGCTCAGTACGACTCGGAGGCGGCCTATTCCAACGTCAAGGAAGAGCTCGAAAAGGACGGCGTTATTTTTGTCAACTCGACCGAGGGTCTCAAGGAATACGAGGAAATTTTCCGGCCGTGGTTTGGCAAGGTTATCCCGGCAGGCGACAACAAGTTTTCGGCACTCAACACTGCGGTCTTCTCTGGAGGCTCTTTCATCTACGTGCCCAAGGGGTTGAAGGTGAAGCATCCCCTCCAGGCCTACTTCCGGATCAACTCGGAAAACTTTGGTCAATTTGAGCGGACTCTCATTATCTGTGATGAGGGTTCCGAGTTAACTTACCTGGAGGGTTGCACGGCACCAAAATTCGAGACCGCAACCCTGCACTCGGCGGTGGTGGAGCTGGTGGCCATGAAAGACGCAAAGCTCCAATATATTACGGTCCAGAACTGGAGTGATAACGTCTTCAATCTGGTTACCAAGCGGGGGATTGCGCACGAGAATGCGGAAGTCCGCTGGATTGACTGCAATATCGGCAGCAGATTGACCATGAAGTATCCAGGAGTGGTCATGAAAGGCAGGAAGGCTCGGGGTGAGGTGATCTCAATAGCCCTTGCCAACTCCGGACAGCATCAGGATACCGGAGCCAAGATGATTCACGCGGCAGACGAAACAACTTCCAATGTTGTCTCCAAGTCGATCTCAGTGGGAGAAGGGCGCTCAACTTACCGGGGGCAGGTTCATATCCCCAAGCACCTCAAGGGGTGCCGGAACAATACCGAGTGTGACGCCCTCCTGATCAACGCCAACAGCCGGACGGATACCTACCCGGCGATCACGGTTAAGGGTAACCAGCACGCGACCCAGCATGAGGCCAGCGTTTCTCAGGTCTCTGAGGAGATGCTGTTTTACCTCCAGCAGAGGGGATTGAGTGAAGGCGCTGCGATGAGCCTCGCCGTGAATGGCTTTGTGAACGACCTCGTGAGAGAATTCCCGATGGAATATTCGGTCGAGCTGAAGCGTCTCATCGAATTGGAGATGGAAGGAAGTGTGGGATAAGACGGGCTTGAGCTGAGCGAACAAAGCAGCTGATCAAAATTGATGGAAACTACTGTTGAAGGGGTGAATATTCTGGCCGATGAGCCGCGTCGAATCGACGGGGTTCCTGATTGGTTCAGCGACTCCCGCCAGGCCGGTTGGAAGCTCTTTGAGGGGCTGGCCATGCCCTCCCGGAAGGACGAGGAGTGGCGGTTTGCAAAACTCCGGCATCTTGATTTCAAAAAAATCAAACTCCCGGATTCCAGCGGAGGTCAGGAGTCGCGAGGGACAAAGGGTCTCGACAAATGTGGAGCCCGGTTTGTCTTTGTGAATGACTGCCTGACGGAGCGAGAGAATAATCTCCCGGCAGAGGTAATCTGTCTTCCATTGCTTGAAGCGCTTGAGGAGCATTCCGAGCTCCTTCAGCAGTATTTCATGAAGGCGGAAGCTCGACTCGGATCGGCGAAGTTTGCGGCCCTCCATCAGGCTCATGTCTCCTCGGGAGTCTTTATCTACGTGCCCGATGGGATTGAAGTGGAAGATCCTATCGAAGTTTCGCATTGGATCACGGGGGATCATGTTGTCACGTTTCCTCATACTCTGGTGGTAACTGGAAAAAATGCCCGGGTCTCCGTAGTGGACTACTTCCAGTCTGATGCTGGCGTGAAGGGGGCATGGACAATACCGGTGAACGAGCTGGTAGCGGGCCCTGGGTCGCAGCTGAGCTATCTTGGCCTGCAGGATCTCAGTGATGAGTCCCGGATGATTCAGGTGAGTAATACCTCAGTGGCTCGCGACGCGACTGCCAAGTCGTTCATTCTGAATTCTGGAGCGGCGTGGGTCCGCCAGGAATCCTTAAGCCAGCTGGTGGGGGAGAATTCTCACTCAGACATGCTCTCGGTCAGCATTGCCCGCGACGGGCAGGAATATGATCAGCGGACATTCCAGCACCATGCCAGCGCACAAAGCTACTCCGATCTGCTTTATAAGAATACGCTCTACGATGAAAGCCGGACGATCTTCTCTGGCCTGATCCTGGTTGATGAGGGTGCCCATCAGACCGACGCCTACCAGACATGCAGGAATTTGCTCATGAGTGATACGGTTGAGGCCAATTCGATGCCTGGACTTGAGATCAATGCGGATCAGGTAAAGTGCTCGCATGGAAGTACCTCTGCCATGATCGATGAGGATGAGATTTTCTATTTGCGGGCCCGAGGAGTGAAGCCCCACGTGGCGCGTCAGTTAGTTGCTCAGGGGTTCAGTGTGGAGTGCATATCCCGCCTGAAAAGTCCCGAGCTTGAGGAATTGGTGCTGGGTTTTGCGGCGCGTGAGTTTCATCGTATCTCCGAGAGCGCCGTGGCTCGATAATCGATTTTCAGTGTTCCCGAATTCCGTGCTCGCCAGTCTCCCATCAGAATCACTCGTCTGGGTGGCGATCCTTGTCTGTCTCGCCCATTCGGCGATGTTCTCTGGTCTCAACCTGGCGTTTTTTACGGTGGGCTGGCTGCGCCTTGAGGCGGAAGCGGAAATTGGGAACAAGGAAGCCCTCCGGATTTTACGACTGAGAAAAGACTCCAACTTTCTCCTGTGCACGATCCTGTGGGGAAACGTGAGTGTGAATGTCCTTCTCGCTCTGCTCAGTGAGTCGGTGTTAACCGGGGTGGGAGCATTCCTTGTCAGTACTGTGGGGATTACCTTCATCGGGGAAATCGTGCCTCAAGCTTATTTCTCAAGACATGCCATGAGGATGGGAGCTCTGCTTTCCCCGCTGGTGCGGTTTTACCAGGTCATCCTGTTCCCGGTGGCAAAGCCCTCTGCCATGATGCTCGATAGCTGGATTGGGCCCGAAGGACCTTCGTTCCTTCGGGAGCGGAATATGGAGGTCTTTCTCCAGAGGCACATCCATGATGAGGAAAGTGATATTGGTGCGGTGGAGGGAAGGGGAGCTCTCAACTTCCTTAGTCTGGATGACCGGAAGATGGCAACTGAGGGAATGGAGATTGCTCCGGAATCAGTTCTCTCTTTTCCGGTCGGGGTGGAGGGGCCTGAGATTCCAGGTGCAGGAGACGAAGGATGGGAGGCTTTTATCGAGGGATTGCGACAGATCCGCTACAAGTGGACGATTATTACTGATGAAGATAGTGCGCCCTTGCTCGTGCTCGATACCAATCAATACTTGCGGGAGGTTCTTGGAGGGAATGAGGCGGTTGAGGTGTCCGCCTTCTGCCACCGCCCGGTGGTGGTGGATGATCCGGGACTACCGCTGGAGAGCGTTCTCGACAAGATGGTTGTTGAGGCTGAGAACAGCCAGGACCGAATTGTTGATCGTGATGTGATCCTGCTATGGACCGATGGGCACCGGCGCATCGTTGTGGGTGCCGATATTCTTGGGAGGCTGCTTCAGGGGATCGCCAAGAGAGAGCCTGCAGAGGGCATGCTGCCTGGCTCGGAAAATTCTCCTGTCGGGGTGAGACTTGCCAGTCATAGGAAAGCAAAGCGTGAAAGTCCTTAGCTCAGGAATGAAACCCACTCGCATGACCCCCGGAACTACCGGTAAGAAATAGCAGGACAGAGACGCATACGACTTGGGGACATGGAGGCACCTGTATTTGAGCTTGGAGGCATCACGGTCTGGCGGGGAGACCGGAAGGTATTTGATGACTTTTCGCTCCAGGTTGAATCGTGTGAGAGGGTGGCGATCCTGGGCCCGAATGGCGCAGGGAAAAGCACACTGCTCTCTCTGATCTCCGGAGACATCCATCCGGTGGCAGATGAGGGGCATTGCCGGATTTTTGGAGAGGACCAATGGTCGCTCTACGACCTTAGAGAGAGGATTGGACTGGTGACGGCCGAACAGCAGGGTCTCTTTGATGATGATGAATTGGCCAGCGATATTGTTTTAACCGGGTTGCACGGGGTCCATGGCATGACAAACAGCCAGACCTACACCCCTGCGGAGAGGCGCAAGGCTTGGAAGGCCATGAAGCAGGCAGGAGTCGAGTCGCTGATCTGGCGGGACTACGGAGAGTTATCCTCAGGGGAACGTCGCCGGTTCCTTCTTGCGCGGGCTCTTGTTCATGAGCCCGAGATGCTGATTCTTGACGAGCCGACGACCTCCCTCGACCTGCCAGGGGGCTGGGCTTTCATGTCGGTGGTAAGAGAGCTCATGCAAAAGGGGACAGGAGTTCTCCTCGTGACTCATGACGTTAGGGAAATTCCACCGGAGATCGACCGGGTCGTTCTCATGCAGGAGGGCCGGGTTCTTGCGGATGGCAAGAAGCGCGAGGTTCTCACGGCTGAATCCCTCAGTCTCTGTTACGGAGTGAAGCTTCGAGTGAGCTGGAGGGATGGCCTCTGCGAAGTGCGCCCTACTGGTGAGCGCTAATCGATCCCGGCGTTTTTCCAGTAGGAATACTCACTTCGATTGAAGTCGATATACTCTGGAGAAAGGTCACTGGTGTAGATGGTGTAATCAGCCTTCCCCAGATGCAGGTCGACCGTAATGGTGAAGTGATCCCGGGAGGCGATATCCCGCAGGGTCTTCAGTGGGGTTTTGGCCATTAGTCCTCCTTCGCACGCGGCCTTACCATTGTAGGCGATGTCGATGAGTTCCTCCCGGATTCTTGCCCGGGAGTAGCCGATGGCATGGATGATTCTCCCCCAGTTAGGATCTCCACCATTCCATGACGATTTCACGAGGGCGGATTTCGCGATGGCCTCGGCCACTTTCTTTGCATCGAGGTAAAGCGAGGCCCCCTGCACCTTGAGGGTGACGAACTTGCTTACCCGCTCTCCGTCGCGGACACAGGCCTTGGCCAGTTCCAGCAGCACATGCTGAAGAGCCTCGCTGAATTCACGGCAGGCCTTGCTGCGTCTTGTGATGGGCTTTCCGCCAGCCTGTCCGTTGGCGAGGACGAGAACGGTATCATTAGTGCTCATATC
>JAQWTV010000016.1 GCA_029242545.1 Roseibacillus sp.
GGCGGGGAAACAAGGGTTTTCCACGGTGGTATGGTTTCACGGTGGAGGGTTACGCGGGGGAAACAAGGCGGTGCCGTGGCAGTTGCAGAAGAAGGGTATTGCGGTAGTAGCGGTAAATTACCGACTGTTTCCGAAGGTAGAGTGCCCTGCATATATCGAGGATGCGGCTGCCGCGGTAGCTTGGGCGTTCAAAAATATTCAGCGCTATGGAGGAGACCCCGGTGCCATCCATGTTTCGGGGCACTCGGCTGGGGGCTACCTCACCAGTATGGTGGGACTGGACAAGAGCTACCTTGAGGTCCACGGGATTGATACAGACCGGATCGCCTCCCTCGTGCCGTTCAGTGGTCATACCATTACGCACTTCACTCCCCGGGAGGAGAAAGGAATTCGTGACACGCGTGCGATTGTCGACAAGTTCGCTCCCCTGTTTCATGTCAGGAAGGACTCACCGCCGCTGGTGCTTATTACTGGGGACCGAGAGCTGGAGCTACTGGGCCGTTACGAGGAAAACGCGTATCTCTGGCGAATGATGCGTGTTGCAGGACACAAGCGGACCCAACTCCATGAGCTGGGTGGATTCGATCATGGGGGCATGGCCGCGCCAGCATTCGGAATTCTTTTGAAAGTTCTCCGTGGGAGGTAGGAGGGGCTCAGGGTGCAGGATAATGCAGTTTTTTGAGGTGGTAGATCCAACCCGCAGGCAATTCCTTGTGAGTCAGGATTGAGGTGCTTAGCATTCCGACCGTGAAAGTTGTGAGTCACGTGGGGGCCATCATGGCCTGGATGTCCGTTTTGCTTCCGGCGGGAGCCGCCGAGGTGCTTGAGCTTCGTAAGGGCGATGTCGTTGCCTTCGTGGGAGGAACAGATCTGGTTAATATCCAGAAGAAGGGGCGACTGGAGTCTGCTCTTACCATGGAGTGGAAAGAGCATGCTCCGCTGTTCCGTGATTTTGCCTGGGACGGGGACACCGTATATCATCAGAGTGCGGAGAGGGAGAGATGGAGGCAGGATGCCTTTGGCAATTGGGATGCCCAGCTGAAGCGGGCCGGGGTAACGGTAGTAATTGCTCAGTTTGGTAAGATGGAATCCTTTGACGGGGAGGGGCGTCTCGATGAATTTGTTGAGGCCTATGGAGATTTCCTGAACCGGGTGGGAAAGGAAAGAAGACTCGTTCTACTCGAACCTGCTTCGATGCAATGGAAGGACGCTGCCGAACGTGCCGCGCTTCCTTCCTATGTTGCTGCCATCCGGAAGCTAGCGAAGGAGCGGAAGATTCCTTTCGTCTCTAGGAGTGGAAAGGATATGGAGGCATCGTTCATTGAGCAGCTTTCCGGGAAGCCCGAGCCCGGGGGCAAGGCCTATGAGTTGATGTGCGCCACGGTTGCTGAAAAGCATCGGCTCTGGTGTGAATACTGGCGGCCTGCCAACTGGAAGTGCATCTTTGGTGATGACAGCAGGAGAATTTTCGCCAAGGCCGCGCATGGCTTGCCATCGATTCAGGAGGAATGGGCCAGCTATCCCGCACTGATCGCAGAAGTCGAGAAAGCCATCTTTTCCGGCAAGCCATGGACCGCGCCGGCAGCGCCAGAGTTGACGGGTTCCGGGGAGGCTGGGATTAAAAAAGAATTGGATAGTTTTGAAGTTCTCGAGGGTTTCGAAGTCAACCTCTTTGCCGACGAGTCCCTAGGCGTAAGGAATCCCCTTTCGGTGCGGTGGGACGCTAGTGGCCGAATGTATGTGGCTTGCTCGGATGTCTATCCTCAGATTGAAGCAGGGGTGAAAGGGTATGATCGCGTGATTGCACTGCGGGACACCGATCACGACGGAAAAGCGGATGAGTCGACAGTGTTCGCAAAGGATCTGATGATTCCGACTGGAATGGAGGTGGGTCCGGATCGGGTGTATATCGGGCAGGGGCCTGAGTTGCTCACCCTGAGAGATACGAACGGGGACGGGGTCGCGGATGAGCGGGTGACGCTTCTGACTGGATTTGGGAACGGCGATTCTCATCAGACCAGTAATTCCTTTGTCTGGAGCCCCGGGGGAGAACTCTGGTGGTGCCAGGGAGATGGGATCGAGTCCAGGGTAGAGACTCCCTTTGGGGTGTCTTCCCTGTTCCAGGCTGGAGCGTACCGGATGCGGCCGCGGGAGTTGCGGCTTGATCCACTGCTGGATGATTTCATGGGGCCGGGGAATCCGTGGGGAATCGCTTTCGACGACTTTGGACAATCCTTCATTATCGATGGGGCAGGCGGGGTGTCGTTCCTTACGCCAGCATCGATCCCTGCGAAGCGCCGCCTGCGACTTCCGAGAATTGGTAATCCCGGAGGCTACTGCGGCATCGATTGTCTCGGGGCTGGGAACCTGCCCAGCGAGATGCAGGGGCAGTTTGTTATCGGGGACTATAAGAAGAATCAGGTTAGTCGTTTTGAGACCAAGGAGGATGGCGCCGGATTCAAACTGAATTGGAAGAGTCCGTTATTACGATCGAAGCATCGAAACTTCCGGCCTATCGATGTCAAGATGGGCCCTGATGGAGCGATTTATATTGTGGACTGGTATAATCCAATCACCTGTCACCAGGACGATTTTTATCGTCATCCCGAGCGGGATAAGACACACGGCAGAATCTGGCGGGTGACACCCAGCGAAGGAGCTGTGAAACCACCCGCACTCCTCGGTGCCAGCATCGCTCATTTGCTTGAGTTTCTAAAGTCCCCGGAGCGCTGGACGCGACTGAAGGCCAAGCAGGTTCTTGCGACTCGCAAGCCCGAGGAGGTTCAGGAGGCAGTCAGAGAATGGAGTCGTTCACCTGACCTTGCGGGGCGAGATTTGCTTGAAGCGGTGAGTTTGCTCGAGTGGCTTGGGCGACCAGATGAGGAGGTTCTGCGCCTTCTTCTAGCATCTCCTGACCACCGTGCGAGGGCCTATGGGGTCAGGATTTTGGGGCGTTGGAGCCAAAAGCTTGGGAATCTCCATGAGCTTCATGTGGAAACGGCCCGAGACTCTCATCCGTTAGTGCGGATGGAGGCCGTGCTTGCCGCGGGAGAATCCTCGCTTGCCGAATCGGTTCTTGTTTCTGCAGCCGCGGCCGAGTCAAAGCGCGACCGGTGGATCGAGTATGCCTTTTCGCAGGCGGTTCATCACAGCAAGCGGTTCTGGTTGCCTGCTTTACGAGCTGGCCAACTGAATTTTGCCGGGGTCCGGGGAGGCTTGGCCGCGGTTCTGGGGGCTTCTGACTCGCGGGGAGTCCTCGAGGAAATTCGGAAAATTCTGGATGGCGACAATGTCGGCAACGAGGCTTGGGATGGTCTTGCGCTGACTCTGGCAGCTCTCGGGGAGGAAGATGACCTGCGTGTGATCCTGAACTCCGACCAGATCAGTCTGGCCCTGTTGAGGGCGATGAGGGAACGAGAACGTCCAAGCTTTGACGTCATGCCGCCGCTTGGACGGGCCTTGTATCATTCTGATCTTGAGAGGCGCGTCGCGGCAGTGCAACTGGCCGCTCATTGGAAAGTGAAGGAGTTGTATGAACCTGTCCTGAAATTAGCGGAAGGCGAAGGTGTTGATTCTGGATTGAGGAATGTCGCATTGCGGTCCCTTGGCTCTTTGGGTGAAAGAAGCACCGTGGAGTTTCTCAAATCTCAGGTTGGCTCTCCCAGTGAAGTTGATCCCTCCGCGTTGTTTTCCATTTTGCAACTTGCTCCGGAGGAGGGAACACGCATTGCGGCGGAGCTCCTTGAAGAACTGGAAGACAGGGAAAAGATCATGATCATTTTCAGGGACTTTACCAGTCGAGAGGGCGCGCCTCTGTTGCTTGCGCAGGCGCTGGAAGCGGCTGGCATTGAAGGGGATCAGGCTAAGAGGCTCCGGGAGGCCTGGGTCTCTACCGGACTGGTCGCGAGAGATTTGGAAGCGGTCCTTGATGAGTTGGCGGGAACCGGGATTGTACAGGAGTATGATGAAAGTGTCATCAAGCGGATGGTTTCCATAGCGCAAGAAGGGAGCGTCGAGCAGGGGAGAAAGATCTTTCACTCCTCGCAGGCCAGCTGCTCGGCTTGCCACAAGGCTGATCGCGGGGGGGATTCATTGATCGGGCCGAGCCTCAGCGCAGTGGGAAGTGGCCTCTTGCCGGATCGTATTGTCACCGAGGTCCTCTGGCCGCGACGGCAGGTCAAGGAGGGGTATGCCCTTAGTCGGATCATTACCCGGGATGGAGATGTCCAACAGGGATATATCCAAGCGAACCGTGATCAAAATTTGTTATTGCTCCGTGATTTCGCAACCAATTCACTCTTTGAGATTCCGCGGGAAAGCATCCTCAGGGAGGAGCAGGTAGGCAGCCTTATGCCGCCCACCGCGGCGGGCTTGAAGGAAGAGGAGTTGGCAGATCTTTTTGCCTATCTCTTCTCCCTCGGCGGAGAGGAGTAACTACCGGGGAACGTTGCGGAAGAGAGAATGAGGAGAGAAATCTGGGGCTTTTCCCGAATGGGAGTCTTCGGTAGATGAAGGAGGGCTGGAGCCGTTGAAACCCTAATAATAGCAGGGATTCCGAGTTCATGCTTGTCATGATATGGCTCCCGGCGTACCGCCAGAGACAATTTTGACGGAAATTAAGAGAACAAATTATCCGTTCGCCCCGTCATATCTGATAGTAACCTCGAGATAGAAAATATGAAGTCACTAAGAAGAATGATGATGGGGCTGGCCGCAGGCGCCCTGATGATGAGCGCGCAAGCAGCTGACAAGATCGAACTTGAAGGAGCCTCAGTTGGAGTCTGGACAATGGACTTTGATGCGGCCGTTAAGCTGGCAGGAGAAAAGAAATTGCCTCTGATGCTGAATTTCACCGGATCAGATTGGTGCGGATGGTGCAAGTTGATGGACAAGAATGTCTTTGCGGAAGAGGTGTGGAAAACCTACGCGAAGGAGAATATGCTGCTCGTAACCCTCGATTTCCCGCAGGATAAGTCGGTTGTTCCCGAGAAATATGTGGCGCGCAATAAGAAGCTACAGGAGCAGTTTGGAGTGCAGGGATATCCTACTTATGTCGTCCTTGATAATGATGGTAACACCAAACTCGGCCAGCTCGGGGCAGGTCGGGATAAGACGCCTTCCTCGTTCATCGAAGAGTTCAAGGGAGTTATTCGCATGAGCGCCGGGGCGATTGAGGCCTACGCAAAAGCCAATCCTGACAAAGCAGCAGCCTACAAGGCAGCCATCGCGGAGTTCCAAACTGCGAAGAAGGAGCTCACGGACTGGATTGAAACGAGGCCGAAACGGACAGACGAGAACACAAAGCTGTTTGAAGGTTTCAACAAGCGTATTTCTGAGGCCGAAGTCGCGCTCAAGGCCTTTAACTGATCTCTTTGAAGCGAAGAAATCCTTTGCGGGGAAGGCTCTGCCGGATCGATCCGGGGTTTGAGTCCTTCCCCGTTTTAGTGTCCGGATGGGAAGGTGGAGTGCTGTCAGTCTGCTATGGAATTTGCGGCAGGTAGCATGGAGGGGTGATCTTAGGGGAGGAAGTGTGAAATAAGGGCTTTCCGAGGATGGCCAGATACGCCTTGATCGCATCCAGCAAACAGACACACATGAAAAAGAACGTCTCATTCCTGCCCACCATCGTTACCTCGATTGCCCTGCTGCTTCCGGTCGCTTCGCGAGCAGCGGACAACAATAAAGTTTGGACCGATCCTGCGAAGGCTGCCGACGAGGATCCTGATTTCAGTATTCAGGGAGAATATGCCACCGAAGGTGCTGGTGCGCAGGTCATTGCGCTGGGGAATGGGCACTTTCAGGCTGTTCTCTATCCCGGGGGTCTCCCTGGTGCAGGTTGGGATGGAAAGGGCAAGAGCCTGCTGGACGGAAAAATTGATGGAGAGAAGGCGGTCTTCACGGCCGCTTCCGGGAAGAAACGCTACATGGCCGGTGGCGGAACAGAGTTCAGTGCCACGCGGAAATTTCCGCCAGAAGGGCACAGCGAATATAATGGATCTATCTCTGACGGAGCTCTTCATCTCAGTGGTAAGGGCGGGGTAAAGATGGAGCTGAAAAAGCTGGAGCGCAAAAGCCCGACTCTTGGTGCTAAGGCTCCCAAAGGAGCGGTGGTTCTTTTTGATGGAAGCAATGTAGACCACTGGAAGAATGGAAAGATTACTGACGGTCTGCTGGGAGCGACGAATGCGATCAGCACAAAGTTGTTCAGGGACTGCACTATTCACGTTGAGTTCCGCACACCCTATCGCCCTCATTCACGGTCGCAGGGCAGGGGCAATAGCGGAGTCTATTATCAAGGTCGCTGGGAAACCCAGGTTCTCGACTCCTTCGGTCTTGAAGGCCTGATGAATGAGTGCGGGGGGATTTACTCTATTGCGGCATCTCAATTGAACATGTGTCTGCCTCCCCTTGCGTGGCAGACCTATGACGTTGAATACACTCACGCCAAATTTGACAAGGATGGCAAGCGGACAGCCTGGCCACGGATGACAGTCAAGCTGAACGGGGTAACCGTTCACGATGACCAGGAGATGGGTAAAACCCACACCACGGCGGCTCCAGTAAGTGGCCCGCTCAAGCCGGAAGTCGGGGGACCAATCTTCCTGCAGAATCACGGCAATCCTGTATTTTACCGGAACATCTGGGTTCTTGCAAAGGACTAGAACCCTGCTCGAAAGTCGATTTTGCTGCTGTCGGTTGCTAGCGTTCGATCAGGATCTGGCAACCCACGGCCTTGGTCACGGCCGTGGCGGGCCTGCGTCCTTCCACCGCAGCCTGTAAGGCTTCCTGTAGGTCGTGACTGGTCGCTTCTGGCCTGCGTTTACCGTAGGTCGCATAGGTGTTGTCGATACGCCCCCGGTAGATCCTGCTACCATCGGGAAGGTAGACGTGAGCCTCAGGAGTCACCTTAGCGTCATGCTTTCCTGCAAGAAACTGCTTAGCATCGAGGATCACGGGGCTCAGGACGCCATACTCTTTCGCGTGCGTCGCGAGAGCGCCTTTTTCTCCATCTGGATCCGGATGGATCTGGTAGAATCGAATTCCCGCGGGCTCGAAGGTCTGCGCCAGGCGTCTCAGGATAGGTTGGTAAAAATTAGCGATCGGGCACGTGACATCAACGTAGACAAATACGACCGCAACCGTCTTCTGTGACTTCGCGGGGTCGTGGACAGCTCCTTCGATATCCACGATCTTCCCGATACGGACAACCTTTTCCTGCTGCCCCCAACCTGAAGGAACAAGGGCCACCAGGCTGAAGAGGAGGAATAGGAAAAGGTCTCCTTGGTTTCGCATGGGAGAAGATTTTATCGCCGCCGGAAACCCCTGAGCATCGAGTCGAGGTATTTCTGAACCTCGGGTTGTTCGATCTTGTTCAGGGTCTTGTCACCGTCCTTGTCAAAGCGGTCAAAGATACGAGAGCGCATTCGGCCTGGAACCTCGTCATACTGAATCAACCCATCTCCGTTCGTATCGTAGTTTTTCACATTGAGAAACGATCTCGAGGCCTTCTGGATTGCATCGGCGGCGCTGGTGATGAGTTGAGACCTCTGCGCGTCCTTAATTGCCTGAATCTTACCATTATTCTCGGGAACCACGATCAGAGTGATACTTCCCATTTCGTCGTCAGATTCCTGACCCCAGGTGATACGCTGAGGAGGGCTATTCGGATTTTCTGGGTTACTTGCTGAGTTGTCGTAAACGAGACGAGTTTTTAGAGTCGTGCCAGCAGGTAGATCGAGAGGTTTCTCGAACTGATAGCGGTCCTGCCAATCGAGATCCCAGTCCTCGATGTCCATCAAGATGATCTTCTTACCATCAGGCAGCGTTGCAGTCATAGCCATCGATTTGCAGATATAGTGAGCGTGGCCACCTACTGAGACCGCTTTGACCGGGACTGGCAAGGTGATGCTATCTTCAACGATATAAGCCTCCTCCCCTGCGGGGATATTAATCCCCTTCGTGGCTCCAAATAATGGAGGAATCTGAATGGGCACGAGGTTTACCTCAGGAGATTCCTTGGCGAAGTAGAGCGCGAGCTCTGCTTCCTCGACCTCTTTCTTCCCAGAGGGATGAAAGTGTGTCTGCATGACGACATCCGAGCCACGGGGCAGGAACATGGCAAGATCGCCGGGGAGCCTTGCCGGGGTGGCTCCAGGAACATGACCACCAAGGCCTCCGTTGCCACCCCCAAAGGCTGCCGCAGGGTCAGTGATACCTCCAGCCTGTCGGAGAAACCCCATTCCGCTGATCCCGGCTTTGCCGTCCCGACCGTCCATTTTTCGCGCTGCTCCGTTCGAATCGATAAAGAAAAGAGCGTGGTGGACTGCTGACTTAGCCTTAGGTCGGAGCTCCACCGCCTTGACCCATTTGTCTTCCGGGAGCTGGAGCGGAAAAACGAAGGACCGATAGATATCCCTACCTTCTGCTGGGACCTCGAACTTCCCTTTCATCTTGATGACAAGATCAGGTTTCCCAAGATACCACCCGCTGGGATATTCCGGAACTTCCGGGTTTTTCGACGAAGTGCCCTCCGGCATTCCATCCTTCACCCATCTGCCGAAAAGCTCAATCTGTTCTTCGCTGAGGCGCCGATCGTTGGCATAGTGCATCTCCTTGTTGGTGGGCTTCCATGGGGGCATGTAGCGGTCAAGGATCACATCATTAATCGTGAGCGCGCGTTTTTTGACGTCCCGGTAGCTTATGAGATGAAAGGGGCCGTTCTGCCCGGGGCGGTGACAACCAGTGCAATTCTGGTGAATCAGTGGGGCAATGTGCTCATTGAACGTCACTTTGGCCGAGCAGGGGAGCAGCGGCCCGAGGAGCAGTAGGATAGAAAAGGCGGGTCTGGTCATGGATGGGTTGGAGACTGGTTACCACAGATAGACCGGCACAGGAATGGAGATTTGTTGAACTTGCCGGTCGTTTCTTGCTCCGGAGGAGCGAGGAGAGGGGCCTCACTGGTGTCAGCCTGAGGCCCGGAACACCGAATATATGGAGTAAATCCCTTGCCGTTTTACGGATTGGGCATTGAACGTAGGGGAAAATGGGGGACAATGGAGCTTCACCCTTACCCCCTGCATCCTTGATGAGACGATGTGCGCTGGCAGCGATCGTGCTGCTCTCCATGCCCGTATTTGGCGCGGAAGGCCTTCTGGGCTACTACCGACACCCCGCGATACACAACGAGACGATTGTCTTTTATGCCGAGAGTGATCTCTGGAGGGTTCCCGTGGAGGGCGGAACCGCCCGGCGACTCACAACCCATCTTGAGCGTGAGCGCTTCCCGTGCATCAGCCCCGATGGTAAAACTGTAGCCTTCACGGCGTCTTACGATGGGACTCATGAGATTTATGTCATGCCTCTGGAGGGAGGGCGCCCCTTACGCATCACTCACGAGGGCGTTAGTGGGCGTCGGGGCCCAAGGCCCGTCTCGTGGAAGTCCGACACGGAGCTGGTCTATGCGACCTGGTATTTTGCTACCCGTGACACTCATCAGCTCGCCGTGCTGAATGTTGAGAGCGGCAAGAAAAAACTGATTCCTCTGGAGCAGGCCAGTGATGGTGATTTTTCTGATGACGGGAAGACCTTGTTTTTTACTCGCCTGCCCCGGCAGAACAGTTTTGCAAAAAGGTATCGTGGCGGGCTGATTGAAAACCTCTGGCGTTTTCGTGAGGGAGATGGAGAGGCGGTTCCGCTTACTCCGGATTATGACGGCACAAGCCGCGATCCCATGGTGTGGAAGGATCGTCTTTACTTCAGCAGTGACCGTGATGGAACGATGAACCTTTGGTCAATCACCCTCGAGGGTAAGGACCCGGTTCAGCATACGTCCTTTGCAGGATGGGACCTTCTTTCGCCCTCGCTTCACAACGGGAGGATCATCTTCGGTAATCGCGCGGATATCTGGATTTACGACATAGCGCAGAATAAATCGCGCAAGGTGGATATTCGCTTGGCTTCTGACTTTGACCAGAAGCGGGAGCGTTGGATCAGCAACCCGATGACCTACCTCAAGTCCTGGTTTCTCTCTCATGATGGAAAGCAGGTAGGCCTCACTATTCGTGGGCGTGGCTATGTGTTGCCTGCGAAGGCTGGCCGGATCATACGGCTCAGACAAGATAGTGAGAGTCGGACCAGAGATCTTCGCTTTTTGCCCGGAAGCAAGGATGTGATCTACCTTTCTGATCGTAGTGGAGAGATGGAATTCTGGCGTGAGCCTGCAAATGGGTTGGGGGAACCATCGCCCATCACTTCCGGAGGGACAACCCTGCGGCATGATGGAATTCCCTCACCAGACGGGAAGCTGCTAGCTCACACGGATCGGAACCAAGTCCTCTGGATGCGGAATCTTGCCAGTGGTGACGAGTGGGAGGTGGCACGTTCAGAAGAGGGTAATGAATGGGACTACATAGATCTGACATGGTCACCCGATAGTCAGTGGATCGCCTATACGGACACCATGGAGAATCAGGCCAAGAGAATCTTTCTCTATGACACCCAGAAAAGAAATGACCCTGTGGCTGTTACCACGGCACGCCTCGATAGCTACAGCCCTGTCTTCGGAGCGGAAGGGAAATGGCTGTATTTTCTTTCGGACCGGACTTTCCGTTCCGTGCAGGGCTCTCCTTGGGGTGCCCGCCAACCTGAACCTCTTCTCGATAAGACGGCTGGGATTTATGCTCTCGATCTGGTCGGAGGACAGCGCTCTCCCTTTGTGGCCTCGAACGAGGGGGAGCTCCCACCAGCTGGGGAGGAAGAGGAGAACAAGGAAGAGGTTAATCTGGAGAATCTCGATGGCCGCCTTTTTGTTTTGCCGGTGGAACCCAGTAATTACCGGTATCTTACAAGAGCCCGTGGAAACCTCTACTGCCTGTATTCTTCTCTCTCGCTAAGCCGTAAATCATCGCTGGTGTCCTTTCCCATTACTTCGGATTCTGCCCGGCACAAGTGGACCACGATCATGACCGAGGTAAGAGGTTATGAGATTTCCGGTGATGGAACAACCTGCCTGGTGCGGAAAGGAGACAGTTTTTATGTCTTCCCTGCCACCGGCAAGGCGCCGAGTAGCTCCACTCAAGGAAAGCTTAGTCTGAGTGGGCTCTCTCTCAGTGTGAGTCCTGCTGAGGAGTGGGGGCAGATGTTCCGTGACGCATGGCGCATGCACCGCGATTACTTTTACGACCCTAAGATGCACCGTGTGGACTGGGATGAAATGGGTCGCAGGCATGAGGCTCTGCTTCCGCGGCTCACAACCCGGTGGGAACTTGATCACCTTATCTCTCAGATGGTCGGAGAACTCTCGGCGATGCATACCGATATTTATGCGGGGGATATCCGCGATGCGACCGATGGGGCAAGTCTTGGACACCTTGGCGCGCAACTCTCAAAAGTAGAGGAAGGGTTCCGGATCGACCGATTGTATGAAACGGACCCAGATTACCCTGGAGAGGTGGGCCCCTTGCTCAAGGCTGGGGTGGAGATGGAGGTTGGGGACGTGATTCTTTCGGTAGATGGTGAGCCTGCTACAAGAGCCCCGGAGATCGGATCTTTGCTCAAGAACAAAGCCGGTCGAAAAGTTCTCCTAGAGTCCCGGAGGATCGGGATAGGAGGAACCAGAAAATCCATAGTGACTCCTCTGAGCTCGAGTGGCTTTCGCAATCTTAAGACGAGTTACTGGGAATATACCCGTCGACTTGAAGCTGAAGCGAAGGGCAAGGGGGAGATCGGATATTTCCACATGAGGGGAATGTCAGCTTCGAACTATGCGGAGTTCGTGAAGGGATACTACCCGGTGTTCAATCGGAAGGGTCTCATTATTGATATGCGTCAGAATTACGGAGGGAATATCGATAGCTGGATTCTAAGCCGTTTGAGTAGAAAGCCATGGATGTATTGGAAGACCCGGACAGGTCGCCCTTTTGCGAACATGCAGTTTGCCTTTGATGGGCACATGGCCGTCTTGGTGGACGCCTATACGATTTCGGACGGAGAGGCTTTTTCGGAGGGATTTCGAAGGCTTGGTCTTGGCCCCCTCATCGGAACGAAGACCTGGGGCGGAGGAATTTGGTTGCGGGGTGCCACGCGGCTCATGGACGGCGGTATGGCGCGAAGTCCGGAGACGGGTGTTTATGCACCGGACCGGACATGGATCATCGAGGGAACAGGGGTTACCCCTGATATGGTTGTAGACAATCTGCCTCACGAATCCTTTGGTGGCCGCGATGCCCAGCTGGAGGCTGCCCTGACCTATCTGCAGAGGAGGATTAAGGAAGATCCGCCCTCAAGGCCCGAGCCCCCGGCACGGCCTGACAAGTCTTTCCGCTATCCCGCCCGTCCTTGAATCTGAGCTCGTCTGTAGAGGTTGAACAGACAATGGGTCAGCTTCTCCAGAAATTCCAAAAGGGTGGGTAACGCCTAGAGGCGATAGGCCCTTTCGCAGTTCTCTTGCAGGATTGCATTCTGCTCTCCCGTAGTGAGGTCAGCAACGTAGCCGCGTACGGAGTTCGCCCAGTCCGCGTAGGAATTAATCCGGAGGAGGCAGACAGGCCAGTCCGTTCCGAAGCAAAGACGTTCGGGCCCGAATATTTCGAGGGACTCCTGGAAGTAGTTTTTCAGAGTAGCCTCATCGATCTGGTCGTCGGCCACCTCGGTTACCATGCCGCTGATCTTAACCGCGGTGACGTTGTCACGTTCCGCAAGTGCAGTCATGCCGCGCTGCCAGTCACTTTCAATTCGTCCGTTGTGGATGACGGGCTTGGCAATATGGTCGATGACGAAGGATTGGCCGGGGTGCCGGTCAACAAATTCGATAGTTTGAGGGAGATGCCTTTGAAATATGAGGATGTCGTAGACGAGTTCATAATCCTTGAGCTTTGCGATGCCACGATTGAATTCAGGGCCGAGTATGAAGTGGTCATCCGGTTCGTCCTGTACTACGTGGCGCACAGCCTTGAACTTGCGATGTTGGGTGAGGCGGTCGAGGTGGTCGGTGACATCGGGATCAGCGAGAGGAACCCAGCCCACCACTCCCCGGATGAGGTCGCATTGATCAGATAGTTCAAGAAGCCAGTCGGACTCCTCGAGAGTTTGACTGGCTTGGACGGCGACGGTTCCGATTACCCCTGCGGCGGCAGTATTTTCGATGAGTTCCGGAAGAAGGTAGTCCTGTGCGAGAACAGATTTTCCTTCGATCCACGGATACTGGGAAGCGTCGTATTTCCAAAGGTGGTGGTGGGCGTCGAGCATGACCTAGGGAGCTGGTAGGTGTTCAAGATTAGGCATTAGATCTTTTTGTCCAACCGGCAAGTCTGCCCTGCTTCGGTCTGCCCGGGGACCGGATATCGATCCCTATCATGAGGAGAAGAGTTTCTACCTTCCGAAAAGGGGCGCCATGTGACGCTCATAGATGTTCTCGCAGACGTTTTTTCCTATGACTTCGGAGTTGGCCTTGAGGGCGTCAAGGTATGTGTCCCCGAGTTGGGCTGCCACCTTGAAGCCAACGTGGAGAAGCTGGCGGAAATGCTGGTTGTAGGCCGGGTTTTCCTGGTCGTGACGGAGGGCGCTGGTATACTGCTCGCTGGTCCATCCATCGACCTCTTCAGAGCTCGGAAGCTTTGCATTATCAACGTCGATGACAGTAGCGTAGGGCTCACATAGAGCCTCTTTTTTCTCCAGCGCGGTAGCATAGATCTGTTTGGCGAGAGCAAGAGCGTCCCCTCCTGCTTCAGCAAGGCCGATGAGTTCTTCCAGCCATGTAGTGCCAGCGGTTTTGATATGGAGGCCGGCTCCGGTGCGTGCGAGTGCACGTTTAATGGGCTCGTAGATGGAGAACTTGTCTGATCCGGAGTGGACGCTGAGCTTGAGAGTTTCGGGTAACCCGTAGGCCTTCACTGCATGGGCGATGACGGCAAGGTCATCGTTGAACTCCTGCTCGAACTGGGCAATATCTCCTACATAATCAACACCCTTATTGAAGCGGCCGGTAAATTTTGGGGCGATTGTCTGGATCGGAAACTTCTGGTCTGCGATCGCGGCCAGAATGACAAGCATCTCGGGAGGAGTTTGAGGATCGTCGGTTTCATCCATGGACACCTCGGCAATAAAATCCTCTCCGCCCTTTTCTGTTGCGATGTGCCTGTAGATACGGCCGGCGAGTTCGCAGGCCTTCAGGAATTGTCGTGCGGTTTTCTCAACCATCTCGCGGCTGATCTCCAGCGGGGTGGCGATGCCCTCGATTGTGATGGTGCCAGTCAGTTCCGGATGACGATTAACGAAGGCTTCAATTTCTTCTGGTGAAGCAGGAGTCCCGATATCGTCAGCGACATCGATAGTGTAAAAGTCACAGTGAGGCAGGTATCGGTCGACGGTTTCGAGATTGATGTGATCGGCATCGAGCAGGAAGCCTGCTTGCCAGTCGAGCTGGGCAATAGCGTTCTCAGCGGCTGCCCGAGTCCCAGCTGGATCCGATCCAACAATGAGATGCTCCCGGTTGGACTTGTTCCATACCGGAGTGACGGAGACTCCTTCGGACGCCAGCATTTGGAAAGCCCGGAGCTGGGGTGCAGCCTGGTGCGCGAAACGGTCGCCGACCCCGAAGGTGAATTTATCGATTCTTTTCATTGGTAGACTTTTTTAATTATTGTTGAGGGGAAGTCACGTCGTGGAATATGACCGTGCGTCCGCTGTCAGTTGTTCTCGGGTAGCCCCTCGAGGTGACCGATATTTTTCACTGGATCGAAGATTTGAAGAACGGCGTCGAGGAGATCCCGAGGAAGAGGTTTGGCCAGCCATTCAGCCCATTTGCGAATATTTTCCGGGTTGGCTGATCCGGCTACGCAAGTAGCAATCTCTTCGTGTGCGCACGAAAACTGCAGGGCTAGCTGAGCGATATCAATACCCTCCTGACTGCAAATCTGGGCGGCTTTGCGGGCGGCCGCTTTGACTTCCTCAGGTTCCTTGAGCCAATCGGGAAGAGGTGCGTTGGTGAGCAGGCGGGCGGAGAAAGGTCCGGCGTTCATGACTCCCAGTTTCTTTTCACGGAGTCGCGGGAGCAGGTCATCTACCAAGGATGTATTCTGAAGGGTGTGCTGATTGTAGGAAAGAATGCAGTCGAGTTGCTCTTCTGCGTGGTCGAGCACTTCGTGAAAGGTTTTCATCGGGTAGCACGAAAAGCCTACAGCCCGAACCAGCCCCTTCTTCTTCAAGGCAAGGGCCGCAGGAATCGTCTCTTCCCAGATCTGAGGCAATTGCACGAATTCAACATCGTGAAGGAGCAGCACATCCAGATAGTCCGTTCCCAGACGATGTAGGGAGACATGAACGCTCTCCTCGACTCGGGAGGCTGAAAAATCGAAATGAGTGAGTGAGTAGCGTCCCAGCTTGGATCCCAGCAGGTAGGATTCCCTCGGAACTCCCCGCAGTGCAATTCCCAGCAGCACCTCTGACATGCCCCTACCGTAGAACGGAGAGGTATCCATGAAGTTGATCCCATGGTCCAGAGCGACCCGGACAGAGGAGAGTGCTTCCTCAACAGGAACAGGTCGAAATTCCTGGCCCAGGGAGGATGCGCCGAAGCTCAGGATGGGAAGGTCCAGGCCCGTATTTCCTAGGGGGCGTGATTGCATTACTTGGCGGGGGATCGTGGATTGGAAGAAGATGGGGGCTCAGCTGGTGAGGGCTCGGAAAGACTTGATTGTCTGCTCTGCGGCGGCCTCAGGGCTTGGGAGAGGGAAGATTTCCGCAGAAAGGTAGCCATCGTATCCAATCTCTTCTAGAGCGGAGAGGATGGACGTCATCTCTGTATGTCCGAATCCAACGGCTTGGCGGTTGGAGTCCGCAAAGTGAACATGACCGACTCGTGATCCTGCGTCACGGATTGCCTGCCCGGCATCAGCCTCCTCGATGTTCATGTGAAAAAGGTCGGCCAGGAGGACAGTATGATCCAGTCCATGTTCTTCGAGATATGCTGTCGCAGTGGACAGGTGATTGAATTGATTGGTTTCGTAACGATTAAGAGGCTCGTAGATGAACTTCACGTCGTTTTCAGCTGCTCGAGCGTCGGTTGCATGGAGCGCTTCAGTGAGCCAAGCGAGGGATTGCTCTCGGGAGAGATTTCCTCCCCACTTGCCCTGCATGGAACCTAGAATCGCCGGCGCGCCGACCTTGCCGCCAAAGTCGACCATGGAGAGGACGAATTCAAGGGCTCGAGATCGCTTGTCGGGGTCAGCGTCGGTGAGGGAAAGACCATGCTGGACCATGCCCGCTCCTGTGCCGACCGCTGCGATTGAAAGTTTGTGATCAGAGGCCATTGAATTCACGGTCTCGGGATCGATGAAGTCGGGCCCCGGCAGGAAAAGCTCTACCGCATCGAAACCCAATTCCGCTGCTTTCGAGAAGCTTTCAGGCAGAGGCTGATGAAAGACGAAGGGGCCGGCCTTGGCTTCTGCTACCTGAGCGAGGGTAATAGCTGACTTCATCATAATTTAGGGAGAATGGGTGGGCGCTGGCTGCATGGGAGTCAAGGGATTTCCGGGGATTACAATCGTTCTCGACGAGGAGGAGTCATGGAGTAGAAAGAACAACGAAAAATGAGTGTTACTTTTTCATCATTCCCCGCGTAGTGAGGCTAGGCGTATGAGGTCATCAGGTCTTACATTGGCAGCTTTACTGGCGATAACGGTAACAGCATCCGGCGAAGTCGAAGTGGAGTTCAGGGAAAAGATAGAACCCTTTCTTCAGGACTACTGCTACGACTGCCATGGAGATGGAGCCAAGAAGGGAGATATTACGCTGGATGATTTCAAGGATCTCTCAAGTCACCTCGAGAACCACGAACTATGGTTGCGAATCTGGAGGAATGTCAGAACTCATCTCATGCCTCCCGTAGAGGGGGATTTTCAACCTTCTCCCGAGGAGCGGGCGGAGCTGATGGCGTGGATAGAGAGTAATGTCCTGAAGCTGGATCCGGAAAATCCGGATCCCGGGAGAGTGACCATCCGGCGGCTCAATCGCGAAGAGTATCGAAACACGATACGGGACCTTGTCGGAGTCGAGTATAACGTAGATGAAAACTTTCCCCCAGATGATACCGGATTCGGTTTTGATACCATCGGTGATGTGCTGACAATCTCACCTATCCTCCTTGAAAAGTATCTATTGGCATCCGAGACCATTGCCGATCTTGCGCTTCCCTCAACGGCTGTGCGTCGGCGTCCAATTGTAATTGATGCAGGGAACTTTCGAGAAAAGGGGAATGATCAGCAGAGTGCTCGTTTCATGGAAGCAGACAAAGGGCATACAGTTGGAGCTGAGAGAAGATTTAGCAAAGCGGGGACATATGATCTGGAGGTGAGTTACCGGATTGAGAACGAGCGTGGTCGCCCCGAGGGGCAGACTGCCACTTGGCGTATTCTGGTTGATGGCAAGGAACTTGAGTCGGTGGAAGTCGATGGAGGCAATCGGTCGAGGGTCGAGTTCAGGACCGAGATCCAGTTGAGCGAGGGAAACCATCGCTTTGAGTTTTCCATTGTCCCCGGGAATCCTGGAGAGGGCAAGGGAACCTGGGGAGTCAGGGTGGAGGATTATAAGCTGGTTCGTCAGGCGGGCAGTGCCTGGGAGCTTTACCCGGAAACCTACCGGAAGATTTTTTTCAAGGGACTACCGCCCAAGGAGGAGTCAGAGCGGGAGGTCTACCTGCGTGAGATCATAAGGGAGTTTGCGTCTAAGGCATTCCGGCGTCCCGCGGAGGCCCGTATTGTCGATGGGTTAACGGCCATGGCCCTGGCTCGCAACCGGGAGGAAGGAGCGAAGTTTGTAGATGGGGTTAAACTTGCCGTCACTGCAGTTCTTACTTCACCGCGTTTTCTTTTCCGAAGGGAGGTGCAGGCGGAGCCTGATAATCCCGGCAGGGTGGTTCCGGTTGACCAGTTCGCGCTGGCGTCACGCCTCTCCTATTTCCTCTGGAGCTCAACTCCTGATGAGGAGCTGCTCAGTCTGGCCTCTAAGGGCGAGCTACGTGCCAAGCTTCGTGCGCAAGTCGATCGGATGCTGTCTGATCGGAAGGCGGACCGCATGGTAAAGAATTTCGTGGGTCAATGGCTTCAGGCGCGAGATCTTGTGAGCTTGAATATTGATGTGCGTCGTATTATCGGGGAGAGCAACAAGAGGAGCGCCGAACGGGTTTTTGATCAGGAGATGCGAAAGGACATGGGGAAAGAGACGGAGCTTTTCTTCCAACATATTCTTAAAGAGAACCGGCCGATACTCGAGCTGCTCAATGCGAGATACTCTTTTCTTAACGAGAGTCTCGCCAAATTCTACGGGGTATCAGGCGTGAAAGGAGGTGCATACCGCCGGGTTGAGTTCGGTGAGGAACAGCAAGCCCGCGGTGGGATTTTGACACAGGGGACTTTTCTGATCGTAACCTCGCAGCCAACCAGGACCTCTCCGGTGAAGCGGGGGCTCTTTGTTCTTGAGAATATCCTTGGAACTCCTGCTCCGCCCGCGCCTCCTGATGTTCCGGAGCTGGAAGATTCAGAAGAGGAGTCTGCCAAGGTCACAATGAGGGAGATCATGGTGGCACATCGGGAAAAGGCGCTTTGCAAGTCGTGTCACCAGCGAATGGATCCCATAGGCCTCGCGCTCGAGAACTTCAATGCCATCGGACAGTGGAGAGATGAGGACGCGGGTCAGCCGATCGACAGTGCGGGGCAGCTTGTTACCGGTGAGAAATTCGCTAACGTCATGGAGCTTAAGGAAATCCTGATTAGCTCCCGTAAAGAGGACTTTTACCGGTGCCTTACCGAGAAGATGCTTACCTACGCGCTCGGAAGGGGCGTGGAGTATTATGATGCTCCAGCAGTCGATCGTATTGTTGGTCGCTTGCTCGCCCAAGAGGGAAAAATGGCAGAGCTGATTTATGGAGTGGTGGAGAGCACCCCCTTCCAGAAGCGCCGGGGGGACGGAGACAGGCTGCAAAATTAGGGGTTGGAGACACGCGAAAATCAGTCAAGAATTTCTGTGCGAATCACTTTAATATTAGCGTATACTGACAACGGATGAGGGAAATGAAAATACTCCCGGGACGAAGAGCCTTTCTTAGGGGGCTGGGAGCGACTTTGGCCCTCCCCGGGTTCAGCTCGCTGGGTCTGGCAAAACCCTTGGCTGGTGCGCGTGGTATAACTGCCAGTGGAGCTCCACTGCGAATGGCATATCTCTGCCTTCCCAATGGGGTGATTATGGACAAGTGGAGGCCACAGGGGGTCGGTGAGAAGTTCGTGCTCAACGATTCCATGAAATCTCTCGAAGATGCCAGCCCGGACATTCAGATCGTCAAAGGACTTGAGCAGGCTAATGGCTGGGGTGGCAGAGATGGAGCCGGAGATCACGCCCGTGGAAACGCCACCTTCCTGACCGGAACTCGTCCCCGGAAAACATCAGGGTCCGATATTCGTCTGGGAATTTCTGTGGACCAGATGGCGGCCAACTACCTCGCACAGGAAACAAGACTGCCATCGCTTGAGCTTTCCTGTGATGGTGTGCGCAAGTCAGGTAGCTGTGACTCAGGCTACTCCTGCGCCTACCAGTATAACATCTCCTGGCGCTCATCGACACAGCCGATGACTCCCGAGTCAAACCCGCGCTTGGTCTTTGAACGATTGTTCGGGAGTGGATCCCAATCTGAGCGTGGTGAAAGCCAAGCGAGGCGACGAGCGGAAAAGCGCTCAATCCTTGATTTTGTTCTCGAGGACGCGAAAGCGATGGAAAAAAGCCTGGGCAGGAACGATCAGCAGAAACTGGACGAGTATATGACCGGCGTACGCGAGATTGAGAGGCAGATCGAGAAAGCCGAAAGTATAGGCCCCCCGCCCGATCCCGGTGTAGAACCTCCTGCAAACGGAGCCCCAAGGGAATACCACGAGCACATCCGGATCATGTTCGAGATGATGATCCTTGCTTTCCAGACAGATCAGACCCGGATTGCTTCCTTCCTGCTGGCTCATGATGGAAGTAACCGAAATTTCCCGACGCATGGAGTGAGAGAAGGGCACCATGGCCTCTCACACCATGGAGGAAACAGGTCCAAGATCGAAAAGATCGCGAAAATCGATACCTTCTATCTCGAGCAACTCGCATACTTTCTCGAGCGAATGCGCAACACGAAGGATGTCGACGGTAAGCCGCTGTTGTATAACTCCATGATCGTATGGGGCGGAGGCCTCTCCGATGGCGACCGCCATACTCACAACGACCTTCCGATTATCCTTGCTGGAAATGCAGGCGGTAAATTCCGGACCGGGAGGCACGTTGATCTGAAAGGGGATGTCCCCATGAATAATCTCTACCTGCGGATGCTTGACGAAATTGGAGCTCCAGCGGGAAGGCTTGGAGACTCTACCGGCATTCTTAGTCAAGTATAGCTCTTGCGTCGACCCGGAGTGCCGGGCTTGAGAGTTTCGCCTGCAGGGATTTCCGATACGGGGAATCCTATTCCAATCATGGTAAGATGAGACTCTCCACCAAGTTACTGCTTACGATCTGCGTTCCTCCGGCGCTCATCTGGTTAGTGGGAATGTATGTGGTCAAGATTTCACAGGATCAGATCCGGGAATCTATCCGAATATCAGCGGGAGCGGAGGTTCGGTCGGTACAGGAGGAAATTGATCGCATTCTGGAAGCCCGCACCGAAACCTGGGAGGAATTTGTCAGGCAACGTGAAGTCATCGATGCGGTGACCAGATCGAACCGAGTTCTTCAAAATCAGGAAGGCCTTTTTGACCAAATCGCAGAGGCTTGGAAGGATCCGGGGAAGAGAGATTCTTTGCCGGAAGGCAGTGTTGATGAGGCACTGATGACCGAACTTGAATCAACCGTTGTGCGAATGTCCGAATTCAGTGGAGGAGTTCAAATTTTTCGAGAGGTGCTTTTGACAAATTTCTTTGGGGGTATTGTGGCTGAGAGTGGCAGGAAAGGAGAGTATTTCCATGGATCAACCACTTGGTGGAATACGGCCAAGGCCCAAGGCCGTTACCTGGGATCCGTTCGGGTGGAACGGGACCAAAAGGGAGAAGAGATCGTGATTATTGATTTCTGCCAGAGGGTTGAGGATTCAGCAGGCCGCTTTCTCGGTGTTCTCAGGGTCGATATCAATCTCGAGGAAGTGCTCGAGATTGTTGATTCTCATGCAAGGAGAGGTGGGCGCGATCGCGGGATGGTGCTTCTGAACCGAGAGGCCGAATTGATTCGGATTGGAGGGAGAGGGGGAACCCGCACCCTATCGGATGGGAGCCGCTACCTTGGGCAAAACCGCGGTGACATTGAGGATGGCCTTCAGTTTCTTGAGGGAGAGATCCCAGATGGGGAGCAGGTATTTACATACTCCAAGCCGTCTGAGGAAGGACTCATGCGCGCCCTGGGATGGGTCGCTGTCCATACCGCGGAGGCAGATGCACTGCTTGCTCCGGTCAGACAGCTGCGAAACAGTGTAATTCTAGCGGCCGCGGTCGGGACTTTTCTCGGCGTCGCGGTCATGCTCTGGGTGGTCCTCCCGGTGTCATGGAGAATGGGAAAGTTGGTAGAGGCAACAAAGCAGATCGGGAAAGGAACCCACAGGGTTCCGATCGCGGTGGTGGGGCATGATGAGATCTCCGAGCTTAGTCACGAGTTCAATCAGATGCGGACTCGTCTGGGTGAGACTCAGGAGAACCTGCGAGAAGCCATGGAGCAGGCGAATGAGGCGAGTAAGGCCAAGGGTGATTTTCTCGCGAACATGAGCCACGAAATCCGTACTCCCATGAATGCCATCTTGGGGATTACGGAGCTGACTCTGGGTACCGATCTTACCGAAGAGCAGCTTCATTATCAGGTCTTAGTGGAGCAGTCGGCGCATTCGTTGCTCATGCTTTTGAACGATATCCTTGACTACTCAAAGATAGAGGCGGGAAAACTGGAACTGGAGAGCCGTGACTTCGATCTCCGTGACTCCGTTGGAGATATTCTTCATACGCTTTCGCCCCGGGCAGTTGAAAAAAATATTGAACTAGCTTTCAGGATTGGTGGGGAAGTGCCTCGGATCCTTACTGGGGATCTCACCCGATTACGGCAGGTGATTGTAAATCTTGTGGGGAACGCCCTCAAGTTCACGGATAGTGGGGAGGTTGTTCTGGGAATTGAACAAGTGAAGGAGCTCGAGGGTCGGGTAGAAATTCTCTTTGAGGTAAGAGATACCGGGATCGGTGTCCGAGCGGACAGATTGGAAAAGATCTTCGAGGTCTTCGCGCAGGGCGACAGTTCAACTACGAGAGAATTCGGAGGATCTGGCCTGGGTTTGGCAATCTCGAAGCGGATTGTGAAAAAAATGGAAGGCGAGATCTGGGCGGAAAGTGCCATCGGCGAAGGGAGTGTCTTTCGTTTTACGGCGCGCTTGGGCGCCGGATCAGAGGAGAATGATTACGAAAGAGATCATCTGAAGCCGCTCGATGGTCTTCATGTGTTGGTCGTGGAGGATAATGCTACTCAGCGTGAAATCATTGGAGATATGCTGAAAAGTTGGGGTCTACGACCTAGCTTGACTCCAAATGCGGCGGCAGCCCTCGAAGCTCTCGGCCGAATAGAGTCGGAGGGAGAGGAAATAAAATTGATGATCGTTGATCGGGTATTGGGCGATGACGATGGAATTGAGCTCGCAGCACGAATACATGCCTACCCCCACTGGAAGAACCTGCCTATGATCCTGCTTACCTCGGTCAGTGATGGAGCACCGGGGAAGGAAGTCAACGAGGTAGGAATCAGCAAGGTTGTCAATAAGCCCATCAAGCAGTCACCACTCCTTGATGCGGTCATGCTGGCCACAGGAATGGGTAGGAGGAAGCCACAGGAAGGCCGAATAAAGTCCCGGCGGGAGAAGAGAGCAGTAGAGAGTATGAGTATCCTTCTTGCGGAGGACGGAAAAGTGAATCAGTTAGTAGCTGTGCGGCTCCTGAAGCGTAGGGGGCACCGGGTGACGGTAGTGGAAAATGGAAAGGAGGCAGTAGATCGATCCCTCAAGCAAGAATTCGATGTGATCCTAATGGATATCCAGATGCCAGTAATGAGCGGGTATGAGGCCTGTCGGGAAATAAGAGATCGGGAAAAAAATGCCGAAGGGCACGTGACTATCATTGCGATGACGGCACATGCAATGCCGGGAGATCGGGAAGAGTGCCTTGAGGTCGGAATGGATGATTATATTTCGAAGCCAATTGAGGCCGAAGAGTTTTATGAGGTTGTTGAGAAATATGGTTCTCTTGGCGATAGGGAAATAGATGGACCCGCAAGTCAGCGAGGTGCTCAATGTGAGAATGACGACTCACAGGTCGTTGAAAAGGAGTTGGATACGAGGGTATTTGATTCAGAAGCTTTCAGTCAGCGGATTGGGGACGAGGTTTTGATGTGTGAGCTTATCCAGATTTTTGAGGAAGAGATGGAAGCAATGTGGAGTTCACTACGGGAAGCTGAAGAGAGTGGGGATATGGAAACGATCCATGAGTCGGCACATCGGCTGAAGGGGCTGGTAGGAAACTTCTGCGCCAGTCGTGCCTGGGAAAGCGCGACCGAGTTGAATGAGCGGTCAGGGAAGGGGGGGCTTGATGATGTGAGTGAGGCGGTGAAAAAGTTCGAACGGGAGCTGAGATTGCTGGAATTATCCTTACGTGATTTCAGGGAGGTTCTTGAGCATAAGGCTCGCTCCCTCTGATCGGGCGTCTGTGAGGGGGTCAGGGGGTGATGACCCGAAGGAGATGGGGAGAGCCAGGGTTGCAAACAGCGCTTCGTTGTTATGTTCTTGGAGCATGAAGCCTTTGGTTTGGATGAGCGGCTCACTCCAGTCCTCAGAAGAGATGCGTATTTCACCGTTTGATCACGGATTTACGGTCGGGAATGGAGTGTTTGAGACGATGATTTGTCATGCGGGACATCCGTTCGCGTTCTCAAGGCACTATGAACGTATGGAGCGGTCGGCAGCTGTCATGGGGCTTTCACTGCGCCCGCGGAATGAGCTTCTGGAAGCAAGCTTGGAGGTTCTCCGTGCCAATGATTTGAGTGCCTGCCGGGCCCGCTTACGAATTACGGTCACTGGGGGGCCAGCTCCGCTGGGGAGCGAACGGGGGAATTCAAATGAGACAACACTTGTTGCCGCCAGCCCCGCAGCAAAATGGAATGATACGGAGGACGTAATTGTGGTGTCTTACTCCCGCAACGAGAACGGCGCTCTCTCCGGAGTCAAGTCGACCTCCTATGGGGAGAATGTCGTTGCTCTGGAGGAGGCGAGATCCCTCGGAGCCGGTGAGGCGATCTTTCCCAACACGCGGGGTGAATTGTGTGAAGGCACGGGCTCCAACGTATTCCTTGTAAGTGAGGGGATTCTTTTGACACCTCCGCTGAAGGGAGGTTGCCTGGCTGGCGTCACCAGGGCCCTGGTGCTCGAGTTATGCGAACGGGAAGGAATTGTGGTCATGGAGAAAGCTGTTCCGGTGACGAGTCTGGCACGGGCGGAGGAAGCCTTCCTGACCTCTACCACAAGAGAGGTGCATGCCATTCGGTCCGTGAACGGACAAATTCTAGGCGGTGTGCCTGGTCCGGTGACTACAAGACTCGGGAGCGTCTTCCGGATATTGACGGAAACAGATCTTGACCCATGAGGTGACTCAGGTCACCAGACGCGCTTGACTCCATAGGAGTCAAAAATCTCATTGGGGCTGACAAGCGAAGCACTTTGCTCCAAGGCCTCTGCTGCCAAAAGGCGATCGAAGGGATCCCGATGGTGACGGGGTAGTCGCGTAGTTCGAGCGAGAGCGGCTGGGCTCAGGGGGAGTAATTCGAGTCCTATGGACTCAATGGTGCTATTGAACTCTTCTCCAAGACCATAGGGGATTCGTAGGCGACCTAGTCCGGTTTTCACTGCTAGCTCCCAGGATGTGACGGAGCTGACAAGGGAACGGGAATCTTCTTTCTCAATCAGGTCAGCCGCTGTTTCCGAAAGCTCGGGGGCACCCTCGAGAAACCAGACGAGCGCATTGGAGTCCAGGAGAAGGTTCATGGATTCAGAGGGGTGACTACTCAGTGACCGGTTGAGTCTAGGAGACCGGACCCCGGGACAAGTCCCGGGGTCCGGCAAGGCAGGGGGTTTCAGGGCAGCAGTAAAGTGGGGGGGCGTGAGGACTTTTCAGATCGGGCCAGTTCATCCTGCTGATGAACAAACCGGATATTTGAGGGTAAATTTTAGAAGTCCTTGAGTGCGTGGGGATCGTCTGGATCGACAGAGAAAAGAATGCATACAGAGAGGCGATTTCCCTTAGAGGGGTTCATCAAAATCGTCTGCCATCCAGAATCCAGACCCTCTCGCCATGCCTCGTCTGGGTAGATTTGGTTGGGGGCTGGGGGGGCGGATTTCAGCCACCGTGCGACCGTGCTTTGTAATCTGGAACACTTCGCCGTCTGTCATAATTTCTGCCACGATAGAGCTCAACTTGGTCTTGGCCTCAAAGATTCCAATTCTCCTCACGGAAAACAAACTAGTCTAACTAGTTAGAAAGGGAAAGAGGAAACTATGCCGACTCAATTTTTTTCACAACTTGCTTAATATTAGTTTTTTAAAAAGATACGCTAATCCTAGCTCAGCACGGGTCCCTATCAATTTTGGGGCGAGGCGGGCCTCGATATTCCTCGTTCAAGGCTTAAGAAGCCTTTTTAAGCGTGCGAGTTTGTTCCCATACGGTGGCTTCACCATGAAGGGGTCTCGGGTCAGCCAGCGGCGCGTAAAGGGGCGCTCGTGGCTGAACTGCTCGAATCCTGATCGGCCTCGATAGCGGCCAAGTCCACTTTTGCCGAGGCCGCCCATTGGGAGAAAGTGATTCGTCCCTGTCTTCATGACGTCATTGAAGCAAACCGAACCTGATGGGAGAGAGCCCGCGATTCGTTCACTTTCTCCTCGATCGTTCGAGAAGATATAGAGGGCCAGCGGAGAGGGAATGCCCTTCAGAGAGGCGAGAGCTTGAGTAAGGTTTTCGCAGGGAATTAAAGGAAGAAGCGGGCCGAAGATTTCTTCCTGCATGACGGGAGAGTCCCATTGTGTGTTTGGGAGTAGACGTGGTGCGAGAGAGAGTTCCTCGGGGCAATCCAGTCCGATGGATACTGCATCTGGACCGGTGAGTTTTTGGAGTCGCTGGTAGTGGTGCTTGTTCGCGATCTTCGCCAAATCGCGATCAGCAGTTTTCCCGTATAACAGGCGGATCTCCGTCTCACAGAGGTGGAGGAAATCGTCATGGAGTTCAGAGGGAAGCACCACAAAGTCTGGCGCGATACATGTTTGTCCTGCGTTAAAGAATTTTCCGCTGATAATACGCTCGGCAGCTTTTGCCAGATTCGCATCTCGGCCGATCAGAGCGGGACATTTTCCTCCCAGTTCCAGAAGAACAGGAGAGAGATGCCTTGCTCCGGCCTCCGCGTAGAGACGTCCCACTTTCTCTCCACCGGTATAGCAAAAGAATTCAAATGGAAGATTGAGCAGGGCTTCTCCGGTTGCGGCTCCACCCGTGATCACGGTGGCATGGCCCGGATCAAATACAGATGCGATCAGGTCGGAAATAAAGGCAGAGGTTTGTGGCGCGTATTCAGAGGGCTTGATGATCGCGCAGTTTCCGGCCGCGATCGCGGAGATCAGGGGGCTTAGCGAGAGTTGCAGTGGATAATTCCACGGGGATGCGATCAGAACCCGCCCGAAGGGCTGTCTCCGGATTTCACTGCGTGCTGGCCAGAAATAAAATGGATTTGCCGCCCGTTGGGGCCTCTGCCACCGTTTCAGGTGTTTGAGGCAGTGTCGTAGCTCGCACCTGAGAAAGTGTATTTCCGCCAGCCAGGCCTCCAGAGCCGGCTTGCCAAGGTCGGCTTGTAGAGCCTCAAGCGCCTCCTCAGTGCGCCTTTCCAGCTCCTGGGAAAGGTGGGACAAGCTATTGCGGCGGAGGGACAGGTCCTGAGACCTGCCGGTCTCAAAGAACTCCTTCTGCTTCTGAAATATCGCTTGAAAATCTTGGGGATATTCGGCCATGTCCCGGACTACGCGTCTAGTGTGGCCGAGAATGGGGAAGTCCTCAACCTTTGTAGGCCCTGGAGGGGGTCGAAATCCGCTTTGCGGTTGAATCGTTGGAGATCTCGCCAATCATAGCGGTGGCTGAAACAGCCGATAGTAACTTCCCCATGGCCGTCTCCTCTACGCAAAGAAACAAGTCTGTCCTCGTTATTGGGGCAGGGCTCGGTGGGCTTGCTGCAGCCATCTCCCTTCGTGCGGAGGGTTTTGATGTTCAAATTGTCGAAAAGAACGACCAAATTGGAGGTAAGCTGAACTTCAAGGAGATCGAAGGTTTTGGTTTCGATCTTGGCCCCTCCATTTTCACTCTGCCTCAGTTTTTTCAGAACCTCTTTGAGCGAGCTGGCAGGAAGATGGAAGACTACCTCGAGTTGGAGTCGGTGAGCCCGCATTGGCGGAACTTTTTTGAGGACGGCACGATTGTCGATCTCGATGAGGATCCAAAGATCATGCGTGAGGAGTTGGGTAAGTTACCAGGTGACGGGGAGCATCATTGGCGCCAGTTTCAAGAGTTTCTCACCTATGCGAGAGGGCAATATGATTTGGTCAATGAGGGCTACTTCAGCAAGGGGTTGGATAATGTCTGGGAGTTTATCCGACATTACGGGTGGCGGAAATTGCTGTTTCAGATGGATCACCGCAAAAGCATGGCGGGCTCCATCGCTGATCACTTTGACGATGAATATCTGAGAAGGATATTCGAATACTTTATCAAGTATGTTGGCTCCTCGGCCCTTGATGCCCCCGGCTACATGAACATGATGCCGGTGATCCAGTTCGACTACGGGCTCTGGTACGTGAGAGGAGGGATGTATAATCTCGCACGAGGACTCGAGCGTCTCGTCCATGAGCTTGGGATCGGACTGCGGCTGGGGGAGGAAGTCCGGGAGATCAATCGGACTGGGGTGCGCAGCGTGAGCGGGGTAACGCTTGAGGGCGGTGAAGAGATCAGATCTGACTACGTTGTCTGCAACATGGAAGTCTTGCCCGCGTATCGTCGTCTGCTGAGTGAGCCGCCAGCCTTCATGAAGAAGCTGGAGCGCTTCAAGCCTGCCTGCTCCGGGCTGGTTCTCCACCTCGGGACGGATCGTATCTACCCGGAACTGGCTCATCATAATTTCTTTTATTCACAGAAGCAGAGTGAGCATTTTAATTCGGTTTTTCAGGAGGGTAAGCTCCCTGAAGACCCCACAATTTATCTCGTTGCGCCCACTCGAACCGATCCGAGTAAGGCTCCGGAGGGCTACGATAACCTCAAGATTCTTCCCCATATCCCGCCAATTAATCCAGAGAACCCTCATACCATGGAGGATTACCTTGGCCTCAAGGACAGGGTGATTGATAAACTGGAGAGGATGGGTCTTGAAAACCTCAGAAAGCATACGGTGGTAGAGGACCTGCTCACACCCGTTGATATCGAGGGGCTCTACAACTCCAACCAGGGTTCGATCTACGGGGTTGTCTCTGACTGGAAGCTGAATAAGGGGTTCAAGGCTCCGAAACAGTCCAGCAGGTATCGTAATCTGTTCTTTACCGGGGGAAGCGTCAATCCAGGTGGAGGGATGCCGATGGCGATTCTGTGTGGCCAGAAGGTGTCCGACAGAGTGGTCGCCTGTGATGATAAAAATCGCTCCTGAGCGGGCCCATCGGATTGTCTGTTGTGATGGAGGCTGCGCTTTGGATTGTTACCGGGTTGAGCTTTCTCTCTTGGTTGGTTTCCTGGGGGCTGTTTGTCCGCTTTCGACGTGTTCCATCCGTTCCGGCGGGCTTCCGGGCAGCCCCGCGGATATCGGTGGTGGTTCCAGCCCGAAACGAAGAGGCTAACATTCAGGTGCTTCTGGATTCCCTCAAGGGGAGCAGGTTTCACGAGGTGATCGTAGTAGACGACCAATCGGAAGATCGGACAGAGGTGGTCGCCAGAGAGCTCGGGGCTCGCGTCCTATCTGGAGAAATTCCCCCTCGAGGATGGCTGGGTAAGCCCTGGGCCTGCCATCAGGGTGCGGGGGCCGCTACCGGGGACTGGTTGCTTTTTGTTGATGCTGATACCAAGTTTGTGAAGGGTGGCTTCGAAAGGCTCATGCGATTAGCGGAAGGAGAACCCCGGGTTCATTCAGTCTGTCCCTACCATGAGATTCGGTTCCCCTATGAGCAGTTATCGGCCTTCTTTAACATCACGATGATTCTTGGGATGAATGCCTTCACGGCGAAGGGTGCATCCGCCCGTGATATTGGCTTATTTGGACAGCTCATGCTGGTTTCAAGAAAGGAATACGATCTCGTCGGGGGCCACTCTCAAGTCAAGGGGGACGTGCTGGAGAACTTTCAGCTATCGCGGTGTTTTGCCTCTGCAGGCATCGAGCGGTCCTGCTGGCTCGGTAAAGATACGATTTCCATGCGGATGTTCCCCGGGGGAATCCGAGATTTGATCGCAGGGTGGAGTAAAGGCACGGTTTCAGGGGCGGCCAATACTCCGAAGGCAGCCTTTCTGGGGATTTCCTTATGGATGTCTGGCCTCTTCATGTCGGCAGTACCCGTTTGTTTCGGGGCCATAGCCTCTCCGTCTCTCATGCTTGCGATGGTCGCTCTGTATGTCCTCTGGACTCTGCAGTGCATGTATCTGTTTCGATCCTCAGGGAGATATTCCATTCTGACAGCCTTAGCTTTTCCTGTGGGTCTCATATTCTATCAACTCGTCTTCTTTCAGGCTGTGAGGCGGAAGAAAAAAGGAGGAACGGTCCAGTGGAAGGGGCGTGATGTTTATTGAGGTTCCCAATGCCGTAATCGTGGTCCTCAATCTTACCGTGATACCAATATGTCATTTGGTTCCCTCATGGCTCATTACACGGAAGGGGGGGGATAATTTTCGTCCGGAATCCTGCTTCTTTCGTGAGCGGAGGTGGGAAATGGGGGGTCGACTCTACGAGCGCTTTCTTGCAGTGCGGCTCTGGAAGGATCTTTTACCTGACGGTGCCCCCTGGCTTGGGGGATTTGCAAAAAAATCTCTCGTCGGTCGCGACTTGGATTACATATCCCGGTTCCGGATAGAAACCTGCCGCGGCGAACTAGCTCATCATATTCAGATTCCGTGTGTGCTGGTGGCGCTCCTATGGAATCCTTGGCCTCTGGCCGCGATAATCATTACGGGATACGCCTTGATTTCGAATATCCCCTGTATCGTGGTTCAGCGGCATACCCGGCATCGCCTGTCCCGCCTGATGTCTCACCTCCAGCATGAAATTCACCAGAAGGAATCATGAGGAGAGCCCTTCCTGCAGCGATTGTCATTCTCATTGTGGTCATGGCGGTTCTCGCGATCGTACGAGTTCGCTTTTCATCTGATGTTTTTGAGTTGCTTCCAAATGACCTGCCAGAAGCGCGGGGATTGGAGCAGATCAACCGGTATTTCAGTCGAGACGCCCAGTTAATCATCACTGTAGAGGGGCAGTCCGGTAGAGCTGTTAATGAGGCAACAGCTTCTCTGGCTAGTAAGCTTAGTGAGGAGAAGACGCTAATCGCCGACCTCTTTCGGGAGATTGATTTTGAAAAGATAGTCGTGGAGGGTGGTCCGCTTGTAGCTTGGGCGTGGTTTAATGGACCTCCTGAGCATCTTGCTTCTTTGGCAAGCAGGCTGGCTGCTCCTCAATCAAGGGAGACCCTCGAGGATTCGCTGGAGCAGATCAATGATGCCTTTGACACCGAGAGCGCTTTGCTAAGGAGCTACGACCCACTCCGGCTTTCTCAGTTTGGATCCGGTTCTGGAGGAGAAAGTTCTCCGGCTCTGGATCCAATGCGTTCCCCCTCTGGTAAGTTCGAAATCCTGTACGTAGAGGGGAGCGGAGTTGATTTTTCCGATTACAGGGAAGTTAGATTCTGGTTGCAGGAAGTGCGGGATCTGGTGAATGAATGGCTCAAGGGATGGAATGGAGAAGGAGGGAAGGAAGTTCAGGTGGATATTGGATTTACCGGGACCCCGGCTTTCATGTCAGAGGTCGGAGCTGGGATGGAACGAGACATGACCCTTTCGGTTTTTCTGACCCTCATTTTCATTTCAGCTCTCTTCTTTCTGGTTCATCGGCAAGTGACTCCTCTCATCTGGCTTCTCACAGCGATGATGGGTATCTTGGCAATCACTCTTACCGTGGCTGAGCGGGCTCTTGGGGAATTGAGTGTGATAAGCGTAGGCTTTGCTGCCATCCTGATGGGTCTTGCGGTAGATTATGCGATTGTTCTTTACCGGGAGGCTCTTGGTAATCCGGAGTCTTCCCGGGCTCTTCGAAGGGCGGTTGGGCCCGGTATAGCGTGGGCCGCGGTCACAACTGCGGCGGTCTTTCTCAGCCTGAATCTGAGTTCCCTGCCAGGACTGGCTGAGCTTGGTAATCTTGTGGCCCTTGGAATACTGGTGGGTGCAGCCGTAATGCTGTTTGGGTTCGCTCCAGTCGCCGTGAAGTTCGCGAGAAAACGGTCCGGAGGTGCCGCTCGCGACTGGGTTCCCTCCTCACTAGGAAAGAGGGTAGCAGGAGTTCTCGCAGTGCTTGTCCCGCTCGCCGCAATCGGGTCCGCGCTCATGATGGAAAAGTCCGTCATCGAGGCGGAATTTCATCCATTCAGGATGAAGGAGAGCCCGGCCCTGATTGCTTGGAATCAGATGCGGGAAAAATTGCATGGCGAAAGCCAAGCCACCCCGGCGGTGATCACGGCAGGGAATTTCGGAGAATTGCACACCCAGCTCCAAGCCTTTAAAAAAAGGTCTTCCCGGGCGCAGGCGGCGGGGCTGATTGAGACAGTTGTCCTCCCAGACTCCTGGGTGCCACATCCCGAATATCAACGCAGGAACGCCAAACTGCTGGGAGTCTTGATCAAGGAAGGACCTCGTCTTCTTTCAGAGATTGATGAGGTTGGATTCACGAAGGAGGGTATGGGCCTGACCCGCGAGGTCATGAATTCGTGGACGCAGTACCTCGAGCAGTCGGATGGGGAGCAGGTAGTTCGTCCGATAGGGAGCTTGGCGAAGTGGACGGTCGACCAGATCGTGACAGAAGGTGAGGATAGTGTTGCGGCCGTGGTCGCCGTGATGCCGGTGAATCCGAGTGAAAGGGAGTGGGTGACTGCGATCTGCGACGACCATGCCAATGTCGCTAACCTGCCTTCGCTCGGAACGGCCTTGAACGAGCGAATCATTGAGGATTTATGGAGAATCTTCCTGCCAATGCTTGCCCTTTTAACTGCTGTGCTGGCTCTGGTCTATCGCTCATGGAGGGATCTGGTCCTCACTCTCCTTGCTCTTTTCTTCGGTGGGGCAGTGATCGTCATTCTTACTTTCTGGACGCCGTTGTCGTGGAACTCCTTCAATCTATGTGGAATCCCACTTCTTTTTGGTATCGGTCTTGATTTCAGTATCCACATGCTTTTTGCCCTCAGACGAAGCGGAGGAGATCTGGCGGCAGTACGAAAGGGAATGGGAAAGGCGGTGACCTTCTGTGGGCTCTCCTCGGCAATTGGCTTCGGCTCATTAGCCACGGCATCCGCGGATGGGCTCTCCAGCCTCGGAGTCGTTTGTGCGGCAGGAATTCTCGCTAATACTGTGGTCGCGGTAACCCTCTTGCCTGCTTGGTATTGTCTTCTGCACCCGGTTTCGAATTCCGCGGCTGACAGTGGGGATCAAGTTGATTAGCGTTTCCTCGAGATGCAGAGGTTCATAATTCAGTTTCTGACCCTCATGTCTCTCATGTCAGGGGGTAAGCTCATGGCGGATAGGGAGGGTGACGCGGAGCGGGTAATTCGACGCTGGTTGTCCACCAATGCTGGCGTTGAGGCGCTGAAGGTCGAGTTTACCCAGATCAGGAAACTGACTAGTCTTAAATCCATGATCCGTCAGAATGGGATCTTATGGATAGACCGGAGAACAGGCACGAGATTCCGGTGGCAGACGGGTAATCCCCCGCGGACAATTGTGACCCGGGTGAAAGATGAGTTGCTGGTGATGCGACCTCGTTCCCTCCAATACGAGAAGACTGCGGCGGGCGAGAGTAAAAACAGCATGGCAATCTTGGCTGGAGGCTTCCCCCGAAACTGGGAAGAGTTTGAGCAAAAATACGATTTGCTTGGAGTTAAGAGTCAGGATGGAACTAGTCGAATTAATGTTCAGCCGAAGGGACAGCTGGCGCGAGGTGTCCGCGTTCTGACTTTTGTCACCGGGAGCGCAAAAGGGGTGCTGCAATCCATAGATCTGACTCTTCGGGATGGATCCTCACAGCAGATCGTGTTTGACCGGGTGGTTACTGCCCCTCAACTGAGTGACAAGCTTTTCGATCCTGATCTGACAGGGTACCGGGCTACGAAATTCAAGTGATTGGACCGCGCCATGGCTGATTCAATCAAGAACGCAGATAGGCACGTGGTGGTGGTGGGAGCTGGTCCCGGGGGGCTCACAGCGGCAATGATCCTCGCACATCGGGGCTATCGCGTCACAGTGGTAGAGAAGGCTGGACAGGTAGGGGGCAGGAGTGCCTGCCTGCATGCCGGCCCTTATGCCTTCGATTACCGGACCGACGTTCCTGCACCAGAAATTCACTCTTCAGGAAATGTTCCAAGAGGCAGGACGGAATCTGGACGATGAGCTTGACCTCATCCAGTTGGACCCAATGACTCGCCTGAAATGGGGCCACCCGTCGATTGATACCACCTCGGATCCAGTGAAAATGGCGGCGGAAATCGAGCGCGTGTTTCCCGGCGAAAGCGAGGGCTTTCATCGCTTCATGGCCGACCACGAGGAGAAGATTCGGTTGCTTGTCCCGTGTCTAACCGCTTCCTACAGTAAGTTCAAAGACCTCTTCCGAAAATGCCTGCTTGAAGCCTTTCCCTATGTAGCAACGAGGCACTCTGTCTTTTCGCTTCTGGGAGAATACTTTACGGATGAGCGCCTGAGACTCGCATTTACCTTCCAGTCAAAATATCTGGGAATGTCCCCGTGGAAGTGTCCGGCTCTCTTCAGTATCCTCGCTTTTCTCGAGTATCGATTTGGGATTTATCATGTTCAGGGAGGCATTAGCAGGATCTCAGAGAAGATGGCGGAAATTGCTGAGCAGGACGGAGCTGAGGTTCGTCTCAATACCTCTGTCAGGGAGGTGCTGAGTGAGGGGTGGGAAGCCAGTGGTGTGCTTCTGAAGTCTGGAGAGATAATCAAGGCCGATGCCGTGATACTGAATGCGGACTATGGTTATGCGGTTACCCAATTGTTAAATGGGCATAATGTTTCAGAGCATAAGGTGCGCCGGAAGGGATTTTCATGCTCTACCTTCATGCTCTACCTTCATGCTCTACCTCGGGCTCGATACGCTCTATGAGGACGAGCCGCACCACCAGATTCTTTTCGCTGACGACTACCGGAAAAATGTCACTGAGATCCAGAATGAGCGCACTGTTTCGCAGGATATGTCAGTTTACGTCAGGAACTCTTCGGTAACGGATCCACTGGTAGCGCCTGCGGGACACTCCAATCTCTACGTTCTTGTGCCGACTATTAATACGCGGCATGAGGTGGACTGGCCCGGCATGCAAGCGGCCTATAGAGATAAGGTTCTGGACCGGATCGAGGCGCAGACCGGCATGAGTGATCTCCGAGGCCGTATTGTGGAAGAGCGTATGATCACACCCCAGAACTGGCGGGAGGACGGCTCTATTTTCATGGGTGCGACGTTCAATCTGAAGCATACCCTCAACCAACTATTGTACCTGCGTCCGCACAATCGCTATTCCAGATTTCGCAATCTCTATCTGACCGGTGGAGGGACTCACCCCGGGAGTGGCTTGCCAACGATTTATGAGTCAGTGCGAATATGATATCTGAGCAATTCGGATCGAAATATGAGCGGATTGACCTGACCATGCCTCTCCTGACGGCAGGTTGCTGAGGGAAGGAGATTCAGTGCTGGTTTTAATAATCCTGGACGGATGAAGCCGTTTCGATCCCAGAAGATCCCCGATTTATTTCTGGCAGGCAGGGAGGGCGCTTTGTAGCGTCCGGCCCCTGCCGCAGGAGCGGTTTGGAACATCGAACAACCTCGAATATCATGTCAGACCACTTTCCCAACGTTTCCAAGATTGAATTTGAAGGTCCGGACTCGGACAACCCGCTCGCTTTCCGACATTACAATCCGGACGAACTGGTTGCTGGTAAAAGCATGAAGGATCACCTGCGGTTCGGTGCTGCCTACTGGCATTGCATGCGTAATCCACTGGGTGACCCCTTCGGAGCAGGAACAGCTCACATGCCATGGGACGACGGAAGTGAGTCCCTCGACAATGCGCTGGCTAGAGTTCCGGTTTTCTTTGAGTTTCTGGAGAAGAGTCAGATTGATTTCTATTGTTTTCACGACCGGGATGTATCTCCCGAGGGTTCCAGCTGGTCTGTGACGCACTCAAATCTTGAGAGGGTTACAGAGGAATTGAAGGGGGCCCAGAATAGTAGTGGCAAGAAATTACTCTGGGGAACAGCCTGCCTGTTTGCCCATCCGCGGTATGCTCAGGGAGCAGCTACTTCGCCGAGTGCCGATGTGTTTGCCTATGCCGCAAGCCAGGTAAAGCATGCGCTGGAAGCGACCCATGCCCTCGGAGGTGAAGGATATGTATTCTGGGGAGGAAGAGAGGGTTACGCATCTTTGATCAATACGGATATGAAGCGTGAGTTGGACCATCTCGCCCGGCTCCTGCACATGGCGGTAGATCATGCAAAGAAAATTGGATTTACCGGACAATTCTACATTGAACCGAAACCTCGAGAACCTTCTACCCATCAGTATGACTCCGATGCGGCGGCCTGTCTCAACTTCCTCAGGGAGTATGACCTGATGGACCATCTTAAGCTCAACATAGAGACCAATCATGCAGAGCTGGCAGGGCACACAATGGAGCATGAATTGGACGTTGCTTCCGCTGCTGGAGCTCTAGGGTCGATCGACGCAAACCGTGGTGACCAACTGATCGGGTGGGATACAGATCAGTTCCCGACGAATATTTATCAGTGTGCCAATATCATGCTCAGGGTTCTTAAAATGAATGATGGCGTGGGCTTCACCACCGGAGGGCTTAACTTCGATGCAAAGAGACGGAGAGAGTCTCATCTTCCGGAGGATCTTTTCCACGCTCACGTCGGAGGCATGGATGCCTTTGCGAGGGGGCTCAAAATCGCTGGACGTATCATAGCAGATGGGCGATTCGATGAATTCGTCCGGGTCCGCTACGGGTCCTTTGACTCCGGGATAGGGGCTGAGATTGAAGGGGGGCAGACAAGCCTTGAGTCGTTGGACGCCTATGCTCTGGGAATTGACGCGCCGGTTCTCGAAAGTGGTCGTCAGGAAATGCTCGAAAACCTTCTTAACGACTACCTGTAAATCTTCCGGAGTTCCGTAGAGCTTGATCAAGATCTTGAGTGGCGCGGGCTACCTGCGTGGAAAACCCAAGATCACCGGCCGATCTTCCGCGCCACTACTAGCTACACGGCAAAGTTTTTGCGCATTAGGCGTGCCAATTGGTCTGCGTGGTTGCCCCGGCGGAGGGTGGTAGAGAATTTTACCTCTGAGGTCCTGTCTGCTACCCGAGCCGTATGTGGCGAGTGGCGCGGATGACCAACTCAAGAAAACCCCAAGAATCTAGGGAGGTCACCGCGCCACTACTAGACACACGGAGATTGAGATAAAGCATCTCCTGTGCCAACCGGGCTGAGACGTTGGTTGCTAAGCGCCTGATTTGAGGAATTCCAAAGAAAAGCCAAGACTCAGAGGTTCCGCTTCGGGTAAAATCTCGCAGTGTAATCCTGTCCTGCTATGAAAGCACCAGTTCCTATTAACGCGTAAAATCATGCCCTTAGTCCTTGGTCTAGACTCTTCCACGCAGAGCGTTTCTGCAGTCGTTCTTGATACTGATTTGGATTCGATCGTCCATGAGGAGTCGGTCAGTTTCGGAAGTGACTTGCCGGACTACGGCCAGCCCTCAGGCTTCATCCCCGGTGGAGAAAATGGGGAAGTCCATAGTGATCCGATGATGTGGCTGGATGCTCTCGAGCTGGTATTTTCCCGCCTCGCGGAGAGCTCCGTAGAGATGTCGAAGATTGTCGCGGTTTCCGGCTCAGGTCAGCAGCACGGAAGTGTTTACCTTGACGAGGGGTTTGCCGATACAGTGGGTAGTCTGAATCCCGGGGAGACGCTCAAGGGTCAGATTCTTTCTCACCTGACTAGGCAGACAGCGCCGATCTGGATGGATAGCTCGACCTCCGGGGAGTGTGGGGAAATCACCCGGGCTCTCGGGGGTGATGCGGAAGTATGTCGCCGGAGCGGTTCCATTGCGATCGAACGTTTTACGGGTCCACAGATCCGTCGATTCGCGAAGACCACTTATGATGGGTGGGAGCTGACTGGAGTTGTTCACCTTGTGAGCTCTTTCATGGCATCAGTCCTTGCGGGTAAGAGTGTTGGGATTGATCACGGTGATGGTGCGGGGATGAACCTACTCAATCTCGCTTCCGGAGACTGGGATAACGAGTTGCTGGAGGCAACTGCCCCTGACCTGCGGACGAAGCTCCCTCAGCCGGAGCCATCTGCAACTGTAGCAGGAACCGTCAGCCCGTTTTTTGTGGAGAACTACGGGATGAATGCCAGCTGCAAGGTCGTCCTTTTCTCTGGAGACAACCCCTGTAGCTTGGTTGGAATGGGTGCATCGAAGCCCGGCAAGGTCGTTATCAGCCTGGGTACAAGTGACACTCTTTTTGCGGCAATGCCAGAGCCCCGGACGGACCCCAATGGATTTGGCCATGTGTTCGGTAATCCAATGGGAGGTTTCATGAGTCTGATATGCTTTTTGAATGGGTCGCTAGCTCGGGAGAGGGTGAAGGATAATCTGGGGCTGAGCTGGTCGGATTTTGACCGAGGGGGACTGGAACAGACGCCGGTCGGCAACCTGGGGCGTGGCATGCTTCCTTTCTTTGGATCAGAAATCACGCCTCGGGTAACCTCCTCTGAGGCGGTGTATTTCGGATGGGAGGAGGGACAGAGGGATCCAGCAGCAGTCGTCCGGGCTGTTCTCGAGGGACAATTTCTTAATATGAAGGTATCTTCGAGGTGGCTTGGAGTCTCTCCGGAGACAATCTATCTCACCGGAGGCGCCTCGAAGAATATGGGAATCGCGCAGACTGTAGCGGATGTCTTTGGAGTTCCCGTCTCCCGGCTGAGCGTAGCCGGTTCGGCGGCTCTGGGGGCGGCCATGAGGGCGGCCAACGCTGTTTGCGGAATTTCCATGGACTCTCTCGAAACGGCCTTCTGTCAGCCTGATTCAGGTTCAACTGTGCTTCCCAGGGAGGGGACGGGAGAAATCTACGAGGAATTAGAGCAAAAATGGGTCTCAGCCTTGCACGAAGCGTTTCCGCTCCTTAAGGACTGAGGGCAATACGTAACTAACCAGAACAATGGCACGACCAGTAACACTCTTCACCGGCCAGTGGGCCGATCTCTCTCTCCCCGATCTTCTGCCCAAGGTAAAGGATATGGGCTATGACGGAGTTGAACTCGCCTGTTGGGGCGATCACTTTGACGTTCGGCGGGCACTCAATGAGGAAGGTTACGTCGAAGGTCGTTGGGAACTTCTCGAGAAAAATGACATGGTCTGCTACGCGATTTCCAACCATCTGGTTGGACAGGCGGTCTGTGACCTGATCGATGAACGGCACCAATCGATTCTTTCCCCAGAGGTCTGGGGTGATGGTGAGCCTGAGGGAGTAAGGCAACGGGCCGCGCAGGAGATGATTGATACGGGTAAGGCCTGTCGCAAATTTATTGATGCGGGAGCGTCCTTCATGGCTGACAAGCCAGCGGGATCGGGACGAGCAATGGTCAATGGATTTACGGGATCCAGCATCTGGCACTCCATCTATGCCTTTCCCCCTACGAGTCAGGAGTATTACCAAAAGGGCTTTGATGATTTTGCGGCTCGCTGGAAGCCGATTCTGGATGAGTTCGATGCGGTCAATGTAGATTTCGGTCTCGAAGTTCACCCCACGGAGATCGCCTTCGATATCGCATCAGCAGCGCGGGCTGTTGAGGCCGTCGACGGGCACTCAAGATTTGGATTCAACTATGACCCCAGTCACCTCGGCTACCAGGGTGTTGACTACGTGAAGTTCATTCGTGACTTCGCTGACAGGATTTTCCACGTCCATATGAAAGATGCTTGGTGGGGGCATGGGGATGGAAGTGTTGGCGTCTTTGGTGGCCACACCGATTTTACCGATGCGCGCAGGTTCTGGGATTTTCGATCCGTCGGGCGGGGCGATACGGATTTTGAGGAAATCATGGTGGCTCTGAATGACATCGCTTATGCGGGTCCACTCTCCGTAGAGTGGGAGGATGGGCGGATGGATCGATTCCATGGTGCAGCCGAGAGCTGTGCCTTCACCAAGGATCTTGATTTTGCGCCCAGTGACGTGATTTTTGATTCAGCCTTCGATAAGGAAAACCAGTAACATCTTAAAAGAGCGAAATCATGGCAACAAGAGTGGGAGTCATCGGAGCGGGTGGCATGCTTCAGTATCACGCGCCCGGTTTCCGGCAGGGTGGTGGAGAGTTGGTCGCGATTGCTGACGTAAACAAGGAGGCCGCACAGGCTTCTGCGGACGAGTGGAATATTTCACAGGTTTTTGGGAATACCGCGGAACTTCTTGAATCGGACATTGATGCTGTGAGCATTATCGTTCCCAACAAGTTTCACGCTCCGCTAGCCATTCAGGCTCTGGAGGCAGGCAAACACGTTTTCTGTGAAAAGCCGCCCGCCCTCAACGCGGGAGAAGTTGAGGAGATGATCGCGGCGGCGGATAAGGCCGGGAAGGTCCTGATGTTCAATTTCAACAACCGCGCTCGTCCTGAGTCTCAGGCCATGATGAAGCGCATAGAGGATGGAACCGTCGGCCGAATTAACTCGGCTCAGGCACAGTGGATTCGGCGGACAGGAATACCGGGATTCGGAGGCTGGTTCACGACGAAGGAATTGTCCGGTGGCGGCCCTGTCATCGACCTGCTCCACATGATCGATCTGGCCCTGTATTTCATGGGATATCCTGAGCCTGCTCACGTCCTTGGCCGGACCTTCGACGATTTTATTACGAATACGGATTTCAAGGGTCCCTGGGGGATTCCTGATAATGCGGATGGCAAAACTGATGTAGAGGCCGCCGCTCATGGGCTGGTAACATTCAAGAGTGGGCAGGTTCTTAGCTTGCGGAACTCGTGGGCCGAGATGATCGAAAGAGAAGTAGTCTCCGTTGTGTTTCAGGGAAGCAGAGCGGGTGGGAAGGTTGAACGTCTTTTCGGTAGCGATGGCCTGGATGAGACTGCAATCGATACCTGTGAGCTTTACGCTCAGGAAGATGGGAAATCGGTCAATCATCAGATCGAGACGGAACCTTGTGAGGACATGGGGCGGATTGCCTCTGCCGCGAATTTTGTGGAGACAATCGAAGGCACCGCGGACCCTCTTAATACTCCGCAAGAAGCCCTGAAGCTCATGCAGATCATCGACGCTCTCTATCAGTCCGCGGAGAGCGGAGCCCCGGTATCGCTCTAGGGTCAACACAGTTGGCCCTTCTTTTTCAGTAATCCACAAGCAACAGGACACATAAAATGGCACTTAATAGAAAACTTCGAATGGGAATGGTTGGCGGTGGACGCGGTGCGTTCATCGGGGCGGTGCATCGCATGGCGGCCAACCTGGATGGGAAGATTGAACTGGTTGCGGGGGCGTTTTCCTCCGATCCGGAGAAATCAAGGCTGAGCGGGGAAGATTTTTTCCTGTCACCTGACCGGGTCTATGGATCCTACCAGGAAATGGCTGAGAAAGAGGCCGCGAGGGAAGACCGGATCGATTTTGTCACGATCGTGGTGCAGAACCATCTCCATGTGGCCGTTGCGAAAACCTTTCTGGAGGCGGGATTTAACGTCATCTGTGATAAGCCCCTCTCCAGCAACTTGGAGGATGCGAAGGATCTACAGAAACTTGTGCATTCGAGTGGGAAGGTCTTCTGCCTGACTCATAACTATACCGGCTACCCGATGGTGAAGGAGGCTCGGAGAATGGTTCAGGATGGCGAACTTGGCAGACTTCTCAAGGTTGTGGCGGAGTATCCTCAGGGATATGCGGTCGGGGATGTTGAGGGTGAAGGGCAGGGGCAGATCTCGAACTGGCGGGCAGACCCGGCAATTGCTGGGTCTTCTAATTGCATGGGAGATATTGGGACCCATGCCCATAATCTGGTTCGCTACATATGTGGAATCGAAGTTGATGAACTGGCTGCTGAACTCTCAGCCTTCATTCCGGGGCGTGAACTTGATGACGATGGAAACTGTCTTGTTCGATTCACCGAGGGAGTGAAGGGTATTATCTATGCCTCGCAGATTTCGAATGGTGACGAAAATAATCTCAATATTCGCGCGTATGGGACAAAGGCTTCGATCGAATGGCATCAGGAAGATCCCAATGAGCTGGTCGTGAAGTATGCGAATGCACCGCGGAAAACATATCGCCGTGGTAACGACTATCTGGGAGATGCGGCGTCTTCAAATTCGCGAACCCCGTTTGCGCACCCGGAAGGCTTTATCGAGGCTTTTGCCAACGTCTACCTTGCCGCTGCAGCTGCCATAGCTGACCAGATCGAGGGAAACGATCCGCCCGCGGGAGGTTACGATTTTCCTACAGTTGACGATGGAGTTGCGGGTAATGCCTTTATCAAGGCGTGTGTGGACTCTTCCCGGAGCAACGCGGCCTGGACTAAGCTGGAGCCCTAGCCTCTGGAAAAGAGGGCTCGGGTTTCCCACAAGGTGGTCCTGCAATTGTGGGATTGCGGTTCTCCAGTTTAATCTTTAAGGTGAGTTAAATCATTAAAAATCAGTATGAAACAGCGACTTTCAATCATCTTCCCAATCGCCCTAGCGGCGGCCATGGTCCCCCTTGCGATTGGCCAGAAAGACGGTAAGCCCAAGGGCAAGAATGCCGATAAGATTGCCCCCAGTCTACCGGGGAAGGCCTTCGCCGAGCCAAAGAAAAAGCGCAAGCTCCTTGTGTTCTCACGGACTACGGGATTCCGCCATGGATCAATTGCAACCGGGCTTACCGCGATGAAGATGATGGGCGAGAAGACTGGCGCATTTGAGGCTATTCTAAGTGACGACTTGAATAATTTCGAGAGCGACAAGATCAACCAGTTTGACGCTATTCTTTTCCTCAACACCACAGGGGATCCTTTCATGGAAAAAGGAAAGCCAGACGCTAAGACTCGCTCTGAGCGGTTGCAGAAAAACCTGCAGGACTTTGTAAAAAGTGGAAAAGGCTTCGCAGGTTTTCACTCTGCGACGGACACCCTGAAACCGGGTGGGGGAAAGACGCCGGAATACTCCAAGATGATCAACGGTGCATTTGACGGTCACCCCTGGGGAGGGGGGAGCAATGTTACGATTGCGGTGGAAAAGGGCCAGGAGAAGCATCCAATCGTTGCCCACCTGGATGGTAAGAGCATGAGCTTTAAGGAAGAAATCTACCAGCTTCGGGACCCATACGATTCCAGCAAGGTGCAGATGTTACTTCGTCTTGATCTGGAGAGGAGCGATAAGAAAAATTTGAAGCGCGCAGATCGTGATTACGGGGTGGCGTGGGTCCGGAAGTGGGGCGAAGGGCGCGTATTTTACTGCTCGCTGGGTCATAATGACGCGATGTACTGGCATCCTGAGGTTCTCAAGGTTTACCTCGGAGGGCTGCAATACGCCCTCGGCGACTTCGATGTGCCTTCAAAGTAGGCGTTTTTGTCATCTTTAATCCCGAAACCGTGGACCGAAGAGGCGGGAGCCAAATGGCTCCCGCTATATTTTAGGCCCTGCTGGCACTCTTGGGCGATAATTCGGAGTGAGTTGTGAAAATCACTTACGGGGCCCGATTTCTGAGAGGAAATTGAGAATTTGAAATGCGGCTTTTTCTCTACCAGGGCAGCCCCTGTGACTTTCTAGAGGAAGGCTTGTGAAAAATTTCACAAAGTCCTTGTGAAATTTTTCACAAGGACTAGCTTTTAGCCAGTCAAGCCCATGGCCAATTTCTTCCCGCGTTGGACGAACATTTTGCCGCTGAAGATAGCGGTGTGCCTAGGAGTTGCCGGTGCGAGCGTTGTAGTAGGGTTCACCTACTATGCCACTCCCAAAGCGCAACGAGTGGGCTACATGCCCTCGCAGCCGATTCCCTACGATCATGCATTGCACGTGAACCAGCTGGGTATGGATTGTCGCTACTGTCACAGCTTTGTGGAGCACTCAGGGCACGCAAACGTGCCCTCGGCCAGCACCTGCTGGAATTGTCACCAACACGTCCGCAAGGACAGCGACAAGCTGCAACCCTTGCGCCGGGCTTTTGACAAGGATTACGAGAAGTATGACGGGGAACCGATCAAGTGGGTGCGAATTCACCAGAGCCCGGACTACGTCTTCTTCAACCATTCGGCTCATGTAAACCGAGGAGTCTCCTGTGAATCCTGCCACGGCAAGGTGAACGAGATGAAAGTGGTCTACCAGGCCGAGGCCCACTCGATGGGTTGGTGCCTCGATTGTCACAGGAATCCGGAAAAGCATCTGCGGCCTCTCGAAGAGGTCTACAACCTTGATTACGACGCGAAGGAATGGTTGGCCGAGAATAAGATGGTCCATCCCGAAACCGGGAAGGAGCTTAAGAGCCAGAAGGACTTAGGCCTCTATTTGAAGCAGCATTGGAACATAAAGGCGAAGGAGTCGTGCTGGACGTGTCACCGTTGAGAAATGAGTAAGCGAGTTTTCCACCACCCTGAAGTGTCGGCCGATGATTCGGGCGTGGCATCTTGGCGTAGTGTGGGAGAATTGGAGCGCACCCCTTCTTTCAGGGCGCACGTGGAGCGCGAATTTCCCGAGGGCTCCGGGCATCTCAGCCCGGAAGATCAGAAAGCGACGCGTCGGAGCTTTATGAAGCTCATGGGAGCCTCGTCGGCGCTAAGCGGCCTCACTCTGGTCTCCTGCCGCCGGCCGGAATCCTACATTGTCCCTTACAAGAAAGCTCCTGAGTGGGTGATTCCCGGTAAGCCGTTATATTATGCCTCAACCCGGCCCCGTGCAGAAGGATCAGTCCCGTTGGTGGTAACGACCTATGAGGGGAGGCCCACAACCCTGGCGCCCAATGGTGACCACAATGACGGATGCGGTGCTGACGCGCTGACTCAGGCCTCGGTCCTCAACCTGTATGATCCGAAGCGATCGAGGAATTTTCTGCGCGACGGCAAGAAGGCATCGCAGCGAGATTTTGAGGGGGTCCTGGGCTCTCTCGCTCGGGAAGGGGCCAAGTTGGCAGTGGTGGTAGGCGAGGATGACAGCCCAACTCGAAATCGCCTGCGCGACGAGATCGTGCAGGCCTACCCAGAGTCGAAGTTCTATACTTATGAGGCTCTCTGTGGCGAAGCTCGGCGCAGGGTCCAGAACGAGGTCTTTGGCGAGGGCAGCCAGACCGTTGTAGATTTTTCGAAGGCTGAGCGCATTCTCTCCCTCGATTGCGATTTCCTGGGAGTTGATCCGGTTGGGAGTGCGTCAGATTTCTCCAGAAAGAGGCAGGGTGGTGGCGAAACCTACCACCAAGACGTCGCAGCTGATGCCATGAACCGGCTCTACATGGTAGAATCGGTCTTCAGTCTGACGGGGGGCATGGCCGACCACCGCCTCCGTGCAAAACCGAGCCAAATGGCCGCCATAGCGGCTCAAGTTGCTATCGGATTGGGGATTACGGTAGACGGGTATGATGCCGGATGCCTGTCGGATGAGGAGAAGGCCGAGTTGCTTGGAACTGCGGCAACTTTTGACTCATGGATTTTAGAATGCGTTGCGGATCTCAAAGCCCATAAAGGGAGCGCAGTTGTCCTTGCGGGAAGCAGACATGAAGAGGACCTGCAGCGAATCGTGATCGCGATCAACAGAGAGATCGGATCTTACGGAGGCCCCATGGTAGTCTATGAGACAGGTCGAACGGGGTATGGCACTATTGCTGATTTTGAGGCGGATGTTGATGAGGAGACAATCGTATTGCTTTTGGGCCCTTCCAATCCCGTATACGACCGCCCGGGTGAGCAGTTCAGGAGAGGGCTCAGCAGATCGAAACTGAGCATTCATCTCGGGGTGAGAACCGATGCGACTGCGTTGGCATGTGACTGGCATATTCCGGCAGCTCATTACCTTGAGAGCTGGGGCGATACTCGAACCGCCACGGGGACATATTCTCTGACTCAGCCAATGATTCTTCCCCTGTATGGGGGTTTTTCAGAACTGGAAATTCTCTCCCAGCTATTGAGTTGGAGACAATTCGACTGGGATAGCCTCGAGTCCGAGGGAGCGGAGGAGCAGGTTGTGCCGCCCACTCTGATTGCCGGCGAGGGTATGGGTGGGGCCCCTTCTCCAGCCCTCGCTGAGGTAAGGCAAACGTTCTCCCTCCCTGAAAATGCCAACGATGATGGCGATGTGGCATGGAAAGAGGCTCTCAAGGGTGGATATCTCCAGAGTAGTTCCTACCAGACTGTTGACGCGGATGGTGCCGGAGATCCCACACCCAAGCTAAGTTCCCGCGAGAATACTGGCATCGAAATTAATCTTCTTCCGGATGCTTCAGTCTGGGATGGACGTTACATCGACAATGGCTGGCTTCAAGAGGCTCCGGACCCAATCTCCAAGCTTTCGTGGGACAATGCGGCTCTGGTATCGCCGAAAACGGCCAAAGAGCTTGGCGTTTACGAGTCGGTAGAGCAACTAGAGCCCGAAACCGAGATTCCTCTCCTCGGGAAGGTCAAAAATGCCCCTCAGCCTTCCATTGGAGAAGGAAAAGGAGCGAAGGCGCCGATGGCCCTGATCAAGACGCGCTCAGGACGAATGGAAATTCCGGTTCTGGTGGCGTTTGGCCATGCAGATGACTGCATCTCCATCGCTTTGGGGTATGGACAGGGCGCATCTGATGGACGTGATGGTGTTCGGGTTGTTCGAGAGGAGGACCCGCTGGCCACTGTGAGTCCGGTTGGGATTAACACGGGATTTAATGCCAACCAGTTGAGGGGAGATGCCTCCTTCAGTATCGAGGCGATTGAGGTCACCAAAACTCAGGGGCGTTACCCAGTAGCTCTGGTCCAGGAGCACAACGCGATGAATGGACGAGCTCTTGCCCGGGAAATTTCTACGAATGACGTGGAGCACCACGGCCACAAGGTTTCCTTCGAGGACCAAGTCGCCAAGGTGCGGGAGCAAGGTCCGGTGGATTCTCACGCGCCTGAAAATGTATCTCTCTACAAACGGCGTGGTTCCACTACGTGGGAAGGTGACAAGGACAAGCAGGATGACCTGATCAGCGATAAGATCCACCAGTGGGGGATGACCATTGATCTCAACACCTGCGTGGGGTGCAACGCCTGTCTGATTGCGTGTCAGGCCGAAAACAATATCCCCATCGTCGGGAAGGAACAGGTGGCCATGGGCCGGGAAATGCACTGGGTTCGGATGGACCGGTATTTCGCGTCACCGATGACCGAGATGGACGAAAAGACTCACAAGAAAATAGCGACCCCTGACTGGGTTCAGCAGAACCCCGAGATGATTCCGCAGCCGGTGTCCTGCATGCAATGCGAGAATGCTCCCTGCGAGACCGTTTGTCCGGTGAATGCAACCGTGCACAGCGAGGAGGGGTTGAACACAATGGCCTACAATCGCTGTATCGGGACTCGGTATTGTGCGAACAACTGCCCTTACAAAGCGCGGCGCTTCAATTATTTCGACTATAACAAGCGCAATCCGCTTGTCGCCCATAACCTCTACAAGGGGCCTTTCGGTAAGAAGCAGGTCGGAGAGGCTCCTCATTTACAACGCAACCCCAATGTGTCTGTTCGGATGCGAGGGGTGATGGAGAAATGCACTTATTGTGTGCAACGCCTTGAGAGCGCGAAGATCAAGCAGAAGCAGATCGGTCGGATGAAGACTCTGCAAGCAGGCAGGAAATCTACCGACGTCCAGATCAAGCCAGAGGATTTAAGGGTGAAGGCAGACTCAATTAAAGTGGCCTGTCAGGATGCCTGCGAGGCGAATGCAGTGAGTTTTGGAAACCTTTTGGACAAGGAAGACGCTCAAGTCTGGAGGGCCAAGTACAAGGGCGAGAAGAAAACAAAGAGCGGAGCGTTCGAGCTCGTGCACAACCCTCGCAACTACGATGTTCTTCAGTATATCGGAACCGCCCCCAGAACCAGCTATCTTGCTCGAGTGAAGAACCCGAATCCTACCATGCCCGATGCTGTCTATCGGGGGTTGGCGACCATTAATACCGCCTGAAATCCACACTTAAATTCAGAGAATGGCAGATACCGCTACAAAGACCACGAGTGAGACGTCCACACCCCGGGAGGTAAAAATCCCGGTGTTGGAGCGTGAGACGCTCGTGCTCAACAAGCGGTCCTACCACTGGATTACAGAGCGGGTCTGTGGCGTTATCGAGAACAAGCAACCTGCCTTCTGGTGGCAGTTGTTCATTCCCTGTGCCATCATGGCAGCCATTGGAGTGGGTGGAGGATTAATTTACCTCGTCAGTACAGGAGTGGGGGTATGGGGAAACACCAACCGTGTGATGTGGGGTTGGCCAATTGTGAACTTCGTCTTCTGGATTGGAATCGGCCATGCGGGCACCCTAATTTCCGCTATTCTTTTCCTCACCAGGCAGAACTGGAGGACCTCTATCAATCGAGCGGCGGAAGCCATGACGATTTTTGCGGTAGTCTGTGCCGGTATTTTCCCGGCCTTCCACGTCGGACGTGTCTGGATGGCGTGGTATCTTGCTCCGATTCCGAACGCGAATGCGATCTGGCAAAACTTCAAGTCACCGTTGCTTTGGGATGTGTTCGCGGTTTCCACCTATTTTTCGATTTCACTCGTTTTCTGGTTCCTTGGAATGGTCCCGGACCTTGCAACGATCAGGGATCGCTGCAAGCGGGGAGTGAAGAAGCTCCTCTATGGGATCTTCTCCCTCGGTTGGCGTGGGAGCAATCGCCACTGGAGTCATTACGAGATGGCCTACCTTCTCCTTGCCGCTCTCTCCACCCCATTGGTGCTGTCGGTGCACTCGGTGGTGAGTTTTGACTTTGCCACTTCAGTAGTGCCCGGATGGCACACCACCATCTTCCCGCCCTACTTTGTTGCCGGGGCCATTTTTGGAGGATTCGCGATGGTGCTGACAATCATGATCCCCGCCAGGTTTATCTATGGTCTGGGGGACATGATTACGATGAAGCACATCGATAACATGGCCAAGATCATCCTGCTGACTGGGACGATCGTGGGATACGCCTACCTGATGGAGCTGTTTGTAGCCTTCTACTCGGGTGCTAAGTACGAGATGGCTGCGTTTACCTACCGGATCACGGGCCCCTACTGGTGGGCCTACGTTGCGATGATGAGCTGCAATGTGCTCTCTCCACAGCTTTTCTGGTTCAAGTGGTGCCGCGAGAACCTGTGGGTCGTAATGGGTGTATGCATGGCAGTGAACGCTGGGATGTGGTTCGAGCGCTTTGTGATTATTGTGACGACCCTCGCTCGTGATTTCATGCCGGCGAACTGGAAGTATTACAACCCCAGCTGGGTTGATATAATTCTCTTTCTCGGTACGATCGGGCTATTTGCCGCGCTGTTTCTCCTCTTCCTCCGTTTCCTTCCATGCATCAACATTGCAGAGGTGAAGTGGGCAAAGAAGGAGAGCGATGTGCACTATGACGATAAACAACAGCATCCTGATGAAGGGACGGTAGTTGAAGCCGCCTATCAGCAGGAAGTTGAGAAAGGAACTGCCGAAGTCTGATGAGTAGCTCTGTCAAACGCGTCTACGGCTACCTCGCCGAGTTCGAAAGTGCATCCGCCCTCTATAAGGCTGCGGAAAAGGTTCGTGATGCAGGATTTCGAAAGTGGGACTGCTATACTCCTTTCCCAGTTCATGGGCTGGACGACGCCATGGGCATCAAGAGATCGATCCTCCCCTACTTTGTCTTCTTCGGGGGGCTTACCGGTCTCATTACGGCGTTTCTTCTATCCTATGTGACGCAGGTCGGGATCTATCCGACAACGGTTCAGGGAAAGCCATCCAACATCTTCACGGTTCCTGCATTTTTCCCGATCATGTTTGAACTCACCGTTCTGTTCTCAGGGTTTACCACGCTCTTTGGCTTTCTGGGGCTGAGCCAACTGCCCCGCTGGAACCATCCGATTTTTGCAAGTCGCCAGATCCATCGAGCAACTGATGACGGCTATTTCATCGAGATAGAGGCCAAGGATCCGAAATTCTCTGCGGAGGGAACAAAGGGATTTCTGGATGAAATAGGTGGAGAGAACATTGAACTGGTGGAGGACGACGGAACCTAGGCTGAACCCATGAAATACTTCTTTCTCGTTCTTGCTGGATTGATCACCCTCACTTTTGGGGTGTTCGGGTTTCGTGGTGCTAAGAGCGCCAAGACACCAATCGAGATTTTTCCGGATATGGACAGGATGGATTTCGTGAAGAGCCAGAAGCCAAACGACTTTTTCCACGATGGGCAGGGAGCTCGTCTGCCGGTGCCCGGAACAGTGCCTCACTCCAGTGACGATGGAGTGTTCCCGGTAGAATTCGGAGAGGGTAGAACAGGGCATTATTACACCGGAGCGATCAATGATTACTTCGCGAGCGGCCTCCCGCTGGAGGAGCTCGGACTCGTCGGGGATGAGGGGGCGACGGACATGCAAGCACTGCTGAGACGCGGGCAGGATCGATACGCGGTCTTCTGCGCGATCTGCCATGGGGCCCCAGGGGATGGAACCGGCACGGTCAGTAACTATATGGCGGCGAAGATTGCCAATCTCCATGAGCCACGGTTTGCCAGCGGGGAGTATCCAGACGGCAAGCTTTATCATGTTATCACTTACGGTCAGGGACTGATGAGTGGCTACGGGGCAAGTATTCCGGTTCGGGACCGGTGGGCTATCGTGGCCTACGTTCGGGCCTTGCAGGATGCCAAGAAAGCGCCGGCCTCACCGGCAACCGCATCTGTCCCCGCGGCAAATGAGGAATCGGCAGGAGGGCCAAGTAACTAAAACTCGTCATGGCACATCATCTGGTTACATCCGCAGAGATCCCGGAAGAAGGCGAAAGGCTGGAAGTCGACAGACTCAAGAAAATCAGAACGATTTGCCTGATCGTTGCGGGTGCAGGAGGGCTATTAAGTATGCCTGCATTGTTTGGATGGTTCGGGGACGGGGTTCAGGGTTCCTATAGCTTTTCATGGCTCTACGGTTTCTTCTTTTTCACCACCCTCGCCATGGGTGGGTGCTTCTGGACATTGCTCCATAATGTGTCCAATTCCGGATGGGGTGTTTCAGTGCGGCGGGTCATGGAAAACGTTGGGTATGTGTTTCCGTGGATGTTTATTCCCATGCTTCCTCTGCTGCTGCCTGAAGTTCAAACCTACCTCTATGAATGGATGGATAAGCACCGTCTGGCTAAGGAGGCTGGGGGAGGATCTACTAGCTATGGACTCCACCATGGCCCCACCGCGGACCATCTTCTCCACGTCAAGTACTGGTATCTCAATCTCGAGTTTTGGTATGTGAGGATGCTCTGCTACTTCCCACTGCTGGGATTCGTCATCTATTTTCTTAGAAAGCTCTCGGTCGACCAGGATACCGATCCTACCCCTGGCACCTCGAGGCTCAAGAGGGCGCGCTTCCACTCCTGCTGGGGTGTCCCGGTTCTGGCGGTTGTGCTGACCTTTCTCGCCATCGACGTCGTCAAGACGCTCGACTACAAATGGTTCTCTACGATGTGGGGAGTCTACGTGTTCGCAGGAAGTGCCTTGAACGCGATGGCGGTGATTATTCTGGTTACCATCGCGCTCCGACGGATGGGGTATTTGAAAAACGTGGTGGGTCCCGAGCATGATCACCTCATGGGCAAGCTGATCTTCGCCTTCACGGTCTTCTGGGCCTATATCTCCTTCGACCAGTACTTTCTGTATTGGTATGCCAATATCACGGAGGAGACTCGTTACTTCATTCTTCGGAACACCGCAGGATGGAACTACGTTAGTATCGTCTTGGTATTCGGGCACTTTGTTGCGCCTTTCCTTCTCCTGATCAGGCAGGATCTCAAGCGGCGCAATGGCTACATGATCGTGATGGCCTGTTACCTGCTCTTTATGCACATGATAGATCTTTATCATATGATCATCCCCGAACGTGGGCCATCTGTGACTAAGGTGCTCCACCCTCACAGCCCGGACAGCTGGGCTCTCTGGCTTAATGGGTCAATTGTGGGGGACGTTGTGGCATTTGTCACCGTAGGGTGTTTTTTCGTCTATATCCTCCTTCGAAATATAGGGTCTGTCGCGCTCTACCCGCACCGCGACCCACGCATCCTCGAATCTGCGAATGTTCATAACTGATGGAATCCTCGCCACAAAATAGTCCTGATTCTCCGGGATCTCCTCGACAGAAGGATGTGAACAACACCCTCAAGCGGTTCTCGACTTTTTGGATTGGATGTATTCTCTTTGTGGCCTTCGGATTAGCCAGTCTTGTGCTGGGAATTGGATTCAACAAGCCAGTCGTCAACAACATCGATAAGGTGAATGCGAAACGGAGAGCAATGATCAAGAGGGGAGTCGACAAGTCCCATGCGGGAGCGCGTGAAAAAGCCCTTCTGAGCTTCGAGCGAGTCGGCTCTCACTTTCTCAACACTGCGCCGGCACCGGACGAGAAGCCGGAATTTGTTCTTCCCGGATCGGCAACCCAGAAGAGGAAAGCTTCGGGCGGTTCCGGGATTGTGGTTCCTGCTGGCTTTCCGACGATTGATCCGGATGCTCCAGTGGATGTGGCAGTGATGGAACAGGGAAAGGCGATGTTTGCGATATGTTCCGCCTGCCACGGGCCCGAGGGAAAGGGAATGTATCACATCAACAAGACAGGTCCCCCCTTAGCCAACTCGGAGTGGGTCACCGGCCCGGTTGCTAATTTGATCGCGATACAATTCCGTGGGCTGAGTGGTCCGATCGAGGTCAATGGCGAAAAATATACTCCTGTGGCACCAATGGCACCTTTGCCCTTGGACAATAATTCTATCGCTGCAGTTCTGACCTACATCAGGAATAGTTTTGGTAATAAGGCATCCCCGGTCACTCCGGAGCAGGTAGAAGCCATGAGAGGGGAGCTCGGCAAGCCGATGTTGAGTCCCGCAGATCTCATTCCTCCAACTGCGGCGGCTGGTTCAAATTAAGATTACGATTTCCCATGACCTCCGAGAGCTGCACCGGGACGCCAGATCAGAATGATCTGAAGCTACGGGCGAGTATCGACCGCTCCCTCCGCCACCCCGTGATGTTCTTTTTTGCGAGCGGTGCGGCCTGGCTGGCTGTTGCAATCATCCTCGGTTTCATCGCTTCCTATAAGAGTCACGACTCCGACTTTCTCTCCGGAATCGAGTTTTTGAACTACGGGAGGGCCTATCCCGCGCATATCAATCTTCTGTTTTACGGATGGGGTTGTCAGGCTGCCTTCGGACTGATCGTATGGCTTCTAGCGAGGCTGTCCCGGAGCGAGTGCCGATCCACTGGGATTATTCTTACCGCCGGACATCTCTGGAATTTTGGCATTATGGCCGGGACGCTGTCTATTCTAGCAGGCCGCGGGTCGGGAAAGCCCCTCATGGAGTTTCCGCCTGCAATCTGGCCAGTCCTCCTGTTGTCCTATGTCTTCATCACAGTATGGTCCTTCATTCAGGTTCGTTGTAGCTACGGCGGTAAAACCTATGTGGGCCAGTGGTATCTCCTTGCAGCGGTCTTCTGGTTTCCGTGGGTGTATCTCACCGGGCACCTGTTTGTATTCGTTTTTAATGGGCATCCCGTCATGGCTGCAGGGATCAATGCTTGGTACAAATACGCGCTCATTCTTCTCTTTTTTACACCGGTCGCGCTTGGGACAGCCTACTATCTTGTGCCTAAAATCACGGGGCGTCCGATCTACAGTTATTCCCTTGCCCTCTATGGGTTCTGGGCCCTTGCGGTGATTGGCCCATGGGCAGGAATGCAGAAGCTTGCCGGGGCGCCGCTTCCACAGTTCATGCCCTACGTTGGCGCGACTGCTACCACCCTCATCCTCATTCCCGGAATTGCGGTCGGAGTCAACCTCCTCATGACACTGCGCGGGCACCAGGCGCACATTGTGGCAAGCCCTTCGTTACGTTTCACAATTGCAGGGATCGTAGGATTCCTCCTCCTAGGGCTCACAGGGATGGCTCTCAACACTCCAGCTACCCTAAAGATGACCCAGTTTGCCCTGACCGGTTACGGGTTTGAGGTTCTTGCAGTCTGTGGGTTTTTCAGCATGTGCGCCTTTGGAGGCATATACTTCATTGTACCCCGGATCACTCGACGGGAATGGCTTTCCCGCCGGTTTATCGGATGGCATTTTTGGTTAACGACTTATGGAATCCTGACTGTAGTGGTCTGCTCTATCATGGGTGGACTGTTCCAAGGGGCTGCGCAGGAAGCATACCGAAGCTCGTGGAGTGATGCAGCGTCTCTGAGTTACGCCTACAATGTGGGAACCACTGTGGCCTGGGGCTTGATCGCGCTGGGGAGCTTTTTCTTCCTGGTTCATCTTCTTCTGATGTGGGCTCGCCTAGGGAAACGGAGCCAGCACCCAACTCTTTTGGATGGAGGTCATCATGAAGAGTCTCCCCATGGCCCAGACCATGAGGCAGAGGAACTCCAACCTGCAGAAGCCTGAATCGATGACATTCAAATCCTTCATTGTAGCGTTGGGGTTGAGCTTCGGCATTCCCTGGTTTCTGATCATCCTCGTTCCCTTCGGCAAAATGCGAAACTTGGAGCCGGTTTATTTTGAGACGGAAAACGATGGGAAAGACGAGATTTACGTTCCTCGGCGCTCGGGGCTGATAACCACGGGTTCTTCGGTGTATGGTGCCAACGGTTGTTATATCTGTCACACACAGCTTATCAGAGCTGGGTATGCTGGATCAGAGCTTGGTCGCGCGGATTGGGCTGGTTTTCAGATCAAGGATGAAAACGGAGTCAGTGTGAATACCACCCGTGAAACCACTCCCTTCGACTACGGTGATGAGCCATTTGCCCATATCGGGCTCATGCGCATCGGGCCGGACCTCACAAATGTTGCCGGACGTATTGAGAAATATCTGAAGGAACCCCTGACCAAAGCCAAGTCTCCGGAGAGCTGGCTCTATCTGCACCTCTTTAATTCCTCTTTGAAAACTAAGACCCTGAACAATTCGTTCGCGTGTCCTCCACAGCCTCACTTTTTCAAGGAACGGCCACTTTACGGGCAAGGAAGTCCCAACGCTGTTCCCGGCTTGAGCCAAGAGGGCAAGGAGGTTCTCCCCACGCCAAAGGCTAAGGCTCTCGTCAGTTATCTGCTATCTTTGCGAAAAGACGATGCAGTACCCTATTCCCTGAATTATAGTCGCGATAAGAAGAAGGCGGACTAATGACCGACCAGATTAGCTGATGGCGAATTCACAGCATACGAACAAGATTGATCGACCCGATCTCGAAGACTCGACCAACGTGGTAGAGAAACACGAGAAGTTGGTGGAAATCAGTGCCTCACAGGCCAGAGAGAATCAGATATCCGAGACCGGGATGGAGCCTGTTTCGCTCTGGGTCTTCCTTGCCAGTGCGATTGTTCTTCTTATAGGCGGCGGTGTTCTTGGGGCAGGAGGAAAACTCTTCAGCTACAGTCCTCACCCGGAGGGTTACACTCGGCCAGATTTTGCGAGCGATGCCGATACGGGGCCAACTATTGGTCCGATTCTGGAAGCCCTTACAAAACGGGGAAAAAATATCTACGCCAAGTGCAGCGGTTGTCACGGATCGACCGGAAATGGGGATGGAAATCAATATCCGCCCCTTGCCGGCTCGGAGTGGGTTACTGGAAATACCGGGCGGCTTGCGCAAATTATTCTGAATGGCCTCAGTGGTCCAATCGATGTCGCCGGTAAGACCTACAATGGAAACATGCCGGCCCAAGCTCCGCTCACGGCGGCAGAATTGGCAGCTGTCATGACTTACATCAGGAATGAATTTAACGATGTTGGTGATGTGGTTAGCATGGAGCAGGCGGCTAGTGCCATAAAAGTCCATGAAGGCCGCCCCCAGGGCGCAATTACTGTCAAGGAGCTGGATGCGGACCACAACCAGATGCTCGAAGGAGAAGCAGTCGATCCTTCCACGAGTGTGAACTTCGAAACGCTACAACCCGAAGCGGCTGAATAGAATTACCCCCCAACGAAGGACGATGAGCGCAGAAGCGGCAGCAACAGATCATGGGCACGATCACGAAGATCATCATCACGATCTTCCCTTCTACAAAAAGTACATCTGGTCCACAGATCACAAGGTGATTGGGATTCAGTATGCCATTACGGCATTACTCTTTCTCGCCTTTGGCTTCTTCCTGATGATGGTCATGCGGTGGAGCATCGCATATCCGGAGGAGCCGCTTCCTGGATACCTCAGCTGGATTTTCAGCGATGAATGGAAGGCTCGGTGGCTTCAGGATGGTCGAGTTACCGGCGAGACCTACAACATGTTCGGGGCCATGCATGGCACCATCATGGTCTTCCTCGGAATTGTGCCGCTTGGATTTGCCGCTTTTGGAAATTACGTTACGCCGCTGCAGATTGGGACCGTCGACATGGCTTTCCCGAAGCTCAACATGGTGAGCTACTGGCTCTACCTTGTTGGAGGGCTTACCATGTGCGCCAGTTTCTTCATGGAGTCCGGAGCAGCAAAATCAGGGTGGACGAACTACGCGCCCCTGGCGAACTTTGCGGATGGTCAGATTGTGAATCAATTTCTCGCGGGCCAGACCCAGTGGCTATTGGGAATGGTATTCCTGATTTCGTCCTCTCTTCTTGGTGCAGTGAACTTCCTCACCACTCTCATCAACCTTCGAGCAAAGGGGATGACATGGATGCGGATGCCCTTTTTCTGCTGGGCCATGCTTGTTACCGGCTTCCTTCTGCTACTTGCCTTTCCTCCTCTTGAGGTGGCAGCAATCATGCAGTTGATGGACCGGACAGTCGGTTCCAGTTTCTTCACGCCCAGTGGTCTTTATACCTCTACAGCCGGGGTGATCGAAGCTTCTGGAGGGGGCAGTCCTCTTCTCTATCAGCACCTGTTCTGGTTCCTCGGACATCCAGAGGTGTATGTCCTTCTTCTCCCCGCTATTGCTTGTGTGGCGGAAATCATACCAGTCAACACTCGAAAGCCTCTTTGGGGCTACAAGCCCATGGTGTGGTCGATAGTCATCCTCGGCTTCCTCAGTTTCATCGTCTGGGCTCACCATATGTATCTCACTGGGATGGGGCCGGTAATCTCCACGTGGTTCCAAACCACGACTGTATTGATTTCTGTGCCATCGGTGATCTTACTGACTTCACTGATCGTTTCCCTGTGGGGCGGTTCGATCCGGTTTAATCTGCCGATGCTCTGGGCCGCGGCCTTTCTTCCGATGTTCGGGATAGGAGGGCTGACCGGTCTTCCGTTAGCCTTCAACCTGGTTGATCTGCATTTGCACGACACCTATTATGTAATTGGGCACTTCCACTACGTGGTCGCACCAGGAATTCTCTTTGGACTGTTCGGAGGTCTCTATCACTGGTTCCCGAAGGTTACCGGGAGGCACATGAATTCCTTCCTCGGACACCTTCATTTTTGGCCCTCTCTGGTCTTTATGAATGTGCTCTTTTTCCCAATGCTCATCCAGGGCATGGCTGGATTTCACCGGCGGTGGTATAATGGGGGAGACGCCTATCTGTCCAAGGCTGCTGACAGTGCGAACGTGTTTGGTAATACCGTCGCGGAGTGGATTCACCTCAATCCCGTGATGAGCTTCGGGGCCTTCGCGCTCGCCTTGGCCCAAATTCCGTTCTGCATCAACTTCTTCGTGAGTATGTTCGCAGGGAAAAAGATCAAAAATGACAACCCTTACGATGCGACAACCTTGGAATGGGCCACGCCTACGCCTCCGCCGCACGGGAACTTCACTTTTGATGTCGCAGCTTACCGGGGCCCCTATGAATACAGCCGAGATGATCATGAGGGTGATTTCTTCCCTCAGTGGGAGGAACCGAAAAGGAACAAGCCAGCCCAAGAGCCCAAGACCTCGCCTGTTTCCTAAAGATTTTCAAATCCTTCTATCATGGAGATTCCATATACAGTCACTGCCCGTAAAGACACCGGTCTTTTCAACTCAAAGGTTGGAATCTGGCTCTTTCTGGCGTCCGAGGTGATGCTGTTTGGCGGACTCTTCTCAGGCTATGTCTTTCTGAGGATTTATGCGGACTATCCTTGGCCGGAGCGGGCGCTGCCAATCGTGCCTGGACTAATCAATACGTTTGTATTGATCGGGTCTTCTGTGACCGTGGTCTTTGCGTGGGCTGCCCTCAAGATGAGGGAATGGCGAAAATTCCAGATCTACATGGGCATTACGATCGCTTGTGCGGGGATGTTCATGGTTCTCAAGGGGATTGAGTATAAGGCGAAGCTGGAGCACCAGGCCGTCCGGATGGATGACTTTGCGATTATTGAGGGGCATGCGCACTACGCTGCGATCGGAGATGACGGTAAACTTATTCATGCCGACACTAAGGCGAAGGCGAAGAAAATGGGTGGTTCCGGTGAGAAACCATTCAAGGCCAACGCGATTCTCTTCAAACCTGACACAGTTGATTTCTCGGTAGCAAGGGCCCACGAGCCGTGGGTTGAAGCGGTGCTCGAGCAGGCTGCCAAGAGGAAGGCCCAACTCCTCACCGCTGAGAATCTCTTTCTTTATGGGAGTATTGAAGACTACGCCGGGACGGAAGATGCCCCGCTTTCAAGTAAGGAGCGCGCCAGTAAAGAGGCGGCGCTGGTAACTAAGTATGCCAACGCGGAGGACAAGGTGGAGCGCAAATTTGGAGAGAGCTCTCTCTTCATTCCCGCGAGGACGGCTCTCAGTTACGATCTCATTAAAAAGGCGAGGGCAGCCTACGTTGGAGGTCGGTCTCATAATGCGGCGGCGAGGACTGCGATTCTGAAAGACAATTGGGAAAAGGTGAAAGCCGAGCGCCCAGATGATAAATACTGGGAGCAGGCGCCTGATACAAAGATTGATGCGGCCACCCAACTCGATGAACAGTTTGACTCTGAGGGGAATTGCACTGCGGGTAGCAAAGTAATGTCGGTAATCTCTACTCTTTCCTTCAAGATGGATCCTCCCCAGCCCATCGTGATCAGCAGGGGCTGGGTCAAGCGGCCAGTCAAGGCGAAGGAGGGGAAAGCTGAGCTCAGGGACGACACCTCCTTTAATGCAGGTGAGGGTGAAGGGTCAGCGCAAGGACTAATGGATAGTTCTCTTATTCTTGCGGTCGATGCCATCGATCTGCGGTGGATGGTCCAGAAGGCAGAAGAGGCCGGGAAAGAGCCCCTAGAAGTGATCGAGAAGAGTTGGATTTTCTCTGAAGGAAACAAGAATCACAAATACTACAAAAGGATCTGGAAGAGCCATAAGGCCCGAATCGCCGCTCTCGAGGAGAAGCTTCTCGAAGACTATGGCAGAGATAAGGAGGGGAATCCCAAGCGAGTCCCTACGGAAACTGACCGTTACCGGGTTGCTTGGCAGGATCTGGTTCATTATGCGAGAGCAGATCAGCAGGAGGGACGCCCTCTCCGGCCCGGTGATCCTGGTTACGATGAGCTTCGCCCGAAGTTTTGGAATGGATTTGCAGGCCCTAACCACAAGGATGAGGAAATCCATGACTTGCACGCGTTTCCAGAACTTGAGATTCCTCACGAGAAGGTGGCATTGCAATCGATGTTCACGCCGAAGTGGAACACCTATTACGCCGTATATTTCACCATTACGGGCTTACATGGTCTCCACGTGATTGGAGGAGCTATCGTGCTGGGCTATTACCTCTTTTTCAGTAAGGGCCTGTATCGTCGAAATCCGGAATGGCTTGCCAACCGGGTAGAGGTGGGCGGGCTTTTCTGGCATTTCGTTGACCTGGTCTGGATCTTCCTGTTCCCAATCCTTTACCTCATGTAACCCCTGTATCGCCCATGGCTGACACACCTGAAGCAATCCAGAAGGCAAAGAAGCAGTATCTACTGATAGGCCTCATCCTGTTCGTTTTCACAGTGGTGACGGTTGCAGTGGCAACTGTGCCGTGGCTGGATTTCGGCGACCATGGCTTTGACTCGAGAGACGCGATCATTGGTCTCCTCATTGCCACCTTCAAAGCCAGTCTCGTGGCCTCGATCTTCATGCACCTCAACCATGAGAGAAAGACGATCTACGTCGTTCTTTTGATCGCCGCGGTAATGGGCATCGTGTTGTTTTTTCTGACGGGTTGGGCCTTCGTAGATCCGATTGAGTATGGCAACACCGTCGAGGGGGATCGGTTTTACAACCCCGAGAAACCAATTACCTCAGACTAAAACAGCAATGTCACTTCGCGGATTTCATATCGTTTTCGTCATCGTGACGACCCTTCTCAGTCTCTTCCTGACGGGTTGGGCTCTTTTCCTTGCTCCGGTCACGGTAGGAGTCATTCGTCCCATTCTAATGGTGGCCGGAATAGCAGGAACGATTGGATTTCCTGTCTATGGGGTCTACTTTTACCGGAAGGCACGAAAGTTAATTCTCTAAGATCAAACCATCCAAGTCATGCTTCCTGAATCCCTCCACATCGCCTGCACCACCTGTGCCAAGTCCTTTCAGGAAGGTGGGGGTGATGCTGCGGGCTGGTCCATATTTTTCCTGCTGGCAACGGTTATTCCTGTGCTTGGAGCAACAGGGGTCTGCATGGTTCGAATCGTACGACGTGAGCGGGAAGCGCTGGACCCCAAGTATGCCGACTAGAGGGGCATTTTAAATTTCGTTTATACAACTTGAGCACCCATGCCGATTCTCGCCAAGACCATCGTTGAATACCTAGGTATTCCGGAAAATTTTTCGGAACACGGAGGAAGTGTCGACCACCTGATTGATCTTGTTCACTGGTTCATGCTGGCGCTCTTTGTAGGGTGGACGGGGTTTTTCCTGCTCGCGTGCTGGAGGTTCTGGCGCAAGAGGAATCCCAAGGCGTCCTATCATGGGGTGCAGAACCACGTCACCACTCACCTCGAGGTCGGAGTAGCGATCTTCGAGGCGGTGCTTCTACTCGGGTTTGCTTTTCCTCTCTGGGCAGAAAGGACCGACCGGTTCGAGGACATTCAGGCACAGGACCCAGTTCGGGTCAGGGTGATTGGATATCAGTTCGGTTGGAACTACCACTATCCTGGACTGGACGGGAAATTCGGAAGGATTGACCGTCACTTGGTGGAAAGGGCTGGGGATCCCTGTATCGACCCGGAAGACCCAAATGGCTGGGACGACTTTGTTTCACCGATTCTCAAGCTCCCAGTATTGGAGCCGGCAATTCTCCAGATAACATCTACGGATGTGATTCACGGCTATGCTATTGTGCCCATGCGGATTCAGCAGGATGCCATACCCGGAACCGATATTCCCATGTGGTTTCGTCCCCTCAAGACGCTGGAGACCAGTGTGGTCTGTGCCCAGTTGTGTGGAGAGGGACATGGGGACATGGTTGGAATAATGGAAATCGTGGGCAAGAGTGCCTTCAACTCCTGGGTGGAGGAGCAAAGCGGTGCTGCCTATACGCGCAACTCCAAGAATATGGATCCCGCCGACTCTGATGAGCAGGAGCCCTCGGAGGTATCTGCCGAGCCTGCCTCGGAAGCGGGCGAAGGGGACGATGATTCCGCCGGCGGGGAAGTTGCAGAGTGACGTCTGGTGGTTCCAGAAATGAGTAGGATCCCCTGAATGGGGTGGAGATGCTGCATGAGAGGCAAATTGCAGCTGCAAAACACAGGATAATTAACTGTTCAAAAGAACATCCCTAGGCTGCCATTGTGAGGTGGCGATTAATGACCTTCCCGATGGCGCGCGGCCCAGGGAAAAAATGGAAGCGGCGGGACCAGAGGTTCTGACCGATGAGGAGTTGGTCGCGGTGTTCCTTAGAGTGGGGGTCAAGGGTCAGAGTGCGGTTGATCTAGGTCGAAAGTTGCTGGACGAATACGGGAGTCTTATGGCCCTCGGAGGTCTTGGCGTGACGCAACTGTGCAGCCACCATGGTCTGGGAATAGCCAAGGCCGCCCAACTGGTAGCCTCATTTGAATTGGGAGCACGGGTTGCCCGTGAGAAAATGGTTCTAAAGCAACTGGATTGCCCGAGGGCTGTTTTCGAGATTTTCTTTCCTCAGGTCGGACACCTCCAGCACGAGACACTCCGGATTGCTCTGATCGATGCTCGCTTGCGGATTACCCGATCGCTTGTTCTCACCGAGGGGAGCTTGAGTGAGACAGTTGCACACCCGAGAGATATCCTGCATCCGGTTGTTCTCCATAAGGCCTATGGCTTTGTCCTGATTCATAACCATCCCTCAGGAGATTCTTCCCCGAGCGGAGCTGACCTGAAGCTGACTGAGCGGGTCGCTCGTGCCTCAGGCCTTCTAGGAGTCGACTTTCTTGATCACATAATTATCGGACGACCTGCCGAGAATCATGAGGGCTTCTTCTCATTCAGGGAGGCCGGTTTGTTGACAACGGCCTCCCTGTCAGACGCCTCGCCGAGGACGTGAGAATGATCTCGCGAGGATTGTGGAATCTAATCCTTGGAGGCCTTGGGGTCCAAGGCGTCGCGCAGGCCATCGCCAAGGAAGTTCAAGGCGAAGAGAGTCAGGGTGAAAAAGATGCCGGGTAGGATGAGAAGTTGAGGGTTGGTCTCGAGATAGTTGGCGCCCTCCTTGATGAGGATTCCCCACGAACTGTTCGGTGATTCCACCCCGAGGCCCAGGTAGGAAAGAGTTGCCTCATACATGATAAAGCCAGGAACGGTAAGGGTCGCGTAGACTACGGTCGGTCCGAGCGTGTTGGGAATAATGTGACGGAAGAGCACCCGGAGCTTGGAAAAGCCGAGGGAGGTAGCGGCCTCGACAAATTCCCGCTCTTTGATGCTCAGCACTTGGGCCCGGACGATGCGGGCCAGTGTCAGCCAGCCGAACAGGCCGAGGGCAAAGAAGAGCGGAAGGACATTGGTGGCCCTGTTGGTGAACTCCTTGCTCCAGCCCCAGGTATCGACAATCCATTTTGAGGCATTTCCCGACCACTCTGAGAGCACCGCTTGAAGGACGATGACGACCATCAGGAAAGGAATTGAGAGCAAAGTATCTACGGTGCGCATCATGAGTGCATCAACGCGGCCCCCATAGAATCCAGAGATCGCGCCGTAGGCGACACCGATGGTGACGGCTACAAAGGTGGCGACTAGGCCAACGAGAATAGATACCTGCCCGCCGTAGAGGATGCGGGAAAACAGGTCCCGCCCCATGGCGTCGGTTCCCAGCCAGTGCTCTCCCGAGGGTGAAGCAAACTTATTGGTCAAATCCTGCTGGATGGGGTCCTTGCAGAACCACGCAAACCCGAAGCAGAGCAGGCAGGTAATGACGAAGAGCACCAAGCTGACAATCGCGACCCTGTTCTTGCCCATGCGAACCCAGGCATCCCGCCACAATGACGAGCCGCGCTCTGCATGGACTAGCAAGTCGCGGCCTTGGCTTTCTGCGTCTTCGGTGCCTTGGGTTGCGGAAGTCATTAGTTATCTGGAAGAGTCTCCGGTAATGCGTACCCGCGGGTCGAGAATGCCGGTCAGGAGGTCGGCGGCAAGGTTCATGATCACGATCAAAACACCGAAAAAGAGGGCTACTCCGAGGAGAAGGAATTCATCTCGTGAGATAACGGCATTCACAAAATGCTGACCCATGCCCGGGACCTGGAAGATGGTCTCGACGATGAAGGATCCGCTGATCAAGGCGGCAAAGGCTGGCCCAATAAAGGCCACGGAGGGGAGGATCCCCCCGCGCAGGGCGTGGCGCATGATGACCTTGCTCGCAGGAATGCCCTTGGCGCGTGCTGTGCGGATGTAATCCTGGGAAAGGATCTCGAGCATTCCACCACGGGTCAGGCGGGCCAGATAGGCCGCGGTGGAGATTCCGAGGGTAAAGGCCGGCAGCAGAATGTCCTGCGGGTTGCCCCAGCCGGCGACCTTGATTCCCGGGAGATTTGCAGCAATGAAAATTTGCAGCAGGGGACCAATGGTGAATGCCGGGACACAGATGCCGACCATGGCGATGGTCATGGTCCCCCAGTCCACCCAGCTGTTCTTTCGCACTGCGGAGATGATGCCGATCGGGACACCAATGCAGATGGCAATGCCAAGGGCGCTAAGGCCGAGAATGACCGACACCTTGAAGGACTGGGAGATGATGTCCTTGACCGGCCGGCCCTTGCTGGTGGAGATCGCTAATGAGCCCTCGGTAATGATGTTTTTCGGGTAGATGAGATATTGGTGAAGAAGGGGTTTATCGAGTCCGTAGAGAGCACGCTGATAGGACTTGGATTCCTCGGAGAGATTTTTTTCTCCAGTGAAAGGTTCTCCCGGCATTGCCTTGGACAGGAAGAAGGTGATCGTGTAGAGGGCGAAAAGGACAAAAAGGCCCTGCAGGAGTCGGCTGGCAATAAAACGAAGCATCAGCGAACGGGGTTCTGCAATGAAAGGTTCCGGCTTCGGTCAAGCTGGAGGAATTTGTAGGGATGGTTGTCCAGGATCAGTGGGTCCCAGCCCTTGACGTCGGGGTGAATGAGATAGTTGCGTGTATACCAGTAGAGGGGAAGGATAGGGCTCTCGGAGAGGAATAAGGCCTCGGCCTCCTCCAGTACCCGGTATCGAGCCTGCGGGTCACCCGTGTTGCCCGCTTTTTTCAGGAGGGCTTCAAACTCTTCATTATGCCAGCCCGTTCGGTTGTTACCGCCGTCCTTCATCCACATGTCCAAAAAGGTCAGCGGGTCCAGATAATCGCCGATCCAGCCCCCAGCCGCCAAGCCGTAGTCCTTTTCAAACATGGTGGTAATATAGGAGGTCCACTCCATCTGCTTGATTCGGATACTCACTCCGAGATTGTCCTTCCACATCGCCTGCAGTGCCTCGGCGTTGGCTTTGGACGTCTCCTTGTCGGTGGTAAGGAACTCGATTTCGGGTATTCCTTCTCCTCCAGGATAGCCGGCCTCGGCAAGCAATCGGCGGGCGCCCTCAGGGTCAAATCCGATAGTCTTGGCTGGTCGGTATTCACCAAAAGGAGGGACTAAACCTCCTGCTGGTTTCTGGCCGCCTTTCAAGACGTTGGTAATCAGCGATTGCTGGTCGATCGCCTTGGAGAAGGCCATACGTACGCGTGGATCGGTAAAGGGTTCACGGGTGACATTGGCCCGAATGAAGTAGGTTCCCAGGTAGAGCTCGTTACGAACCTGATCAGGATAGCGCTCCCGGGCATATTCTATCAATTCAGGGGCGAGGGAGTAGGTGACATGCATCTGGCCGTCAAAATACATCCGATCCTCAGTGTAGAGATTAGAGATCGGCAGGTAGCGGATCCCATTGAGGCCAACATTCGAGCTGTCCCAGTAGCGAGGGTTGCGCTCTACCTGGATATGGTCATTGAACTTCCAAGAGGTGAGAATGAAGGCCCCATTACTGACGATATTCGTAGGCTTGGTCCAATCGGTAAAGCGGTCACCGATTCTTCCGTGTTCAAGGATGCTGTGTTTGGGGACTGGATACCAGGTGTAGTGTTTGGTGATCTCGGGAAGGAAGGCGATTGGGGAGTTGAGTTTCACCTTCAGGGTATGGGGATCAGGGGCCGTGGCTCCAAAATCA
>JAQWTV010000041.1 GCA_029242545.1 Roseibacillus sp.
GCGGGTTGCCCCGGTGTAGCCGATGCCGGAAAAGCCAAGCTCCTTTACAAGGGCAGCCTGCTGTTCATAGGACTTGGTCTGCCCGTCCCGGGTACCGGTATCCATCGCGAAGAACTTCCACTCGGCGAGACAGAGAGGAGAGAGACCGGTCAGGGCGACAAGGCAGCAGAGGAGGCGAAATTTCATGATTTCTGAGTCAAGGAACTCATTAAGAGCAGTTCAAGCCCGGAGTCGCCAGGCAACCTGAATGCGTGATGGGAGCTCTTACGGCAGAGGAGTGTTGGGCTTGACCGCGTTATCTGGATACTTGCCGTTGAAGACCATCATCTGTTCCCGGGTTTCAGGGACTACGAAGGATTCGTCGATCTTCCCGTTGCTGGCGGTGACAGCCTTCAAGTCGAGTTGGAGGTATCGCGCAAGGAAGGGGTAAGCCGCCATGCGCTTTGAGAGTCCGTAGTCATGTTTCTCGTCGGGAAAGTGGGCATTGGCAACCCTGTCCCGGGCGCCATAGAGTTCATAGATGTGCTGAACGAAGGGGAATTCGACCCTAGGAGTGTTGAGGGTCCAGTCACTGCCGTTGGAAATCAGGAGTTGCGGACGCGGGGCGGCGAGGGCGGCGATTTCAACATTGTTGGTCTTGTGGGTTCTGCTCCAGTGAATTGGCATCCCGCTTTCGCAATTGCAGCCACCGAAGAAGTGGGCGGAGACCTGGCAGACTGGAATGGTGACCGCCACCCGCTCGTCGAGGGCAGAAAGGATAAAGGTCTGGGTGCCGCCCCCGGAACATCCGGTCATTCCGATGCGCTTGGGATCGACGTTGGGCAGGGTGAGAAGAAAGTCGAGAGCGCGCATGCTGTTCCAAGTCTGCAGGCGGAGGATTTCGGGCGTAGCCCGGTGGTTCCAGCCAGCTTCTTTTGAGTCACCATAGCCCATCATGTCATACTGGAAGACCGCAGCGCCCATCCGGGCGAGGACCGCGCAACGGATCTGGCGCGATTCACGAAAGCGGCCTCCATGGCCATGCGGGCAAAGAATTCCGGCCAGCTTTCCCTTGAACCCGGTGGGACGGTAAAGTGTGCCGGTGACGTAGAATCCAGGGGAGCTTTCGATTGCAACGTTTTCGGCCTGATAGCCTTTGTGGAGGCGTTTCTTGACGAAGCGTGGATTGAGGGGGGTGCGTTCTGGGAGGTTGGAGAGCTTGGCTCCGGCCAGGATGCCGGCCTTCACAGTCGCCTTGCGCTTTTCCCAGCTTTCGAGGTCGGGGGTGGCGGCCTGAAGTCCGGCCAGCTCCTTCTTCGCCGCCTCCTGGTCGTGAGCGTGGCCCTTGCGCAGTCCTTCGGAGAAAAGATATGAATGAGCCAGGATTCCCAGAAGGACTACTATGGCAAAAGAGAGTTTCATTTCTTCAGGGTCGGGTTCAATCCCCGGCAACTCAAGAACGGAGATTAAGAGCTGGTCCCATGCTGAGATTCGCTACAGATGCAATCAGGGTCACATGCTCGCTTGGTAAAAGCGCATCCCCTCTGACCGCTGCACAGAAGATTCTGCTAAAATCCCGGGCGAACCTTCCAAAGCTGTGCTTCACTTAGTCATGCAGCGACGTTCTTTTGTATATTTACTCTGCTCCGTGTTCCTCGCCCTGACCACAATCGGCGATTTGTCCGCCCGCGATCACGTCCTGACCATCGGGGGAGGTTATTCTCCGGCTGGCAATCAGGCCTCCTTGGAGCGGAATGTGATTTTTTTCGAGAAGCTCCGGGCCGAGAAGTTGGGAGGCGATATCAGGCACGACCTGTATTTTGCAGATGGAAATTCGCCCTTACCTGATCTTCAGTTTGAGCCGGAAGGGGGAGAAGTTCCCCGAGCTAATCTTTACATGGCGGGGCTGTTTGGATCAGAGAGGGGCATTACGAATCAGTATCGTAATAATGAGCTGAAGAATACCCGGGATCTTTCAAGCCCCGATGCGGTTGAGCGGTGGTTTGAGGAGGAAGGGTCAACGCTTGAGTCCGGGGATCGCCTCATCCTTTACGTGACCTCCCATGGGGGTCGAAGTGGAAACAAGGACAACAAGTTCAACACGAAGATCTGGATGTGGAATCGCCAGACCCTTGAAGCGTCCCGCCTTGCTGGTTGGATCGCAAATCTCCCCGAGGGGGTCGGGGTGATGACTGTGATGGTCCAGTGCTATGCGGGAGGATTCTCCCACCTCATCTTTGATGAGAATAATGAGAAGAAGGACAGTATTGATCGCCGTCTCTGTGGGTTCTTTGCCACGGTCTGTGACCGAGAGGCCGCGGGATGCACCCCGGATGTGAATGAAGCAAACTATGACGAATTCAGCAGTCACTTCTGGGCGGCATTGCGGGGCAAAACCCGAATGGAGGAACCGGTGGGTCACTGCGATTATGATGGGAATGGGAAGATCTCATTCGAGGAGGCGCACGCTTACGCCATTCTAACTTCCCGCAATATCGATATTCCGGTTAAGACGAGCGGAGCTTTCCTGCGGGTCCACAGCCGTCTTCGTTCCGAAAAAGAAGAAGATAAGGAACTGCTGGGCTTGGAAACTCCCTATTCGGTTATTCTGGAGCGAGCCGGCAAAGTAGACCGAGCGGTCCTAGAAGGGCTCTCCAGGCGTCTCAACCTGAAAGGGGAAAATCGCGGGACACAGGCGCGGGACGGAGTTTCAGCTTTAGCCAAAAAGATCCGGAAGGTAGAGGAGGAGAAAAAAGCGCATAAAAAGAAGTTCGATTCGGCGCGGGGCGTGATTTCGAGAGATCTCCGAAATCGTTGGCCGGCTCTCGAGAACAGGCACAGCCCGGGAGCGGTACGCCTCCTCAGTAAAGCGAAGAGGCAAAGCCAATTCGTATCAGCGGTTGAGGAGCACCCAAGGTTTGAGGAGTGGTCAAAGTTGAGGGCAGAGCGCTCCAAACTTAGCGATCGCGACCTTCAGCTTTCCAAGGAGTATGCGAGTTGGCGGAGGTTCCTGCGGGCGTTTGAAAATGTGGTTTACGCGGCCAATCTTCCAGTCATTTGTGGGGAGGCTGTGGTGGGGACCTATATCTGGATCCTTGCGGCGGAGCAGGAGGGATTTTCCGGTAATTAGGGAGAGACACTTCCTTGGATAGCCTTGACGGTGTGGCATGGCTATTCTCTTCGAGGTCAGGCCTCGGGTTGAGTTGATCAGACGGAAGCGGTGGGAAACAACTCCTCGAGAATGCTGCTCCAGCTTCCGTTGCGCGAGGCACACCGGTAGTTTCTCAGGTGACTCGCGGCATTTTCGAGGAGCTGACTGCAGAAGTGAGGTTCAGATTCGCCTCGATGGAGGAGGATGCTGAGTGCTTCCGTATCGCCAAAGGGGAAAAGTCCCGGATAGTCCTCCCCCAGCAGGCTGGTGGAGGCATCGTTACGGGAGGCCACTATCGGGATTTGTGCGGCGGCGGCCTCGTTCATGGCGCACCCTCCCCCTTCCTGCAAGGAGGTGAGAGCGAAGAGGTCGCTGGAAGCGATGAGTCGGAAGGCCTCCTCTGTTTCGAGGGGCCCAAGCCACTTGTAACGCGGGTTTTCGGCCTCCTCGCGCTCGACCTCAGCAGCAAATTGTTCCTCCAGGTTGGATCCGGCGTGAAGGATACGGATTCTTGAGGCAGGAGGGAGGAGCCTGGAGGCCCGGGCAGTGCGCATAGGGTCTTTCACCGCTCGAAGGTGGCCGACTACACATACCAAAAAGTCGTTTCCACTCCGTTGGTTGCTTCCCCTCAGGGCGGGATGGTCGGGGGCAGAGAGGGGGATAACACGAGCCTTGGTCTGGTGATGTTCAGGGAGACGGGCGAGCGCTTTGTCCTGATAAACCACGATAAGGTCAGCCATCTGGAGAGAGGAAAGAGAGTTTGGCGAGAGGCTGGGGTAGAGATCGGTCCCCGTGAGGGCGACGACGATTGGTGTATGGCCGTGTTGATGGCATTCAGCCACGGCACGGTGGCTCTTCTCTGCGTTGAGGGCGATCAGGAGATCAACATTTTTTCCATCCCATTCAGAGGCAATCCGGACTTCGTGACCGAGGGCCGAGAGTTCAGAGGCCCAGCGTATTGCACTACTGGCATTCCCGTTGTGCAGGGAGCCGGGAGACACGATAAGAATGTTCAAGACCCGCAACCCTAAGGCCATCCGCGGTAGACGCAATCATGGAGGCAGGGCTCCCCGGAATGATCTCTCTGGTGCGGCGCCTGTGAGTCCATCTGCCATTGAGTTATAATGAGGGGTGTCAAGCCTGCCAGCGTGTCTCAACCAGTTTTTCATTCAATTGAGGCAGTCATATCCTCAGGCAATATTGACGAGGGATTCAGAATTGGGTTTGGTGGTCCATCATGAAATCTGAGTATCTACGATTCCTTTTCCTGGGATTTATCCTGACTAGTCCTCTCTGCGGGGCGGAAAGGTTGCAGGTGATTGAAACAGACAAGGCCATTACGATCACAAGGGGTGATATAATGGTGCTGACTTATCACAAGGCGGAGGTGCCTCCACCGGAGAAGGCCGATCCCATTTATAAGCGGAGTGGATTTATTCACCCTCTGTGTGCTCCAAATGGGGAGCCCATCACCGGGATTCATCCTTCGGATCATTATCATCACCTCGGGCTCTGGCATGCCTGGGTTAAAACCAAGCACGGGAAGGATACTCCTGATTTCTGGAACCTCAGAGGCAGGACTGGGCGAGTTCGTTACGTGAAGACACTTTTTCTCAAGGAGAGCTCAGACAAGGATTCTTCGGTTGGGTTTGTAGTGGAGCAGGAGCAGGTAGCTTACAAGGGACAGGACAAGAAGGAGACCATAGTTCTCAAGGAGCAGTTCGGGATTCGGGTGGAGTATGTGGACGGAGAGAACCGGGTTGAATACCGAATCAAGCAGACCAATGTGAGTAGCGAGAGCCTGATTCTTCCCGCCTATCGCTACGGGGGTGGCCTAGCCTATCGAGCGCCGCATCACTGGGACCGAACTAACAGTGATTATCTTACTTCGGAGGGGCTGGACCGCACCAACAGTCACGCTACCCGGGCCAGTTGGGTGGCAATGTGGGGGCCGACAGTCAAGGGGCTTGCCACCCTTACGGTGATGATCCATCCGGAAAACCGGGATTTTCCTCAGCGTTTGAGAACTTGGCCCCCGAGCAGTCACAATGGAGCGATTTTCTTTAATGTCGTTCCAACTCAGGAAAAGGCCTGGGAGATCAAGCCGGGAGAGCAGATCACGGAGTCCTACCTGCTCACGGTCAGTGATGGAAAGCCGGACAAGGACAAGATCGAGAAGAGCTGGAAGGAATGGGCGGGTGATGCCCTGGGGCAGCTTGAATCGTTGAAAAAATCCCCATAGCCCCGATTTCGCGTTATTCGACAAGTACGCTATGAAATTCCTTCTCCTCTTTCTTGGCCTTTTAGTCTGCCCGGCAGGGCTGGGAGCGACGCGACCTAACATCCTGCTTATTCTTACCGACGATCACCGGTGGGATGCTCTTGGCGCAAAGGGGCACCCTTTCCTCGAAACCCCCAATTTGGACCGGCTCCTTCAGGAGGGAGTGGATTTTACGAATGCCTTTGTGACGACCTCTCTGTGTTCGCCGAGCCGGGCCTCCATTATCACGGGGCGCTATGCGCACAACCATGGGGTGGTGGATAACTACCATCCAGTTCGGAAGGATCTCGTCTTCTTTCCTGAGCTCCTGCAGAAGGCGGGCTACGAGACTGCTTTTATCGGAAAGTGGCATATGGGAGATACCGATGAAAAGCAGCGGGGCTTTGATCACTGGGTAAGCTTCAAGGGACAGGGAGTCTACTGGCCGTTTGACAAGGGGCTGAAGGTTAAGGGGCGTTATGTGCCACAGGCCAACCGGACTGGTTTCAACGTGAATGGAACACGGGTAGCGCAAAAGGGATACATTACAGACGAGCTCACGAACTACGCCCTGGAGTGGATGCGGCCGCGTGTTGATGGGGCCGCGGAGGAGACAGAGGACCGCAAGCCTTGGTTCCTGTATGTGTCACATAAGGCCGTACATGCCGACTTCCTTCCGCCCAACAGGCATGCCTTCAAGTATAAGCAGGCGCCTTTCCAGCCTCCGTTAACTTGGGTAGATAAGCCAGAGGCCTTTCGTGATGTGCCCCGCTGGGTAAAGAACCAGCGCAATTCGCGTCACGGAGTTGAGTTTGCCTATTACATGGATCTCGACCTCGAGAAGTACTACAAGCGTTATTGCGAGACGATTGTGGCGGTGGACGAAAGTGTCGGGAGGCTGGTAGGAGCGATGGATGCAGGGGGAGTGCTGGATGATACTCTGATTATTTATATGGGAGATAACGGCTTTTTATTTGGAGAGCATGGCCTGATCGACAAGCGGTGTGCTTACGAGGAGTCCATGCGCATTCCCATGATTGCTCGCTGGCCCGGAGGTTTGAAGTCCGGAGCGAAAGTGCAGGAAATGGTGGCTAATATTGATGTGGCTCCAACGCTCCTGACAGTGGCAGGGAGCTCCGTGCCGAACTTCATGGATGGAAGAGACTTCCTTCCTCTCGCAAAGCAGTCTGCTTCCGGGGAGAAGGTCGAATGGAGGCGGGAACTTCTCTATGAGTACTACTGGGAACGAAATTATCCTCAAACACCCACCATGCACGCCCTCCGGGGAGAGCGCTTCAAGTATATCCGCTACCATGGGGTCTGGGATGTGGACGAACTCTATGACCTGGAGAGTGACCCCCGGGAGCAGAAGAACCTGATCAATGATCCAGCCTACCAGGTGGAGGCGGAAGCGATGAACAAGAGGCTCTTTGCCCAGCTAGAGGCAACCTCTGGGATGTCCATTCCCCTCCTTGGAGATCGCGGGAGTAAGTTCTACCACCGTAAGATCGATGGGGGAAAGGGTGCTCCTTTTCCCAGCTGGTTCTATCGGCCGGCGGGAACCGATGGTAAGTAACTCGAGGGGGATCGATCTTTAATTACTAATCCGAGAGGCGCCTGATGATCTCATCAACATCGTAGACGCATCCTCCCCATGATCCGCCCGAGGCGTTCTGAAGGGCAGCCCAGAGTCTGGTGTCATCGGGAAGGCGGGGGTCGGGAGCAAGGTCGGGATGAATTTCCCGGCTGAGAAATTCCTTCTGGTCGCCCATGTAGTCGGCCGTGCCAATCAGCTTCCGGGTATCGATATGAATTCGGATGGGGTCTCCATTCCGTAGTTTGCCGAGGGGCCCAGCGGCCAGCGCTTCGGGAGAAGCATGACCTAGGCACGGACCTGTGGAGACTCCCGAGAAGCGACCATCTGTAAGGACGGCAACGTTTTTTCCGACGGAGGCATATCTAAGAGTGGAGGTTACTTGGTAGGTTTCCGGCATGCCGGCCCCTAGAGGCCCTAGTCCGGCAAGGACCAGCACATCCCCCTCTTGCACCCGGTCCTCCCCGGTGGACTTCAGGGCAGCGATGGCGCTCTCCTCGGAGACAAAGACCCGGGCGGGGCCCTCGTGGAGAAAAACACCTTTCTCATCCAGAAGCTCAGGAGCGATGGCGGTACTCTTGACTACGGCGCCCTCTGGAACGAGGTTGCCCTGAACGAAGGTCACTGTGCTTGGAAAGGCTTCGCTGGGAGCCTTGATCACATCCCCGGGGTCAATTCTGTCCAAGGCCATGAGCTTCTCCTTGTAGATCCGGCGTCGCTTGGATTGTTCCCACCAGTGCAGATTTTCGCCCAGAGTTTTCCCCGAGACGGTCGGAGCCTCAAGCTTCAGGAGGTCGTGATCTCTCAGATGGAGCATGACTTCGGGGACACCTCCAGCGAGAAAAACCTGTACCGTCGCGTAGCCATGAGGCCCATTCGGCAGGGCGTCCACCAGCCGTGGCACCTTCTGGTTGATGCGCTGCCAGTCTTTTACCGTGGGTCGGGGTAAGCCCGCAGCATGAGCGATGGCAGGAATGTGCAGGATCAGGTTAGTCGACCCTCCAAACGCAGCATGAAGGACCATGGCATTGTGGAGGGAGGCTTCTGTGAGAATAGAAGAGAGCGGGGTCTTGTTTCTGGTAAGGTTCAGGAGGGCGAGGGCAGAGCGCCGAGCCATGTCTCTCCATGCTTCTGATCCGCTGGGTGCAAGGGCAGAATGAGGCAGGGTCATTCCGAGGGCTTCTGCGACGACCTGGGTGGTGGCGGCGGTGCCAAGGAACTGACACCCTCCTCCCGGTGAGCCACAGGAGCGGCAGGCGGTTTCCGAGGCCGCCTGGAGATCGATTTCGTTATGAGCAAACCGGGCGCCCACGGACTGCACCTTGGCAAGGTCCTCTCCTTCTTCAGAGAGGAGGGTGACTCCTCCGGGCACGAGAATACCGGGCAGGTGACCATTACCAGCAAGAGCCATCATCATGGCGGGTAATCCCTTGTCACAGGTTGCCACCCCCAGCATTCCCTTGGCGGTTGGTAGTGAGCGCGTGAGGCGACGAAGGACGGTGGCCGCATCATTCCGATAGGCGAGGGAATCAAACATTCCGGTAGTTCCCTGCGAACGACCGTCGCAGGGGTCGCTGCAAAACACTGCGAATGGAATTGCACCTGCAGACTTGAAGACTTCAGCGGCCTCTTCCATCAGGAGAGATACTTCCCAGTGACCAGTATGCAGGCCGAGTGCGGTAGGAGTACCATCAGGTTTACGGATGCCACCAGAGGTTGAGAGCATGAGGAATTCAGGATTTCCAAGCGAGGAGGGGTCCCACCCCATTCCGGCATCCTGCGTCCAGCCGAAAACGTCACCGCTGGGGGAGTCCTGCAGGAACGAGCCCGTAAAGGGGAGCGCCCCAGTGGGGCCGGACGCAGTGGTCCTGACGGTAAAGATTTCCTCGTTAGCAGAATCAAGAATCGGATTAGACATTGTGAGGAGTGCGGGCGGACAGCTGTGTTTTGATCTGTGTTGCGAAGGCGTTCCCGGTGCTTCGATCCGAAACCTGTCGATATGGGCTAAGGGATGATGGGATACAGGTCGCGAAATAGCGATTTATCTCTGCCCGGATGACTGGATGTCGCTAGCCATCGCGACGGTATTTTCCAGAGTTCCTATGCCGGAGATTGATATCCGGATGTGATCACTGGGCTGGAGGGTAAAGGGATGATCGGGAACGATGCCAGTGCCGGTCATCAGCAGGGCGCCGTCAGGGAAATCGTTTTCCTGGAAGAGAAAACCTGCGAGTTCCTCATAGCTGCGCTTCAGTTGGGAGAGCGCTGTTGTCCCATGAAACGCCTCTTCTCCGTTCCTTGAGATGCTGAGACTGATTTCGGTTTCCGGTCCGGGCAGGTCGCCAACCAGAAGGCAAGGGCCGAGAGAGGCTGATCCGGTGTAAACTTTTGCCTGGGGCAGGTAGAGGGGATTTTCTCCTTCAATAGACCGTGAGCTCATATCATTGCCAATCGTTGCGCCAAAGACCAGGCCCTCCCTGTTAATGGCAAGAGTCAGTTCAGGCTCGGGGACATTCCATGTGGAGTCTGAGCGGATCCCTACTGCCCCTCCTGGATTCTGTAGCCGCCGGGCAGTAGCCTTGAAGAACAGTTCCGGGCGAGCTGCATCGTAGACTAGATCATAGAATCTTTCGCCTCCTGCCTGCTCACTCTCTTCCATCCGAGCGGTGCGACTACGATAGTAGGTAACGCCTGCAGCCCATACCTCCTGGGATCCTACGGGGGCCAGCAGGTGAGGAGGTTTCGCGGCTGAGTTCTCCCCCTTCTCCCAGGCCTGCTGGAGGACAGCGAGGGGTTCAGAGGAGCGGAATACGTCGTCGATGCACAGGACAACATCACGCAGGGTGTGCTCATGAGCGAGCTGTATTCCAGATGGGGTCCGATAGAGGAGGAACATGCCGGTATCCTCTAATCTCAGCTTTCAGTTATCAAGTTCCGGATGCCGATACGGGTGGGGAGAGATTAGGCTCTCTGCCATTTTCTTGTCGCCAGAAACACGATTACCGCCATGACCACTAGCGCGAAGGCCCATCGAGTCGGCGAGGGCTCCTTGAATTCCGGCATCGTGACCGTGGCCTTGATGGGGCCTCGTTGGCAGAGGACAAAGCAACCATAGCGAAGGACCGCCTCCTCAAGAGCATCATCATCGGCAGTGTCGACACCAGTGAGATTGCGTTTCTGGGTCTCCCAGACGGCTTGACCGATCTGGTCAGTAGCCAGGGATAATTGATACATCTCCCTCATGAAGTCCGGGGTGCTGTCGTCCGAAACAGGCCAGAGGCTGAGGAGGATCGCGGAACTTCCCGCCAGGGAAAAACCTCGCCTGAGACCTAGGACCCCGTCTCCTCGAACCGATTCTCCCATGCCGGAATCGCACGAGGAGAGCGTTACCAGACGAGTTTTTGCAAGGGGAAGTCTTCTCACCTCATTCGAGAAGAGGATTCCGTCCCGGTCGAAGGGTACTGTTACTCCATGAGAGCGCTGGGAGTGGGCCTTTTTTGCTTCGGTAAGAACCAGGCCACTCCGGTAGAAGTGATCCGGTGCCTGGTCGTAATCCTGCAACTCGTTGAGGGTCGTTCGCTCGGAGGCGGGTAGAAGAAAAGCGTGGGTGGCAAGGTGAAGAACGACGGGGCTGCTGGATATGTTGCGAAGTTCCTGCTCACTGGAATTGGTAAGTTTGCGAGAGGCCGCATTCGAGGGCATGATTTTTTCCAGCATATTCAGCTCTTTCCGGACCCCGGGGATATCCGGAAGTGCATCAATGGTCTGGAGAACAATCTCACTGAGCTGGTCTGAGGTGTGGTCTTTTGCATCCAGCAGGGGGGCTTGCTCCTCAAATTCCGGGACCCCAACCAAGGACCAGGCTCCCTCTCGGAGAGAGGGGCCCTCGCGCTCAACCAGAAGATCCCGTGCGCTGGCGTAGTAAACCAATTGCCGGTATTTTTGTGCCAGCAATTGACCGCTCTCGTCCATGAGGACCGCAAAAGAGACGAAGTTAAGCTCAGCATCGGGAGAGATTCCCACCGTCTCTATTCCGTTCGGGAGGCAGGCAGCAACGGGGGCCCAGAACAGGTCGTGGAGGCGCTTGAGAGCTGAACGTAGGCGGAGAGAGGGGGGAGTGGGGGGGGGCTGCTCCATTCCGAGAAGCTGAGTCCGGTAGTGAAGGCGGCTCTTCATCACGCCGAGCCAGATCGTGAGATCTCTGCTCGTCCCCAGGGGAATCCATTGCGGAGGTCCCTCCGGGAGAATCAGGACCGCTCCGTAGGAAAGATTATCAGACGCTGGTTTATCAAGGTCGGTGAAGCGGACATAGTCGACGAAGGCAGAGCCGGGAGGGAGGCTTGCCTGAACGTCCTTCCAGATGACTGGGGCGTTTTCCACGGCGGAAATGGTAGAGTGAGTTCTGAGCCGTGTCTCAAGGGAGGTGATCTCATCATGAACGGCGGAGACCCTGTTCTGGTCTTCGTTTCGGAAAAGGAGGTCATCAAGTTCTCTCTGCTTCTCTTCAAAATCCATCCGTAGACGGGCGAGTTCCGGGTTGCTCTCGGATAGCTGTTGTTCCTGCAGGAGGCTGTCGATGATACGGGCCTTTGTCTGGAGGATGGTATTGGAGATAAATTCAGGGTCCTGCCCCTGTGAGCATGGAACAGTAAGAAGATGATTCTCGCGCAGCCAGTTGAGGCGCTGGCGCTCGGTTCCGAAGGAGATAATATCATCGAAGAGCCCTAGAGCGTGACTGGTGAGCTCTTCGGTTTTTTCCGCAAGGACACCTGGTGGGGAGTTTGAACGGAAAAGACTCTCCAGATAATTGAGTTCGGACTCGATATAAGCCTGATGGTGCATGCCTACCGATTCACGGTAAAGGTCGGCCGATCTGCGGTAATGGCGTTGCGCCTCCAGATGTTTCCCGAGTTGTTGGTGTGCGAAGCCGAGGTTGGTGTGGTAGGGGCCAAGCGATGGGTGCTGTTCGCCCAGTAATTCGAGCGAGATTGTCAGAGCTTCCCGGAACAGATCTCGGGCTTTGGCCGGTTGGCGATCCTCCAGTTCAAGGGTGCCGAGGTTGGAGAGATGAGATGCAAGAGTCAGGTCATTCAGTCGGGAGCGGTTCATTTTCCTGGTGAGCAGGGTTGCTTCCTCGAGGTAAACGCGTGCCAGTTCAAAGGACGGGGCCCCAAGTCGTAGCAGGGAAAGGCCGATCTGTCCTGTAAGGCTTACAACATCGGGGTGTTCTTTCCTGACGGCTCCGGCTGCAAGAGCATGCTCCCGTGCACGCTCCAGATGCTCAGCAGCCTTGGCATAGCTGCGCATGACATAGAAGTAGCGGCCAAGGCATTCGTGCTGGAACCTGAGAGCATCCCTGTTGTTTCCAGCTTGGCCCAGAGTCTCATGAAAGATCCGACCGGCCTCTTCATAACGTCCAGTGATGAGATAAATCAGGCCGAGATGATTCTGACTGGCCGAGAGCCACGGCTCCCTCGCAGACTCTTCAACTTTTTCATGCTGCTCGATTGCACGGAGGAGTGATTGCTGGGCTTCCTTATAGAGTCCGGACTTTCCCTCGGCTCTTCCAAGCTCGTCGAGAATGCCGGCGAGAGTCTCGGGGCCGAAGTTGCCTTCGGTCGCGAGGTCGCTGGCCAGGCGCAAGTGCTCGAGGGCCGAGTCGAACTGCTGGAGCCTCGCCTCCACGCTCCCTCGACCCTGAAGGGAGAGAGCCCAGGTCAGACGAGCTTCCTTCGTTTCATTCGTGCGGACCTCTTCACGCCATTGTTGTTCCAGTTCCACCAGTAACGGGAGAGCCTCCTCGAATTTGCCGAGAGCGAGGAGCTCGCCCACCTCAAGAGGCTCCTCCGCCATGGAGAGCGGGAGCGAGGACATCAGCCCAGCGAAGATCCAGCCCAGGAGCTTCGGCGGGTGGGTCCCTATTGGTGGACAAGAATCTGGTAGAAGCATCTGGTTTTCACCAAGGGGTCAATATCACTATCGAATCTGATCATTACTGCCGATCCTTCCTCTCCCGTCTTTTGGAGATTCTGGACCTCCTCCGTGCAATCGACCCAGGTTTGCAGGTCGCTACTTTTCCGGATTGAGAGAGTAGTGCCATCCCGTAAGTGGTAGGGAGCGAAAAGGGTCGAGTCCTGATAGAGAAGACAGGAGAGAGAAAACTCAAAGGAAGCAGACGACTGGGAGCTTGCCACCATTGTCAGGTTCTGGGTCCGTGGTATGCCCGCTAAGTTGGGATCAGATCCGAGGAAAAAGTATTCCTCCTTGTCGGACCAGCCATCTCCGTCCTGGTCAGTGTCCATTCCGTTCGGAGCGATCCCGTCTGAATCAAGGTCATACCAAAAGGCCCAACTTGCGTAGTCCATGTAGTTGAGAGCCTCCGCGGCTCCGGGAGATGAGGGATCCGGAACAAAGACAATTCGTTTCCCTCCTGCTACCTGTGCGCTGAGATCCAGGGCGGTCTCAGCATCGGCGGGGGTGAGAACGGGATTTAAGCTGAGATAAATGAGCGCTGCTCCGGTAGCGAGGGCGGTAGAGGCACTGGTTCCGGTCATGGTAGTGAGGTTTCCGTTGATGTCAGCAGCTTCCACGTTCAGGCCCGGGGCCCATAGATCCGGATCGGTCCGGGTGTTGGGCACCCGGTCGTTTGCGGGGTTGGTTGCCCCAACACAGATCACCCCTTTACGTGTTACCCCGAGATCGGACGGAGTATAATCCGCTGCTGAGTTGTTGCTATTGTTCCCGGCAGATACAAGAACCGTGGCGTAGACGTTGGTAAGGGTGTAGTCGATGGCGCTTTCAAGGCCGGCCGGGCTTGAACCGGGCGTATTGGAGCTGCTGGCGATACAGAACGTTGCCGGATCGTAGGAATGATTCAGGCTCTTGTGGGTGTTGGCCCTGCTGACCGCCTCGATGAGGGCACTGATGGTGGTCGTGTTTCCATCAGGATAGATATTGTAGTTCACTACCTTTATTGGAGTGCCCAGAGCGGCTCCATAATCTGGACCGGCGATCATGCTCAGCATTTCGGTGCCGTGCTCAAAAATCATTGGATCATATCCGCTCAGGGGGTCGAGAGGATCTCCGGTTGCGCGGACTACGATAGATTCACTGATCTCCAGATTCGGATTCCCGTCGAAATATCCGCTAGAAGTGTCAATCCCGGTATCGATGAGGTAGAGCACGGTTTGTCGGCAGGTTTCCGGGTAGCAATACGTGCCGCTTGCGGGGCCGAAGGCATTATTGAGAGTTTCGAGTGCCCACCCGGCAGGTGCCCCCCCCGTGGGGTCTCCCACCTGCCCGTTGGGGACCAATTCACGATCTACCTCTAGGGAAATTCCTGCCTGAGCGAGTTCGCCTGCCTGCTCGGTGGTCAGGTCCGCGGAAATCAATCGAAGGTTCCGGTCTGGATTGTTGATTACCCGGTAGACTTCGCCTTCGAGCTGGTTAATCGATTGAACGACAGCACTCACTTCCTGATCAGGATCTGGCAGGTTAATGATGTAGGACTGTTGATCCGCAGGAGGGTCCAGAACAGCGAGGTAGGCCTTGCGCTCGACGGATGGAGCAACGGGCCTTACGCCAAACAATTCATCGGTGGTTCCCTGAACTCTTCCCACGAGGAGTTGCAAATCTCTTCCTGCCGCCGCCACATCAAAACCGGTAGCATTGGCGTTACCGTTTGAGTCGAGAAAGCGCATGGGGATACCAAGGCTGTCCACCACGACCACTGCGGCATCCTCTTCTCCCTGCTGGATTGCGCCCTTGAAGCTGTAAGATCCCGTGAAACCGATTGCCACATAAGTATTACCCGCATAATCGATATCGAGGTTATAGGTGTCCATGACTCCCCCCGGCTCGGTGGATGCGCCGAGCAGCCGATCGTTCCGAAGCCTGCCTTCATTGGGGTCCAGAAAGAGGAGGTGGCCATGGCGGGAGGGGGTGGTTGGGGTGTCTCTTAAGAGCACGCCGCCAGAAGCAAGGTCAGAGCCATCCGATGAGACTGCGGCACGCACGACTCCCTGGGGCCCAACTCCGATTCCGCCTGCCTGTTCCTGTCCGGGAGCGGGAGTGTCATTAGAGCTTATTTCGATATTCCATAACTGGTTTCCCGCTTCCTTGCCAAGTTGTGTGACGAAGACGTCCTGGTCATTGGCGCCCTGTCCGAATGTTCCCTGCACATAAACGAAAGGCTGGGTTCGTCCGTTCCCCACCGCGATGTACTCTGAGGAAAGCCCGTCTGCAGGTTCGGGGATATTCCAGATCTCCTGGAACCCAGCGTCGTAGCGTCGGGCGAGGATCCCGGGGCCGGTCACGAAAACGGAACCCTCGTCGTCAATTGCCAGAGCACGCAACTCCATCCCCGGGATGCTCCGGGCTGCGAGCCATTCTCCTGTTGGTTCGGCAAGGGCAAGAAAGCTGGTCTGGCCGTTTCCGGTCAGGGCGATGGACTGCTGCTGGGTCCGTTGGAGAGAAGCAAGGTTGAAAAAGGTTCCTCCTACCACCAATCTGCCGTCCGGGCGAATGGCGATGTCATTGATAATGGCGTCGCCTCCGGGACAGTCGACGGTGAGGAGCCATTCCGTTTCCCAGTTTTTGGTGTCCGTATCCTGCTCAATCGCAACGAGGATACCGTCCTCCCCATTCTGGCTCACCACCGTTCGTGCGTCGGTTCCAATTCGGAATTGACGGCTGTATGACCCGGCTGCAAACGCCCGGGCGGCAACCTCCTGGCCCACCGCCGGAAGAGCCTCCACAGAGCGAAAGGTCGCCGCCCCATTCGCGAGGCTCCTGAGCGCAGCCTGATAGCGGATAAGTTGCGCATGGGCACCAGTGGTGAGGACCACGACAAGGGTCGTGGCCATCAAGAAGGTGCTGCGGGTAGCGGCAATCATCTGTTGTGATGGTTTCAACCGGACTGAAAACAGCTGACTTTCAAAAAACTTGGGATCAGGCGTAGTATTCAGAATGGGCAGGGTGAGGTAATGGTTTTCAGGTCCCAAAGTAAAGGACAGTGCGCTGAGTCACGAGTTTTCAAGGGGCTCCGGGGTAGGATCGCAGGAAAGGCTTTTCTCTTGGGTGGAGGCAATGGATCGGGCTGGCATTCCATCGGGAGGAAAGGTCTTTCCAAGAAGCTACGGCGAACGCAGGATTCCGCGGTTGGACTATCTGGATGAAGAAATCCCCCGCTATAACACTCTCATTAATTCTCGCTTATTCAGGGGGCAACCTCTCTGCGCAGGACGGGAGTGAATTGGCGCCTCGTGTTCCGGAGGCACAGACTGAGGGGCGATTGCCATTCGGAAAGCGGGAAGCGGTCGCTTCGGTTGAGATCGATAACCCAGTGGTTCTCGTCCCCAATCTGACTAGGATCAAGCTGACTGGCTCCAGGGGTGTTCCTGCGACGGAGCTCAAGTCGCCGGAATTTCCTGGGAAAGGACGTATCGAGGCTGTGGGACTGACGGTAGACCTTGGTGGACTGGCGAAGGCTCTGGGGTCGTTCATGGGATCTCCTCTGACAGAAAGCGGCCT
>JAQWTV010000040.1 GCA_029242545.1 Roseibacillus sp.
GCCGGGAAATTTCCTCTTGGATCTGTCTGGGTAAGATCAGGAATGGCGTTCCTGACAGGTTGCACTACTGGTGAAAATTCTGACTCCGCGTGTAGCGGAAGAAGGGTCACTACGAGGAGATCTAGAAAGAAGAGGGAGTATCGAACCCGCGGATGCATTTGAATCATCTATTCAATCACGGAGAGCGGTTTACTGCGAGAGTGAGATTTTTCCGATCTACCCGAATACGGTAATTATCAGTTGTGTTCGCCTTCTGTTTGATTTCAAGGCAGGCTGTTCGAGCGATGTATAAAAAGTTGATTGTAGTGATGGGAATCGCAGCACTCCTTGAGTGCCTGCCAACATTCTTCGAATGACGCCGCGGTGATCGAGGTGGCCAAAGCCGGTTATGATGCCTTCGCGGTGGGAGACATGGAAGCGTGGGTGGCCACTCAGGCAGAGGACGTCAGATGGCGTATGCCAAAAGGATTTCCTTATGGTGGTGACTATGTGGGTCCCCAAGCTGTGATGGAGGGGGTTTTCAGTCCGATTGGAAAGTTATGGCCAGATTTTAAGGTTGAAGCATTGCGCTTTCACGCCGCAGGTAACGTAGTTTTCGTTGAAACAAGAATGACAGCTGGTGGTAAAACGAGTTCCGCGCTCCACAAGGGCGTGATCGTGAACGGAAAGTTTACGGAGTTCCAAGCGTTCGATGACACCGGTTTCATGATGAAGCATGCAAGTAAGGCGAGGTCTGCCAAATAGCGAGTGACGGGCTAAGCCGGAGAACAGCAGGCCGGTATCCGCTCGCTTATCCGCTAATCCGGGACCCACCGAGAACGTTTCCATACCGGTGCATGGTTTCAGTCACTGACTGCTCCCTCGTCCAACGAGTCAATTCCAGCCGTCCCGATGCGCTCATTGGGGCATCGATCCAGTTGAGGCCCGCTTCGTAGGACGCTTCCAGCACGACGTCGGCCGGGGGGCCATCCACGGTGCGGATAAATTCGTTGGTCTTTGCCAGTTGTGGAAGACGGGCAGCAAAGTCCTCGTTGCTCTCTTCACTGGCGCGGCTGATTGTCAGGGCTGTGCCGGTGACTTCCCCGGCGAGTCGGGCGAGTTTTTCGCTGCGCTCATTTTTGTCTGCGAGGCGGAGGATCACTCCGTGGCTTGGGCGGTAGCGGAAGATATTGCTCTCACAGCGGAGATCAGTGGGGTCGTGTCCGGTATTGAAGTGCGAGTTCCACGCCTCTTGGTAGTTCTGTCTGGCGTGATCGACTGATAGATCTTCGAGGTCAGTACAGGTCCGGAAGAGGTTGACGTAGTTGGGTCCGCCGGCCTTGGCGCCGGGGCCGATGCTGCTTTTCTTCCAGCCCCCGAAGGGTTGGCGCTGAACGATGGCTCCGGTGATGCCGCGATTGATGTAGAGATTGCCGGCCTGCACCTTCGCCTTCCACTGCGCGATTTCCGTTTCGTCGAGAGAGTGAATTCCTGCGGTGAGCCCATAGTCGACCTCGTTTTGCATGGCCATCGCCTCGTCGAGGTCGACGGCCCGCATCAGGCCCAGAACTGGGCCGAAGCACTCGTTCATATGGAACCAGGAGCCCCGCTGCACGCCGAGCTTGATTCCCGGTGACCAGAGAAGGGGGTCCGCCCCGGAAACCTCCGGCTCAAGCAGCCATTCCTCGCCTTCGTCCAATTGGGTAAGGGCCCGCCTCAGTTTCTCGTCGGGCTCGAGAATGACCGGGGTCACGATGCTGGCGGGATCGCTTGCCGGCCCGACCCTCAGACTGGCCGTCGCATCGCGCAGCTGTCGCCGGAAGATCGGATCGTCGTAAACCTCAGCCTCGAGGATGCCAAGGCTGGCGGCCGAGCATTTCTGGCCGGAGTGGCCGAAAGCAGATTTAACCAGGTCTTTGACGGCGAGCTCAGTGTCGGCCAAGGCGGAAATCACAAGTGCGTTTTTCCCGCTCGTCTCGGCAAAGAGTCTCAGTGATGGCCGCCAGCTCTGGAACATCCGCGCGGTTTCGTAGGCGCCCGTCAGGATGACGGCATTGGTGCGGTCGTCATCGATCAGGGCCCGTCCCGCGCTGCGGTCGGAGGGAAGGACGAAGTGCAATACATCCCGGGGCACTCCGGCCTCCCAAAGTTGCTGAACGAGCCACCATCCGATCCGCGCGCTCTTGGAGGCTGGTTTCAGGATCACAGCATTCCCGGCCATGAGGGCTCCGACGACTCCACCGCACGGAATCGCAAAGGGAAAATTCCACGGGGGAGTGACCACCACGGTGCCGAGTGGCTCGCTGTGCACGCCTTGCGGATCCATTCCGATTTCGGCATAGTAGCGGCAGAAGTCGATCGCTTCGGAGATTTCGGTGTCGGCCTCGAAGATGGCCTTTTTGCCTTCCTCGCGGAGGAGGGCGAGGCATTCAAAACGTGTAGCGGCAATCTGGTCCCCACAGGCGCGCAGGATTTCGGCTCGCGCGGCGGCCCCGGCAGCCTTCCAGTCGTCTTGACTGGCCTTGGCGGCAGCGAGGGTCTGGTCGACTGTGACTGCGTCCGCCTCTGGCGGAGTCACGGAGGAGATCTCGGCGTTCGCGAGCGTTTCGTGATGGCGCGCCTGAGTCCAATCGCTATCCGGTTCGTTGTGGAATCCTTTTCCGTGGGGGGCCGGTAAGGCGAGGCGGCGAGGGGTGGCATCGACGTCATGGCGATCTTCCCATGCCGACAAAAAGCGTTCCTTCTGCTCGTCCCATTCCTTGCTGCCCGGCTTGAGCGAGAACAGGCTGGCAAGAAAGTTTCCCGGCGAGGTGTTCTCGTCGAGGCGGCGGATGAGGTAGGCTAGGGCGCTACCGAAATCCGCATCATTCACGATGGGAGCGTAGACCAGAAGATCGCCTGCCTCCTTTTTCACCGCGCGGGACTGGGGTGCGGCCATTCCCTCCAGCATCTCGATTTCGATGGCCTCTTCCACGCCATTCCTGTTTCGGAGCACCAGCGCGAGGGCGATGTCGAAGAGGTTATGGCTGGCGACTCCAATACGGACCGCCTTCGTGTTCTCCGGCTGGCAGGCAAATTCCAGCATACGACGGAACCCGGCATCCGTGTCATGCTTGTTGCGGTGAGGCGCGGGGTTCCAGTCGTGCAGCTCGGCCTCGACAGTCTCCATGGCGAGGTTAGCCCCTTTCACGATCCGCACCTTGATGCGCTCGCCTCCGCTGGCCACGCGGTCCTGCGCCCACGCCGTCAGTTCCTGCTGCACGGTGATGGAGTCAGGAAGGTAGGCTTGCAGGACCAACCCGGCGGAAAGATGCTGGAACTCCGGTTCACTTAGGACCTCGCGAAAGGCGGCTACAGTGAGGGCAAGGTCCCGGTATTCCTCCATGTCAAGGTTGACGAATTTCCTCTCAGGGAGGGCGGCCCGGTAGAGCAAGCGAAGGCGTGCCTTGATAGCCTCGAGAGTAGTCTCTGGCGCAACGAGATTGATTTGGCTGAAGATCGCAGAAACCTTGACCGAGACGTAATCGACATCGGGACGGCTGAGAAGAGCGAGCAGTGCCGCAAGCCGCTTTTCTGCTTCTTCTTCCCCGAGCACGGCTTCGCCAAGCTGGTTCAGATTCAACCCAATGCCGTCCCGACGGCGACTCGTCAAGTGGTCAGTAAGGGTGGGTTCCTCGGCAGAGAGGATGACGTCTTGAGCCTCATCTCGTAGCCGCTTGCGCACCAGATCCATCACCACGGAAGGGAGATATTTAGAGGCCGCTGCGCCGACCCGAAGTTGCATCCGGTCCCAGAAACCAAAGCCTTCACCAATGCCGACTTGCTTCAAAATTGCTCGCCACCCTTTCGCGGTTCGTTTAGCTCTACTACTCCGGAACAGTCGATCTGTCATGAGCATGCTAAGGGACTTAGCCTTCGGACTTTCCACTAGTTGCCCCACCCTTGCCATCTGCGCGGTCTCTTCAGAAGTTGTGATTTGCAGGGAGTTGCTTAAGAGGGTCTCGGCCAGTGCTACCGCCTCCTTGGCCACGGTATCGTCGCAGGCAGGCGTGGCGAACGCAGGAGGATCAGCGAGTTCAGAATGCATCTATGTAATAACGTAGACTCTTGCGCTGCTCTTGTCTTTGGTGTTTTCATAAGAAGCCGTGCCGAAAAAACACAAAAATGAGACAGATTCTGAGCTGGGCTCCCAGCTCACCGCGCACGAGGTCCTGCTGGCCGAGGCACCTGGCGTGGAAGCCATGGAAAAGTTGTTCCAGCGCCTCGACAGTATTCTGTTCTGCATAAAGGACCGTGAGGGGTGCTACCTCTCCGCTAACGACGCCTTCCTGCGTCGCGCCCGGGTCGAAAATCCGTGTGATCTTATTGGCCGGACCGCCAAGGAGTTTTTTCCTCCCCTCCTCGCCGCAGGTTATGAGCAACAGGATGCTGGGGTGACATCGCGTGGGGAGGAAACACGCGATCGACTTGAAATGATCACCAATTCCGATGGCGGTGTCGGGTGGTATCTCTCTGACAAGATTCCTATTCGGAATCGAGAAGGGGATGTCATTGGTATTGCCGGGGTATCTCGGGACCTGCGCTCGTCGGCAGATAATGACCCCCGCTACGCCAAGCTCGCAAGGGTCATCGAGTATATGCGCACCCACTACGATGAGCCTCTGCGAATTGGGCAATTAGTTGCCCGAACAGATCTGTCGCTCAGCAGTTTTGAACGCCTTATGCGCTCCCTTCTCAAGGTGTCTCCCCGGCAATTTCTGACACGGATCCGGGTAGAGGCGGCTACCGAGCGGCTGCGGGATACCGATGATCCTCTTGGGGAGATCGCTCTTGATTGCGGGTTTTGTGATCAATCGACCTTTTGTCGGCAGTTCAAGTCGATCGCCGGCATGACCGCGAGCGATTACCGGAAGCTTTCCCGGCTTTAAGCCTGTCTGGATGTGGCCAAGAGAGGCTCTTTCATTCTAATTCATCTTGTCGGGGAGGAAAGCCGCGGGTGCGCTTCCAAGGTAAGGGAGGAAAGGCGGGGCTGGTTTGGTTTTGCGCTTTGCGTGTTGGACGTGATAGAACAAAGCATAATATGAGAAAAGTCCCTGCTTCTCTACTCGCCTTATTCCTGCCGATCGCAACAGCCCAAGAAAGTGGGGCGCAACAGAACCAGAAGGTTGGGAAGCCGTCTTTTCATGCAGCAGAGCCGTTTACGATTGCGGTTTTGCCCGACACTCAGTTCTACTGCGACACCCGGCTTAAGCTATCTGCCAAGTGGGGCAATGGAGACTTGCGCCGCTACTTCTTTGCACAAACGGAGTGGGTCCGTGACAATCGGGAGAGACTCGATATTGCTTTTCTCGTTCACGAAGGAGATCTCGTGCAAGCAGACGCACCTGAAGAATGGGCAATTGCGAAAAAGGCAATGTCTCTATTAGACGGCAAAGTGCCCTACTGCATGTGTCTTGGGAATCATGACATGGGTTTTGAGAAGGCGGACAATAAGTATGGCGGAAATATCGGAGTCAACCGAACCACCCTCTTCAACACATACTTCCCTCGTGAGAAATTCGCACAACGCCGTGAGTTTGGCGGCACTTTTGATCCGGAGCACCATGATAATTCCTGGTATCATTTCGAGGCGGCAGGAATGAAGTTCCTCATCGTCTCTCTGGAATGCAAACCGCGCGATGAAGTGCTGGAATGGGCTAACCAAGTGACCGCTAGAAATGCTGATCACCGAGTAATTGTCCTGACCCATGCTTACATGAAAGCGGACAAGTCAAGAGACACCGGGGGGATAAAGGCTAAAGGAAATACTGGCGAGCAGACCTGGCAAAAATTCGTTAGAAAGCACAAAAATATCTTCATGGTTCTCTGCGGTCACCACTCTGGTGAGGCCCTTCGAACAGACGTCGGAGATCACGGTAACCTCGTCCATCAGATCCTGTGCGACTATCAGCACCTGCATAACGGGGGAGAATCATGGTTGCGCTATATGGTCTTCAATCCTACTGAGAATAAAATCATGATACACACCTACAACCCGGTCCTCGACATATTCAAAAAAGGGCCGTCCAGCAGGTTTACTCTGCACTATCCGATGACACCTGTCTCCGGGAGTTGAAAACGGCACTGTCCGAGAAAAAGGAATTCATGCATACGGCACCTTCACTTGTCAGGAGCCCAGGGCCGCTGAAAGAAAACGGGACCGGTAAGCGCCGGTGGGTAGGTCTGTGCCAGCACTCAATAATGATGCAGGAACTAGGATTCAGGAATTACAGAGAAACTGCTTCTGCTGCTCAGTTACTTACCCCTGGACATTTTGTGTGGAGAAGAAGGAATTCGGGTAGCAGAAGCACGGTATCCTGCACCCTCGACCACTGATACGGAATCAGGGTTCAGGGTGAGGGGTGCGAAGGTATTGAGATCGGTTGACTCGAAGAGGTTGAACTTCATTTGCACGTTTCCTGCTTCGTTCAAACCGATGGTGTAATCCGCTGAAAGAGCGCGGATTTGGTCTTCGGTGAAGCGGGCGTCCCGTTCGGCAACCACTTCATCGAGGGCCTCCTGTGTCACCAACCCATGTGCAGCTGGTTCTATGAAAATCGCGCCGATGTTTATGTCTCCTTCAACGGTCAGCGTAAGCGGGTTCTCTGAGCCCGAGACTGCTAGGAATTTGCTTCTGGTGGAAAGGCCGTGAAGAGCGGAATTGGGTGGAGTTAATGGGGGAGAAAGGGGGTTGCTTTAACCGCTTCTGTGATTGAATTTACAGGTTCCCCATTGGTGTTCCAGTATTTTTCTGAACCCTCAATGAGTTCACCGCTCACGAAGCGGCTTTCAGAAAAACGTTGACCGTTTCTGTGCCACATAGAATAGAGGCCTTCAAATTTTCCGTTTTTAAAATTCACTTCTGACTCTTTTTGGCCGTTATCATACCAAGTTGAGCAAGGCCCATTTAAGATGCCATTTTGATAACTAGTTCTACCGGAAACTTTTTCATTTTTATGCTTGAGAAGAATTGTTCCACTGAAGGGCCTTTTTGAATTTACATGGTATCTGATTCCATCTCTGGAAACAGTCTTATGTATTTCTACATCATCTTTATTTACCCCACATCCCCCAATAAGCAGGGGCAGTGTTACTATGATAAAGAATAAGAATACGGGGTTCATTGTGGGTTTTACAAACTGCTAGGAATTTGCTTCTGGCGGAAAGGCCGTGAAGAGCGGAATTGGGTGGAGTTCATGGGGGAGAAAGGGGGTTGTTTCGAGAACTTCTTATGGACCCCCTTAGACTTTAAACAAGGCTAACGCTGTCAGGGATGGTGATGCCCGCTAGGCTGCGGCAGTTAAAGAAGGCTGACTCCCCGATGCTGGTGACAGGATTACCCTCAATGGTGTCGGGAATGACTAGCCCGCCGGTGGCGGCTTCATCGCAATCGATAATGGTGACTTGGCCGCCAACGGTCCTGTAATTCAGGTCGCTAAGGTCTGCAGCGTAGAGAGTCAGGGAGGCAAAGAGGAAGAGGGCAAGGAATCCTGTCAGGTGCTTCATGTCACCTGTAACTACCACGCCGAATCAGGAAGCAGAAGCACGGTATCCTGCACCCTCGACCCTGCACCTGATCCCTGTTACATGAACCGTGTATGGTGAAGGGATTGACTCTAGTCAAAGAGGCTCCCGTTACCCCGTCTCCTGCACACGGTTCAGGGTAGGGGATTCAGGGCTCACGTATCTCCACTGCGCCCCGCACACCCCACCGGTGGGGGTGGCACTTTTTCTGTGCGCTTGGGTATGTATGTATCACCCCGTGTGAAAATTCTTGGGGCGGTAGCGGGTCGCCCCATCCCAGTGCAGGAACCTTGGTGCGGTGCACGGTTAAGCGGTCAAGTTGCAGCAAGTAGGGTGGGGGATCATGGTTCCCCTTTCAATTTGCGCGGAGGGTTGAGATCGAGGTGAGTGACTAGGTCTCTAAAAAGGCGGAATCCTATTACCCATGCTCCCTGTGGTTTTCCGCATCCGATATAGTTTCCAGCGTAGATTTCGATCCGGTTGCCCACCCCTTCGTTCTCCGCATCACCTGCCCAATAGCAATCGACATATTCATATGTTGCTATATTGAGGGGACTGTCAGTCCCATACCAGTTAAGTTGATTATTCCCGCCTAGAAATTCGAGAATCTGATTCAGACGTTGATGGGTGCCCAGGTAGCCGTCATATCCAAAAAGCTCTGGGCGGCTACCACGCACATAGAATCGTGGCAGTCCGTCTTGGCTATCCGCGACACGAGTGAAGACGGTCTTCCAATCAGATCGATCAGAGGTGGGCGCAGTCCTTTTCGCCCTCTCTTGCCTAATAGGTTTGTATTCAGGCCCGAGACATATTCTAGCAACGGCTTCGAGCGCGGGGTGAGGAATTTCGTGGCGAAGTTCTCCTAACCCAAGTGAAAGTAATTTTCTGGTTCGGGTTTCAGATATTTTTTGGCCTGCGAGTGACTCCACAAGGCGTTCTTTTGCATATCCTCCGTAGGCTATCCACATCCCGATTCTGCGGTGAGGGCGTTGACACAAAAGCCACGCTACCGCCTTACCGAGTTGTCGATGTCCTTTCGGGGATTCAATCAACATCAGGAGAAGATCGTCATAATCCTCTGGAGTATATTCCTTGATAGTATGGTGAAATCCCGAATCGCCAGTGCTGCTGATACCGCGGCGTTGGCGCTCAATGATCCACTCCGCTAACGTCATTGTTTCAGTAGTTTTGCTCATTGGTAGAACCAGTTGATGTGGTGGATGGGCATTCGGATAGGCTCAGTGCTTGCCTTTAGGAGCAAGAATAGGAAGGAGGGCTTGTCCGCGCAATATCCCCTTCCGACATATGTCACAATGCCGGATACGTTGGGAGAAGCGCCGGATTCTCGCGTCAGAGCAGCACCCCTTACCCCGCCTCCTGCACGGGTTTAGGGTAGGGGATTCGGGGCTCACGGATCTCCACTGCGCCCCGCACACCCCACCGGTGGGGTGGCACTTTTTGTGTGCGCTTGGGTATGTATGTATCACCCCGTGTGAAAATTCTTGGGGCAGGTGCAGCCTTTCATCGTATGAGAAACAAGAATTACCGATGGGGATCAATCATCGAGATTGAAGTAGTCGTAGTCCACTTTGGAGATCCTGTAGACGTTTTTTACCTGAACGTCCACTTTACGCTCAACCATTAGCTCCGCGAGCTTTTAGGCTTGAAGGTGGCCGTGGATTTATGGAGTTCTTATTACAGATGAAATGGTCTTTGCGCATGCTGTTACATACGTGTATCTGGTTCAATGCCTCTCTAGCCATAGGGGATGAAGATCCTTTTGGTGATTCGGATGATCCTTTTGCAGGTAAATCAGGACTGCGGCCTGGAGGGTTAAAAACCTTCAGAGTCTCTAAGACGGGAAAAAACAAAGATCTTCTACTCCGTATATTTGAGGATGTGCGAGCACAAGGGGCCTCCAAGTTCGGAAAATCACGAACTGATTTTATGATATTTATGGAGGTGCGCCAACGGATTACGGCTACAACATATCTCGTCGAATTGGGCAATGAGAAGGCATATTGGTTCATCGCGAAAGATCCTATGAATAAGGTGGATGGGGATACGATCGAGTGTCTTGCCAAGATTACCGAAGAGGTAAAGAGCTACACGACGGCGCTGAACACACAAAAATCGGTACGAGTAATTAGGGAGCTTAGCGTAGAGGACCTTAATTTGCCAAAGAGGCCCCCCGCGTTAACAAAGGAAAAATTTGTTACTGAATTAAAAGCAGGGAAGACATGGACGGTTACGATTAAAGACAAGTGCAAGGTCTGTGGCGGATCGGGTAAATTGAAATCTGTGAGTGGAAGTCGCAGTTGCAAGAGTTGCAGTTCTTCGAGTGTCGATCCGTTTGCTGCAGGTGCTGGCTCTGGGGTGGTGGAGGTGACCTATAAGGTCAGTTGGTAGAGGTCTGGCCTCCTTACCCGCATCCTCGTGCAGGAACCAAGGTGCGGTGCATGGGTTAGGGGTGCAGGGTGGGGTGAAGGTTGCTGCCCTGCTCTGCTTACTAATTTTTCATTTCTATTTCTTTGGCCGATCTTGTATCAAATAACCGCCATGAAACATCTACCTATACTTCTTACTCTAGCTCTTTCCGTCAGTTTTGGATTCGTATTAGCGGACGATCATAAAGGTCAGCCAGTGCGGCCTGCCACGAAGGAAGACTTCGCCCGCTTCATGAAGCTTGAACAGGGGATGTGGCGTGCAGAAGTGCTCTCCGTTATCAGTGACAACTCACTTGGCAATAAGGACGGTAAGACGACATATTACTGGCACTCTGTTCGTCAAAATTCTTCGTGTATGACCACGTTGGGAAGTGGTGGAAAGAATTCAATCCGTGGTGTGACATTCTACGATCCGATCGCTAAGAAGATTGTTAGAACTGGAGTTAGTAGTGATGGGACAATTAACAAGTCTACTCACGTCCCCAGAGGTAAGCAGTGGTATAGGGAAACCGTTATCACCAAACCAGATGGGTCTATTATCAAGCTGAACTCAGATGTGATCCACGATGATGTTAATGGAGTAACAACTATTATTATTCGAGGGGACGGAAGTAAGGGTAGCGTTAAGGAACAAAAGAACGTTTGGTATCGCCAGCACGAGTAGGCCCAATAGGAAGGCCTAATTATTAGAGGTTGAGAGCCCCAATAAACATGCCTCTGCTTTGCTGCTCGAGCCATGCAGGTCCGCGGATCCCTCGACCCTGCACCTGATCCCTGTTGCATGAACCGTGTATGGTGAAGCGTTGGTAGCCTCGCAAAAGTCAGTGCCAGTTTCGGTAGCGGACGCATCCATCCCAGTGCAGGAACCACGGTGCGGTGCACGGGTTGGGGGTGCAGGTTGGGGGCACCCCATAGCCTGCAAAGGTGCAGGAAGCAGGGTGCAGGGTGCGATGCACGGGTTAGGGGTGCGGGGTGCGGGGTGCAGGGTGCAGGGTGAGGTCCACGGGTTAGGGGTGAGAAGTCGCTACGCGAAGGCGTAAGAGGACCCTGCATTGTGTTTTTGCTTTTCGACCTTAGATTGTTGCGATTCCTTAGTGGTCCTAACCCATGAGTGAACCTACGATCGCAGCCCGTCAGCCCATTGGAGTGGAACTTGAGGCCGGCAAGACCTATTACTACTGCAGTTGCGGTGAATCCGCTAGCCAGCCGTTCTGCGATGGCTCGCATAGTGGAACCGATTTCTCGCCACAGGCCTTCACTGCCGAAAAGGATGGCAAGGCATTCCTCTGCCAATGCAAACGAAGCGCGAAGTCCCCTTTCTGCGACGGAGCTCACTCCAAGCTTCCAGTGTAATGGATCCGGCCATCTCATAGAATTGCAGAGACAGCATTTGGCATGGCCTTGTGCGAGAAGACAGACTTCGATTATAATTCAAGAAACGAGCCTCGCTCTGGGCGGCGCGCATCACGGTGGGTGAATCATGGTTCTGTGCACGCCGCAGGGTGCAGGGACCAGGGCGCGGTGCACGGGTACGGGGCGCTCAAGTCTATCGACTCGAAGAGGTCGAACTTTAGTTACACGTTTATGCAGGCGATCCGCCGAAGGTGAGCACGGTAATCAACCAGAAGATATATATGATCAGAGGTAACAGTTGAAATAGAGTGATTTTGATCGTGTTACTACCATTCTTTATTCGCTTAATAGTTAGGATGCTTGTGATCACTGCATAAGTGGGGGTTAGAACCAACAATGCCATCCCAGAAAACACAAAAACGTAGAACTTACCGAAAGGATCACCAATGGAAAATAAGGCCCCCGCGATAAACATTATTGGGAAATAGGCTAGAGCCCAGCACGGCAGTAGCACATTCACATCTTTTTTCTTCGGCTTCGTTTTGGACTCTACCGTTTTCACATCATCAAAAGACATAATGATTTCTCGCAGGCGCAACGATAATTTTCTGGAAATACGGAAAACGTAAATAGCAGAGGCGAAGAGGCTGAGACGTTTGACGAGTTCAGCGATTAGCCCCATCACGCTGCAGGAACCACGGTGCGGTGCACGGGTAGGCTGTTCAAGGTTGGGATCAGGGTGTTATGGTACTGCGTGGGGCGGCACTTGCTTCCTTGCGTTCTCTGATTTTCTGAAGGGCTGCCAAATGTCCTGATAACTGTATCAACTGAAGGCTCGCTCGTATCACCAAGCATATCAGGAAGACACAAACTGTCTGGAAAAATACAAAGAGCCCTTGGAGTCCGTAAACGACCCCCTCAAAGTAACCGTGCTGACCGTGGTTGGAGTAATAATTATCGTCTATAAGCCAAACAAGTCGTGGCATGAAGATGAAGTAGGCTAAAGCGATAAAAATTGCTGACTTCATAGCGGACGAGTGAAGTTTTCAGTCGACATATCGAAAGTCGCCAATTGCTTGGAGAACCCCCTCACGCGCCGGTAGAGGTCAATTACGGCCCCGATCAAAAATGCTATAAGAGCGGTAAGAAGAACAAGACCGTATCTTTCATCTGACCATAGCTTCCACCCCCATCCAACTAGAATAAAATATGCCAGTGCAATGCCCGCTGAGATTTTCATAGTGTCAGGGGTCTATCATATTTTACTAGGCAGGTGAAGGCATGACATCCCCGTGCAGGAACCACGGTGCGGTGCACGGGTTGAGGGTGCGGGGTGGGGGCACCCCACAGGCTGCAAATTCAAAGCGATTATCGCTCCCGCTAGTAGGTTGAAGGGTGGGGGTGACTTCTACTGCGTTGCCAAAGTCCAAAGTTGAGCTGCTTATTACTCGATACCCTGCACCTGCCGGCTCAAACTCAATGAAGAAGGTTGTAGCATTCACAAATCCGCAGTCTGTGATGGTGGCCGTGGTCGTTTGGCTTGCCACTGTTAAGCCCTCCCAAGTGCTCCCGAACCCTCCGAAAGTGTCGGCGAATTCATTGGTAACGTAAGCTTGTGCCCCTTCCGGCGCACCCAAGAAAACGTCAAAACCGATCGTGGGCGCGACGCCTTGGAAACTGATGCTCGTCAGGTTGGTGCAGTCATAGAAGACCCTGTTCCCGATGCTGGTAACGCTATCAGGAATGGTGATGCTCGTCAGGTTGCTGCAGCCCCGGAAGGCCCCATTCCCGATGCTGGTGACGGCATCAGGGATTGTAATGCTCGTCAGGCTGGCGCAGCCATAGAGGGTGGCATAGCCGATGCTAGTGACGACATCTGGGATCGTAACGCTCGTCAGGCTGGCGCAGTTACGGAACGTGGTGTCCCCGAAGCTGGTGACGCTATCAGGAATCGTGATGCTCGTCAGGCTGGTGCAGCCCTCGGTAACCCACGACCCGCTTGGGGCTGTGTCCAGTTGAGCAGCCATTCATCCTCCCCCTGCGCCCGCCAGCGCCCTCATTTGCCTCGGCTGAATTTGCCATTCCCCCAGAGTAGACGCCCCTGTCCGAAGTATGATGAGCCCCGGGGAGGCCGCTTGATTACTGATGAAACAGTAATCGGAGCAGTAATCGCGGAGATAAAAGGCCCCCAAAACGGGAGGCCTTTTCCCCTGTAAGGCACTGAAAAGTAGAAACATACCGGGAACAGGA
>JAQWTV010000042.1 GCA_029242545.1 Roseibacillus sp.
ATACTCGCCAGAGGAATGTGGAGTTTCCATCCTCCTTCTGCGGTCGCCTGAATAGAGGGGCAGCATGCATCAACGCACTCTCCCGCAGCTCCCTCGGAATCACCCTCCAAAGCGGCCATTTCCGTACACTCCGAAGCCTCCTCACAGGAACTCTCCTCGCACTCGGAGAGACTCGCACAGATCTCGCAATCATCCGCAACACCTTCCAAGCCGCTCTCTACTCCCCCTACGACGGAAAAATTATTAGTATTCTGTCCGGAATTCGATTCAAAACCTGGCGCCGCTGCCCCCATGAGTACAAATACGATCCCTAGTACACCACTTGCAATGACCCACTTTCTCCGATGCCGTTTGTAGCCTGTAGCGACCGTTACTCCCGCAAGTGGAACCACAAGCAGGGCCATGATCCAGTGCGAGGCCGGATGCGACCAGACCTTCCCAAATACCGGGAGAAATAGTAATAGGAAAGGGGTTGCTGCGCAGTGAATCGCACAGAGAACAGAGGCAAAGACCCCAATCCGATCCCCACCACCCCGCCAAAAGGGCCACGGCATGGGCAGGGTGTTATGGCGGACAATTTCCACTGCAGACTGCTTACCATCAGAAATGGGATAAGATCAAACGCAAATTAATTGCATTTTAGCCCTCTTTCCTAACGGGCTGATTCAACGTGGGTCGCCAATGCCCCCTCCCTCGAATTGACCGTGCCCATCAGTCTCTCCGTCTCTGCCTTAAGGCATCATAAAGCAATAACAATCAACCCGTTAAATCCCCCGGCCTTGCTCTTGAGGCCCTTTGCGGACAGGTGCCTTTGAGCCTTGCCCGCCTCTGCGGGTGCCTTCTTTTATTCTCTCGAATACATGTCTTCTCCATCAGCGGCCAGGCCACCCTCTGGGCTCAGACGCCTTCTCATCTCCTCACATAGCTCTGCGAATTTATCAGCCTCACCCGGCGAGAGCCCTGCAGGGTCAAACCGTGCTCTCCAGTAAAAACATAAAGCCCGACGCAGGTCGCTCTCGAGGCCAGGGAAAAAACTCAAGAGACCGAGAATCCACTCACTAAATGTCCTGCCCTCCCCCCTCGGCCCAAGAAGTTTCTCTGCTGGGTGAATCAATTCATGTAGAGGAGTGCGCCTTGTCTCGGCCTTCCAGCGGTAGCTGGAGGCCCCCTCCTGGTGCCTTCGGCCCTTCCACAGGCGCAGGGCCAGGTAGGCCACGAGGAGTATTGCTGCTACCACGAAAAACCCACTAATCTTCCCGGCATTCCCGGGTGAAGTTCTCCAGATCAGAGCATCCTCCCGAATATTATGCCACCAGTCGACCAAGTGCTGAGACCATTTTTTTCCTGATCCCTCCAGTTCAGGCCATCGAGGAGTGGTTGCGTCAAAATCCTTCCAGAGCCCGTAGGAAGAGAGATCCCTTCCTTTAGGAATCTCATCAGGAGGGATCGTCCCATGCCAAACCCTACACCACGCATGCGCATGACTCCCCCTTAACAGCCACTCTCCATTATCGTTCTTTTCCTGCCCGGAATACCCAACACAATAACGAGCAGGAATTCCAGCCTCTCGGAGGAGCAACACCGCTGCGGTCGCATAATACTCGCAGTGCCCGACCCTTGTCTCAGAGAGAAACCTCGCAACGGCTGAACTCCTCTGACTTGGATGCGCACTCCTGAGGAACATGCTGTAAGTGAATTCGTTACTGAAAAACTTCTCCCTGATGACCTGAACTGCTTCAGCCGCGGAAAGCCCGCGAAGTCCCCATGCTTCGCAAATATCTCGAATACCCTTTCGTGCGGGATTTTCCACCCATCGCTCATTGGTATCGAGACGCCCAGGGGCACGCTCGGCCAGAGGGACCTGTAAATCGCGGTCCGGGTCGGGCGGCGCTTCATGTAAGGGGCGCCCTCCAACGAATACCTCAAAGGAGGCGATGCCATGATCCGGGTTTTCGAGGCGGACAGTCCCCAGGGAATTGACATCCACTCCCCCATCCGTGACTTGAAAACCTGAGAGTCTTTGTGCGTCATCCGGAAGTGGAAGGGGCGTTTTGGTGTCTACCTTCCCCTTGACAGTGAGTCTGCGCCGCATTTCTGGATTCCGTGCAAACTCCTTTTCGTCAAAGACAAACTCAAGAAGCCCATCTTCTGTCACACGGTCCCATAAAGGATCGTAATCTTCCTCTCTCTTATCGACTTCACTACTCTCCTGCTCACTCCTCCCCTTGGTTTCAAGCCGTCTTCCCCTGCCCTCTTCACCTCTTTCAGGAATCGGCCGATGCCACCACTGGGCGTCCGAGTAGTGGTTGTATACTGCTTCCCTGAAAAGGCGGGGTCCCTCCGTAGCAGCCTCCCCCACTCGCCACCGGATTCCCTTGGACTGCTTGAGCCTCCCAAGCTTCCCAATCGCAGTCTGGGAGAGATCCCCGGAGGTAAATCCCCCGCCCGTTCGACTGTAGGGGCTATCGAGACGTAGCCATAAGGCCTTCAGACCAACCGAGCTTACCGCCCCAAAGATCGTAACGAGCAACAGCGCTATCACGGTTCTGATTGGCCGCAGCCGACTGACCGAACTGGCAAAAAACAAGGCAAGAGTGATCAGAACCCCTGCTCCTGCGAAAAAAGCTATCTCGTCGATACTGGTCATCGCCGCTGCAACCATGACGGCGCAGAGATAAGGGTATCCGATGTGAACCTGAATTGGTCGCACATCTCGGCCCGCCTTCCGGTCTATCAGCATCTTTCGCCTCGCCACCACCGAAAAGGTATTGAGGGGCATGGTAGGCTCCCTGGCGTAATTCTGGGCAAGGATCACCGGCAGCAGGCACACTGGAATCCACACGAGAGCCTCAAAAAGAAAGATCGGACTGGCCCCTTCAAGCCAGACCCAGGCAGAAACAACCAGGCCAAGCCCGATGGCAAGATACCAGGCGCGAACGAAGCCACGTTCGCCGAATTCCCACCGGAGATCTGTCCATGAGCGCGCCTCGACCAAGAGAGCACACAGCAGTCCGATTACCGGATGCCCCGTCACGCCACCCCAAAAAAGCAGAGCCCCACCCTCCAGAATTCGAGGAGGGGCATGAAAGGACTGGAGGTTACCTCTCATAACTGAAGTTTCCGCAATTCCTCCTCGATTGCCGGAGGCTCAATCAGGTAGTGACGACAGGGCAGTGGAGTTGCTTCGGTCATGGCCCGGGCATTCGAGACATCCCGGCACAGGATCAGTGCCGTTAATTCCAGTCCTGTCATCGCAAGGCGTCGCAGGAAATCAGCCCGAGAAAGGGTCCATCCCGTAAACACTACGATAACTGCGGTCAGCCTCTCACGGTGCCGTATGGCCACTCCCTCCAGATCTTCCAGACGCTCCTCCGGTTGCCCACCAATTTCGGCAAGAACCTTCATAATATTTTCAGACCGCGCGGCCCCCTGCCCTTCTCTTACAACAAGGGCTTCATCCGTCATGGTAATCAGATCGAGCGTGTTGCGCCTTGTATCAACAGCCCTCACAATGGAGGCGGCTACGGAGACTGAATCCTCCAGGAGATTCTCATCTCCATGCTCTACAAAGTTATCGAGGATGAGCGCATAGTGAGGCAGAGACACATCCTCAAATTCTCTTACGATCGGGCGCCCGGTCCGGGCCCACCCCTTCCAGTGAATCCGACGCATGGGGTCGCCGCTCCGATAATCTCGAAGTCCGAGGAAGTCCCCTGATTGTCCAACCGTGTTTGAAAGAGCCTCCCCACTATGTTCGAAACACGCCTGACCCGACAAATTCAGGGGGGGCACACGGTAGCAGCGAGGAAATACAATAACACTATCGTCACAATCAATCACTCGGCGACAGCGCTGAAATAGTCCCAGAGGGTCGGGCAGGCGAAGCCGAAGATCCCGTAGAGGAATCACACCACGCTTTCGTGGTAGCAGCTCCATTCTTACCCGCAGGGAATCACCCGGACCTACCATCTGCTGCCCACTTCCTCTCCCCTCCTCAAAAAGCAGATGCCGTTCAAGCAACCAACGCCAGCGATAATAAACAAAAAATCGGTCAAAGGCGTTCCTTCTCTCCTCTCCTGGCTCTCCAATACGCGCGAAACTTAACAGGGTTGGCCTCGCATCTGGGGGCCATTCATCAAGAAAGAATCCTCGCAGAGCATTCCGTCCCCTGTTTGTGATCGTTACAAAATAAGAGAGACTCTCGCCGACCATGGCATATTGCGGCAACTCACGCTCAACTTTTAATCGTCCACGACGGCACCATGCCCAGATCATTGAAACTGCCAACGCACCCAAAATCAGGGAGAACAGCTGGTAGAGAATGGACTTGGAAAAGTCTACTCCAAGAATTGCAGTCAGTAGAAGCAGGGACAGCCCCCCCCAGCCCACAGGAGTAATCCTGCGGCTGAAGAACAGGGACACAGTCGACCCCCAAGAGTAACTCCGGTAGAGCACACGATAGAACCATGAGACCCTGTTCGCTCCTTGGGAGGCAGTGTTACGACGAATCATTGACTACCCCTTTTCTCTGAAACCAGATACCATCTCAGGAGGGAACTGGGATACTCTGCAGTAATTCTTCTACGATCACACGGGCGCAACGCCCGGAGTATTCTGCCTCTGTCTCAACCACCAGTCGGTGGGCGATGACATCGACCGCAAGTTGCTGGATTGTCTCGGGCACAACAAAATCACGACCCTCAAAGAGAGAGAGTGCCTGCGAGACTCGCATGAGGGCCAGAGAGGCCCGAGGGCTCGCAGCCAGCCGCACCTCCTTGCATCCGCGGGTCGCAGAGACCAGAGCAACTATATACTCCTTCATCTCATCGGTAATTCGAACCTCACGGGCAGCGGAAACAAGTTCCAACAACTCTTTTCTGGTCAACACTGCCTTGTGGCGATCGAGAGGGTGGTCGTATGTCTGACTGGACATAATCGCTACCTCCTCCGGGGCACTGACGTAACCGAGCGCGCACTGCATCGTAAATCGGTCCATTTGAGCCTCTGGCAGGGGATACGTGCCTCGAAACTCCACCGGATTCTGGGTAGCCACCACAAAAAATAGCCCGTCCATTTTATACTGCTTCCCGTCAACAGTGGCCTGACCCTCTGCCATTGCCTCCAGAAGCGCACTCTGCGTACGAGGTGACGCCCTGTTAATTTCATCTGCGAGCAGAATATCCGTGAATACAGGACCAGGCATGAAACGAAATTCCCCGATTTGCTGGTCATACACGGAAACCCCGAGCACATCGGAAGGGAGCAGATCAGGAGTGAACTGAATCCGTGAAAACTCTGCTCCTCCCACCGAGGCTGCTACTGCCTTAGCGAGAGTGGTTTTCCCGGTTCCTGGAAAGTCCTCAAGAAGGAGATGCCCCCCCGAAACAAGGCACGCCAATACTCTCCGAACCACAGGACCCTGCCCTACCACAACCCCCCCAACAGACTCCTCCAGCCGGCGAGCCGCGTTAAAGGCCTGCTCAAAACCAAACCGGGTCAGGGCCCCTGATCCATCGTGTTGCTCTTCATCCATGCGTCCAGGTCAGTCTTACTCCGTTCAACATGTCCCTCAAAAAGCGATCGCACAAGAGCGCTCTCCTCTTCCTCAAGGAAGACCTCAATACGTTCCCAAACACGCTCATTCAGGACTTCGCGACCCTTGTTTGTTGCAAGACGCAAACCCACATCTACCACGATACGGGGACCTTCTTCGGTAGCGACTACTAAATACATAGGATAACTCGGGCTACTTCCTGACCCGGAATCAACCCGGAGGCTGACTGCCGCCCAGCTTTTCCCCGACTGCACGTGGACCTGATGATCGAGTGTCGCTGAGCGCCTTGCTCCGCGGTATTCATAACTCATCGCATTCAAGGCCTCCCACATGCCCTCGTTAGAATCAAGAAGTGCCCCGCAGGAGAACAGCTCCATGAGCTTTCCTTGCCGTATCAGATGCCGAAACTTACGAACCAGCGCACCTGCTTCTTCCCCACTTACCACGCCACCTTCCAGCGGAGTAGCTTTCCCAAAACGGCTCCGGAGGTCAGCAGTTGCCCTTTTCGTCAACTCCTCACGCTGATTCTCGAAACGCCGTCGCACTTCGGCCTGCTGTTCCTGACGGACCTCGTCTAACTTCGCAAAATTTCCGTCCGTGGTCACCCCCGGCGCTACTGACCAACCTTGCTTGTTCTGCATAAGGATCAGTGGGTTGATCTCCAGATGTTCGTCCTGCGCAGTAGATACAAGCTGGAAAACAAGGGCTCCGGCACCTTCATGCTCAATCACATCCAGCAGCCTTCCATCAGAGGCAACTTTCGCATCCTGATGAAACTGGTTCCAGAATGCGCCGAGATACCGGTAAGCCGCACGTCTCTCTAATTCAGAAAGGTTCGGACTGCGATGGGCAAAGCGCAGAAAATCTCTCAGCGATCCCTCTCGTAGTACTTGCTCTACCTTCTCCGCCGCCTCCTTGATTGTGGCAGGCCTGAGCGGTTCATTTTGATCCTCGAATTCCTTCTCAAACCTATTTCTCAGAGCATCATCCTCGTCGTAATCCTGATCCCGAAGAAGCGCCCTGCGGAAAGTCTCACGGCTTTCGTCTGAAAGGCGTAGTCCGCTGGGCAGCTCTATGGTCCATCGCTTCCCAACGTATAATAGAACAAAACGCATGAGACTTACGGCCCTTCCACGACGGGGGTCGAAGATGAGGAGAGAAACCTCAGCATCCAGATCATCGCCTCCATCCTCCTGCACCACGACCCGAACCACATCACTCCTTGTCAGAAAGTGCCAATATCCCCGGCTATCGAGGCCCTTTAAGCCCAGGGACATGACCCGCTGCAGTCTCCGTTCTTCCTCCGTGAGATCTCCCCCAAACTGGCCGAGCAGGACCATCGCTGCCGGCAGATCACCCCTCTGGCATGCCTCCGTGAATGCCTTCACTAGCTCCCGGGGGCTGGCTGCGGCCGCCAATGCCGCTGGCTCTGCTATACTCATGCGCGTTCGCAGACCTGCGAGGACCTCGTCTTCAAGAGCACGCAACTTAACCAGCCTCTCCTTGCCCATCCAGGACTCAAGAGCGTCAGCTCGTTTCTCAAGAACCTGATCATAGCCAAGATCAACATTATCAAAGCTCCCGGGAACCGGCGCAACCGCCCAGCCATCAGCACCCCTGTCCCGCAATCCCAGACCGAAGACATCCACCTCCAGCGGGTCCTGGCTGCTTACCGCATTGATGATGACGGCCGCAAGGTCGCCATCACGCTTTTCACTGGAGACCATGAGTTCGTAGCGATTATCCCGGAGATAGCGGCCAAGAAGCGCCACACGCTGAGAGATTGCCGACCGGCGAATGACCCCGGTGTAGCGGGATAAGACGCTGCCTTCCAAAAGCTCATTCGGAGCCCGCTGTTCGTCACGGAGGCTTGTCATGAAGTTGAGAGCCGCCTCCCCCGGACCAGCCGACCCCAGAGCAAAACCGGGCCCCAGCAGCAAGGCGCCCTGGAGAATTAGCCGGAAAAACCATAGTCTCAGCTTCACAATTCCTGGTGGAAACTATCCCTGGCCCGGAGAGACATCACGAACCCGGCCATCAAGTTAATGGTATTCTGAACATCGCCCAGATCGACCGTTTCGACCACAGAGTGCATGCAACGCAGGGGGAGAGAAACCAGAGCACTTGGCACTCCTTCCCTCACCGTAAAGATTTTATCCGTATCAGTCCCGGTAAAACGACTGGAGGCCTCATGCTGAATCGGAATTCGTTTTGAGCGGGCTACCTTCTCGAGGCGTTCAATCACCAGCGGATGGTTAGCACCTCCATGGGTAAGGGTCGGCCCGCCACCTAGCTTCACATGCCCATGTTGAGCGTTATCAATCCCCGGGGTGTCGGTGGCATGAGTGACATCAAGGCAGAGGCTAATATCCGGCATGAGTCGATGGGTTGCCATCAGCGCGCCATTCCCCCCAATCTCCTCCTGCACCGCATTAAGACAGATCAAACGAAAAGCCGTCTTGGCCTTTGCGGCCGCCACCTTCTTCATGACCTGAGCAATAATGAAGCCTCCAATCCTGTTATCAATGGCACGGCTAACTACTCTCTGCTTGGTCAACTCCATGGGCTCATCGGCGTAGACCGCCGGATGCCCGACCCTAATACCTAGGCCCGCTACTTCGTCTGCAGAACTCGCTCCCACGTCAACCCACAGCTGATGAGGTCTTGGAGACTTTTCATTGGCGAGGTCGCGCCGCAGGTGGATCGCAGTATTACCAATGATCCCAGCCACTTCCTTCTTATCACCAAAAATTCTTAAACGCCGACCTCGAGCGGTCGCACTATCGCTTCCGCCAAGGCGGTCAATCCGCAGGAACCCATCAGCGGTCACCTGTTTGACCATATAGCCTATCTCGTCAGCATGCGCTTCCAGCATAACGCTCTTCTTCCCTTCACCCAGAATCCCCCAGGTTGACCCATAGGCATCGCACTCCACTACATCCGCTGTCTTGCCCAGGTATCGGGCCCAAACCCTCTGCCCTGGCATCTCGAATCCCACCGGACTCGGGGTCTCCAGTAACTCAAACAAAAAATCCTTATCTCTTCTGGTCACAAGGGAAATCAAGCACAACCAGCCACGCCCGCAAATCCAGAAAAAGATCCGTATGATTCAGTCTCACCCACTTCTTCCGATTTCACCGGAAACCAGCGCCGCCTTTTCCCCTAGGTCTTGATATCCCTGACCCTGAAAGCCATCCATCCAAGAACAAACAGGGTGAGGTCGAGACCCACTAGAGCGGTATAGCTCTCTGCAAGCTTGGCCCACGAAATGTTGTTCTCAAGAGCAAAGACCCAGTTACTCATCCGGTAGGTTAGCAAATTCTCCCGGTAGGGGGCCATGAACGGCAGCATCTGGAGGACCGAATCGACAAAAAGAACGCTGAGCGCCAGAATAGTAGCCGCTGCGGGCTTGATCTTGAGGCAGGAAAAAGCGAATCCGATCGAGGACAGAGTACACATACTGAGACTGAGAAGGAGAAGGGCTAGGCAAAGCCGCCCGATTCCTACGCTCAGTTCAGGAAAGAAGGCAAAAACCTTGAGCTCGTAGTTCCACACGAAAAGGCCTCCATCCCATCCCAGAGCGATGGCAGACATCAGATAGCCTGAGATGCCTACAAACCACACAAAGGTCAGGGTATAGATAAGGACCGCCACATACTTGATGGTGAGAACCCTCAGCCGGCTGATAGGCCGCGCCAGAACCATTCGGAGGTTTCCGTCCTCACTCTCCTTCGCGACTATATCTCCGGATACCAGGGCAAGGTAGATCGCCCCAAGCATCGCCATGCTGAAGCCGATCATCCAGTAGGTCACAGTCAGGGCTGAGTAGTAGTGATCCACTTCAAGCCCCGCATCTGAGAGAATTTTACCCATTTCCTCCCGAGGCTTATCGAGGTGAAACACCCAGAGAATAACCACCTCCAGAATCAGGAATGCACCATACCCGATGTAGGTCCGCCGTCGGGCAAAGAGCTTCTTCAATTCACTCCGAACCTGAATAAGGAATAGATTCAAGAATCACTCTCCTTTCCGTCTTCCCTGCTGCTTACCTCGAGATACACATCCTCCAACGAGCGCCGGACTGGAGTAAGTTGCCGCAAGGCCACCCCCGCGCTAACAAGTTCGCCGGCAACAATAGCAGGGTCTGTCCCCTCTGGGAAAACCACCCTGCTGGAACCATCCTCCTTCTTCCCGCCCAGTCTCTCATAGCACACTGCTGCCTCCGAGGACGGATTCGCATCGATATCAAGAGTCACCTGCTCGTCTGCAATTCCAGCCAGCTGCCCATCATAAACCTTTCTCCCCTGCCGGACGATAGCGACCCGGTCACACATCTGTTCGACCTCAGACAGCAGGTGAGAATTGAAAAGCACCGTGATCCCCCGCTTTTCCCGAAGCCGAAGGATAAAGTCCCTAAACCACTTAATCCCCTCAGGATCGAGCCCGTCAGTGGGCTCATCGAGCAAAAGAAGACGAGGTTCCGGAAGCAATGCCTGAGCGAGCGCCAAACGCTGCCTCATGCCGTGGCTGTAGGTCGAAACCCTCGAATGGATCCGGTCCTTGAGATCTACCTCCTCTATGACTCGAAGAGCTGCCTCCTTCTCAAATCCTCCGGAGTAACTCATCAGGACCTTGAGATTGTCCCAGCCGCTCAGGTAATCATAAAAGGCAGGAGATTCAAAAATTGCGCCTGCATACCGGAGAGCGTCCGCCCTTTTACGCTGCACGGACCGCCCTCCAATTCGGGCTTCACCATGGTCGGGCTCCACCATCCCGAGCAGAATTCCTAAGGCCGTACTTTTGCCAGCCCCGTTATGGCCAAGTAAGCCGAAAATCTCTCCCTCCCGCACAGAAAAGGAAAGATTTCGCAAGGCGGGCTTTCCCCCAAACGACTTGGAGAGGTTCGCGGCCTCGAGGATCACCTCAGAATTAGAATCACTTAGCACCACGCGAGCCTTCCCACTGTGGGATCCGCATCCGCTGGATCAGCTCTCCCGCAATCTCAATCAACTGGAGAAATTCCATGATTTTATCGGGCTCTTTTCCCTCCATAGCGGCACGCCATCCAAGTTCTTCAATCCTCTCATGCTCTTTCTCAGCATCAAGAAGTTCGTAACTATCCTGTAGGTCTGACGGCAATTCCTCACGCGCTGCCTTCACCGCACGCTTGATCAGCTTCCGACGACGCTCACTAGGCAGACTATCAAAAAGTATGATGTAGGTATCCAGACCTTCTAGCAGGCGGGTGACAAATACTTCTCTCTCCCCCTTTGACAATTTGGAATAAAACTGGCTCCTGAGTTCGCTGAGTCGAACCTTGGTATCGGGGTTGAACTCCTGTCGAGTGAGCATCGATACGACTTCATTGATTCGCACGTCACGCCCCTGCCTTTCCTCTTCAGGAGGCTCCTCTTTCTTTCCCGACCAGTCCCTGAATTGATCTTCCTCGACGACCCGGCCTAGATTATCCGCTGTTCTCCTCATCCCTTGAAAGTAGCCCTGAGCAACCAGCACGAGTGCCCAGATCACCACACAGATCAGGATTCCCTTGCTGAAAACACGCACTTTCATTGATTGAACGGAAGAAACCTAGGCTTCATGACCTTTCTCGCAACCGCGATTTTCACTAGTCTTCCCTCACCCTGCCCGACATGAGACTTGAGCGCAGGGCAGACAGTGAAGTGGCACCAAGGGATAGGGTCAGGACTCCATACACCGTTACTCCTGTTCCTACGATTAAGGCGAGCGCACCCCCTCTCTGCCACATTGTGCCGCTTAACCAGGACTCAAGCGCGAGTCCTGCAAGGTAGCATACGCCCCCCATGAGAACGCTCGCCAGAACCATCCGGAAAAACCGTTTCCACTCTGACCGTGAAATCGTGACAAATCCATCCATCCCACGCCAAAGAAGTATTACATTGACCCATGCAGAGACTGCAGTCGCAACCGCTATCCCAACATGCCCGTAACCCCCGGGAAGCAGGAGACGGAAAAGGAGGAGACTACACACGATGTTCACGGCCACTGCCACGCCAGCCATGATCATGGGCCTCCTTGTGTCCTCTCGCGCAAAATACGCTGGTTGCAGAACCTTGATTAAGACGTACCCGGGCAACCCCAGCGCGAATCCCGCCAAAGCCCATCCCGTCTTGCTCACATCCTCCGCATTGAATTTTTCTCCAGCAAAGAGGCCTTGAATCAGAGGCTCGTGAACAGCCACCATCGCAGCAGCCGCGGGAAGGGTGAGAAGCATCGCCAATTCCATACCCCGGAGAATACTGTGTGCCGCCTCCGCCTCTCGGCCACTGCGAAGACGGCGGGTTACCTCCGGCAGAAGAACGATTCCAAGCGCTATCCCGATCATTCCCAGGGGCAGCTGGTTGACCCTGTCCGCGTAATAGAGGGTCGATATGGCTCCCTGCTGAAAAGACGCGATCACCCCACCCACCAGAAGATTCACCTGCTGGATCCCTGCTGCGATCACCCCCGGACCCATCAGGAAAAGGAGCTTTTTGAGTTCCGGATTCCATAGAGGCTTATGAGGAACCATCGCAGCCCCGGCCCGGCTACACGCAATCCAGAGAACCACAAACTGCAAAAATCCAGCCAGCGCAACTCCCCAAGCCAGGGACTTTCCTACCTCGAGGTCTCCCTCCCAGCGCATGAACCACACTAGGCCGAGAGAGCCCAGCATCGCGAGATTCAGTAGAATGGGAGCGCCCGCGGGAACGGCAAAATACCTGAAGGTGTTCAGGACCCCACTCAAGTGCGCGACAAGAGCCATGAAAAACAGGTAACAGAACATGATCCGCGAAAGAGCCACCGTGAGATCAAAATTCTCAGGATGGTTCCGGAAAATACGCAGGGTCGACTGCCGGATCTCCGCGCCCTCGTCCACCGCTCGGATCGCAACTCGGACAACAAAGGATTCCATTCCGTGATCCTGCGGCAACTCAATCCGGCCTAAGCCTGATGGCTCCATGCCAAAAATAACTCCCACGACATCTTCACCCTCTCTCGGAACAAACCGTTTACGGGGATCGACATTACGCCCTACCCCACTGTGCTTGTCCCCACTCAGGCTGAGCTGGGTCAGGATCAGACCCTCGGAGGCGATCCCTTTTTCTCCGCTGGTGATCATCGGGAACCCTTCCTCCTGCAATGAGACCAGCACGTTGTGTTGATTGCCCTCGAGATCAAGGAAGTGCATGTCCTCAGCCCTCGTCCTCGCCGACCAGTGTCTTACCGCAGCTTCGGACTTACCGGTGATCTGAAAGTAGATTTCCCGTGCACCCTTGATGTCGACCCTGCACTCATGAAAAGCATGCTCGTGACCAACTCCTCCAAGGTCTTTGTCGAACTTAGGCAGGAATCCGGGAACCACGGCCATCATGATCCAATGCATGCACGGAATTGCGATCAGGGTCAGAATCCCTACTGCCCAGACTAGTGCCGAAAAGGTGTTCCGGGCAAAACCAACCGCAGCTTCACTCCCCTGCTCTTCACACTTCCGCCCGAAGAGTGGAACAAAGGCTGCATTGTAGGCTCCCTCACCGAAAATACGGCGAAACATATTGGGAAAGCGAAAGGCCGCCACAAAGGCATCCGCCACCGGCCCCGTCCCCACGAACCTCGCGATCAGAACATCCCTCAGGAACCCAAGGATTCGACTCACCAAGGTGAGCCCGGACACCGTCATCATTGCCCGCAACATCGGCCTTCAGAGTGCCTTATTCATTCCGAATGTTCAATGCCTCATCGAGGGAGGCGTCAATGGGCTCTCACCGGAACGCTGCGCGGCGCAAACGGTCCATAATGGCAGAGCCAAGGCCTACATCGCTGACAGGCTCAGCCACGATCGCATCAATATCTTCAGTATCCAGATTACGCAGGGAATGAAAAAAACGAACCGCAGCCTCCGCCAACTTCCCCTTTCCAGGACTGAGGACCTCCACCCGGACCCAGTCATGGCGCTCAAGATAGCCATCCTTGGCCTCTCCCCTGTAACTCAGAAGGGCGTAGCGCTTGCCCTCTTCCGGCTCAAATTCCTCCGGACTATCATGAAGCAGAACCGGAATCTCCGGCGCATAGTGGGAATCAAGGTTCCCCGGAGCCTCTGGTCGGTCATCAGTCACCCGGCCCGCTCTCGGGACTTTACCAAACTTCTGAAGTTCTTCCCGGGTTACCGGGCCGGGACGAAGCAACCGAAGGACAGGACGCTTCTCTCCCACCTCCACTGCTATGATCGTACTTTCCAATCCGTTCGAGCACGCTCCACCGTCCACGATCAGGGGAATGCGCCCATTAAGCTCGGTCAACACCGCACTCGCCGAAGTAGGACTGATACGACCAAATCGATTCGCGCTGGGAGCGGCAATCGGACCGAGTTCCTTAGTGAGCAGGCGCATGACCTCATGCTTACTGACACGCACCGCCACGGTAGGGAGGCCACTGGTCACAAGATCGGGAACATCCTCGTGCTTCGGCAGGACCATCGTCAACGGCCCGGGCCAGAAGGCTTTAGCCAACTCCCGCACAACGCCCTCGAGCTCCTCAGAGACAACCGCTACCCGCTGCAGGTCCCGAATCCCTGCTATGTGCACAATGAGAGGATCAAAGGAAGGGCGGCCCTTGGCCTCGAAAACTCTGGCCACTGCCTCAGCATTAAAGGCGTCAGCGCCCAAGCCATAGACGGTTTCGGTAGGTAGCGCTACCACCTCTCCCGCCCTCAGAACCTTGGCGGCATCCTCCACAACACCCCTCCAGTTTTCAAAGTCAGCTATTTCTACCCGTGTCTGCACGCCGAACTGTAACAATTAATTGTTATGGTTTAGAATTTAGAAATTCACTTTAAACTACCATCTCGATGAGCGGAGGAGCGACATTTCCCAGCGAAAACATAATTTTGATCGGATTCATGGGGTCAGGGAAGTCCTCTGTCGCCCGTGATCTCTCCGCCGCACTGGGCTATCCTGTCGTAGATACTGACTCCCTGATCGTAGAGCAGGCAGGCAAACCGATCCGTACAATTTTTGAAGAAAACGGCGAGGAGGAATTCAGGGATCGCGAGACTGCTGTTCTCACCGAACTGGAACAATCTAGCCCAACCCACCGGATTGTCGCCACTGGTGGCGGCATCATCGAACGCCCTGCTAACCGTAACATCCTGAAAAGAATGGGATTTGTCGTCTGGCTGGTGGTGTCTCCCGGGGAAATCCTGCGCCGCACCGCGAAGAACCGGGAAAGGCCCCTTCTCAATACCGACGATCCGGAGGAAACAATCAACCGTCTACTTGAGAGACGAATGAATTTTTACCGGGACACCGCTCATCAGGAGATTGAAACTGATGATCTCACCTTCCCGGAAATCACTACCGGAATCGTTGAATCTGCCCGCTACTTTTTCTCTGGTTGAAGAACGGCTCGTTCCCTGTCACGCCCTACCGCCGTGGATCCTGCCATCGCCAAGCGCAACGTAAAGTTCATTGCCGCCAAACTCGGCTTTGAAGATTGCCGGGTCGCGCCTGCCCGCAGGGCGAGGCATGCCGACGAGTTTCTGCAATGGGTCGCGGAGGGGAAGGCTGGTGATATGAAGTGGCTCGAGCGAGATCCCGAGCGGCGTACTGACCCCCGTGATATTCTTCCCGGCGCTCAGGCCGTTATCTGCCTTGCACTCAACTACTACCCCGGACCGGGCAACCCCAACCCAACCTATAAAATTGCCCGCTATTCTTGGAACGAGGACTACCACGACGTTATCGAAGAAAAGCTCAAGGACCTCGATCTTGCAATGCAGGAACTTGGCGGCACCCAGCGTTACTACGTTGATACCGGTCCGGTTCTTGAACGGGATCTCGCAACCGAATCCGGACTGGGATGGAATGGGAAATCCTGTGTTCAAATCCATCGCCGGATGGGAGCCTGGTTTTTTCTTGCCGAATTAATCACGACTCTCCCACTTGAGGCTGATAAGCCGACTCAGAATTACTGTGGAAAGTGTACCGCATGTATCGACACCTGCCCCACGAACGCCATCACTAGTCCTCACCACGTGGACGCACCTAGATGCATTTCCTACCTCACTATTGAACACAAGGGCTCAATTCCCGAGGAGTTCCGGCCTCTAATCGGGGATCGCCTCTACGGGTGCGATGACTGCCTCGCGGTCTGCCCTTGGAACCGGTTTGCAAAGGCCAGCAGTGACATTCGTTTCCATGCGCGGAAGGAAGTATTCGAACACCAGCTCCGCGATTTCCTCGCTCTGACAGACGAGGAATTTCGCAGTCTCTTCAGGAAATCACCAATCAAGCGTATCAAGCGGAATCGCTTTCTTCGCAACGTATGTGTTGTTCTCGGGAACGTTGGCGCCCCAAGTGATCTTCCCGCCTTAGAAGCTGCTGCGGAAAGAGAGGACGACCTCATTGCCGAACATGCTGCGTGGGCGATCATCCAGATCGAAGAGCGAATGAGTCCGACTAATTGCTCCTCAGGAGCAGGCAATCTCTCCGCGTAATTTACGCCGCATCCAATCCGAGAGAATGTCTCCAGCGAAAACAACCGCAACGCCAAGGAGAACATAAAAAAGCATCTCGTCGTAACGAAGCCAGTTATGTGCGATTGAGACATAGTAGCCCAGTGATGAGATGCCCAGCATCCCAAGGATCGTTGCCTCCCTGATACAGGTCTCCCATCGATAAAAGAAAAAGAGGAGAAAACGGTTAAAGGACAACGGAGCCAGGCTCCCGCAATAGGATTGGACACGCCCCGCACCACTTTGGATCCAATGCCGCGGAACCTCAGGCCGCTGATTTTCCATCACCTCTCCCCACAATCGCCCCAGAATACCGAGGTTATGGAGCGCCAGGGCGAAAACGAGAGGCCAGGCGCTCGGCCCAAGCAGGCCAACAAGGAGAAAAGCGTAGACATATTCCGGCACCGCCCGGGCAAGGATGAAAAGGCTCCGGGTTAGAAATCCAACTCCACACCACCACCAATGAACCCATCGCGAGGCGGACCCAAGAACACCGAATGGCTCTCCCCGGGCGAGCGCCCGGCTTCCAACTGGCAGGAGCAGGGCTGCCCCTAAACCGGCAAGGACAATCGCTGAGGTGGCAATAGCTACAGTATTAAGAAGTGCCTCTGCGCCGTTTCGTGACCATAGATCGACCGCCCAATCCTTTATCTCACCACCTTTGCCCTCCAGAGCCTCCATCCGTTCGGGCCCGGAAGCGGTAGAATTCTCAGGACGGGCTGGCGCCGGGGTCAACTTGGTGAGAAAGCGACCTATCCGCGCATCCCGTTGATCGGCCGGCATGTCCATTCCGAGCTCCCTTCCATTGGTCCACGAAATCACAACCAGCATGATCCCGGCGAGGAGGCCTCCCCGGACCACCCAGTCGCGCGGAGCTGTTCGCCGCAAAAGCGCTTCGGACCTCCCCAATTCCAACTTACTGAGTTCCGGCACCGACTTACGGGTAGCACCCCGGTTCAACCGACCTCGAAGGCGAGCACCCAAGGTATCAACTCCCACCACCACGATCACCAGAGCATAGAGCTGGGTCCATACCTCCCCATAATAGAGACTCTCATACGACTGACGTATCCCCAGCCCGACGGTTTCTACGCCAATGAAGCCCAGAACCGCGGACGAGCGAAGAGCGCATTCAAAACGATAGACCGTATAGGTCAGCATCTCCGGCACCGCAGAGGGCAGCAGAGCATTTAGAAAGGCCTGCAGTGGAGAGGCCCCCGTTGCCATGAGCGTGGAACGGGGTTCCTGGGATTGCTCATCGATTAATTCGGAGAAGACCTTGCCAAGGGTTCCAGCGAAGGGCAGCGCTAGGGCAACACACGCAGCAATGGGAGCATCTCCGAGGGCCGAGAGAAAAAACAGCGCCCACACCAGCTCATGAATCGACCTCCCAAGAGTAATGAGAAAGCGGCACGCCCACCGGAGCAGGCGAAGCCCACTTCTTATTGCAGTCCTCCCCACGGACGCCTTCCCATATCGCATTCCTCCGGGCCACCACGCGGACGAGGCAAGAAAACCCAGGGCGAGTCCTGCAGGCACCGCGAGGCTGATCGCGATTAGCGCGTAACGAAAGGTCCGGAGGAGGCTCTCTCCGAGGCGGAGGAGGAACGGACGGGCATCCGGGGGAAGAGAGGGGTTTTCATCTGCCAGAGAAGGCGAAAGGGCCGCTCCAAAAAATCGCCCCATCTCGGCAAAAGGATCCGCTCCCGCACTCAGCTGTACGATCCGGGGTCCCAAAACCCATCCGGAAACCAAGAGCACGCCGAGGAACGCCACTACCACCAGGCGTTTTCCCAACCAGAATGTAGCCGGCACTCTCACGAATCAGCCACTTTATCTCCGAGCTGAAAGAGAGCCGAGAGAGCCTCACTACCCAACTCGGAGGATGCTCCATCGAAATGAACTTTTCCATGCTTGAGTCCTACAAGCCGCGGAAAAAATTCCCGAGCGAGATCCAGTTGATGCATGGAAACCACAAGGGTGAGGCCCTCCTCTGCACTGAGACGGGTCAGAAGCTCAAGAACATCACGGGCACGGGCCGGATCAACTGCAGAAACGGGCTCATCTGCCAGGAGCACCGCCGGCTCCTGGAAAAGCGCACGAGCCACCGCGACCCGCTGTTGCTGACCCCCGGAGAGGGTATCCACCCGGTCATACATTTTTTCCTCAATCCCAACCCTCTCAAGAAGCTCATAAATACGCCGGCGAACTCCTACTGCCGGCAGGATTAAATCACGCAGGCTTCCCAGGACGGACCTGCGCCCACATCGCCCTGCAGCGACATTCTGAAGAACTCGTAAATTGGGCACGATCCCCAGATCCTGAGGGAGATAGCCCAGCCGTGAGCGCAACTCCCTCAGCTTGCCCTCGCCGAGGCCGAGGGGGTTACAGCTAAGCACCCGGACCTCACCGCGGTCGGGTGCCAGCTGCGCCCCAAGCAGGCGAAGAAGCGTTGTCTTACCACTCCCGGAGGCCCCGATCAAAGCCACTCGCTCGCCCTTGGCAATCTGGAGATTGATGCTCGAGAGTGCATGCACTGCCCCGAAGCTCTTGTGAGTCTCGGAAAGCTCAAACATCGTCTCCATGATTCTCGGTTCTTACCCTAGTGGATTCAGTCAAACGTGACCTTCTCCATCACGGCAGCGATACCCGCGAAGGTCTCGTTATTGACCTGCACCAACTTTTTGCGACCCAGCGCGTTGAGAGCTGCTTCATCCTGACAATCTACCAGCACCTTCTGGAGCTTATCGAGAAAACCTTCTCCGAACGCTTCCTCCAGTGACGGGTGCGCGGTCATGTTATAATCGGCATATGGTGGAGTCTCCCAGATTTTAACACACTTCTCCGGATCTACCTTACCAGCTGCCACCAGCTTCTCGTAAGTCCCGAAACTCAATGCTCCAGCTTGGAAGGACCCGTCCTGCACCAGCATCGCGGTCTTGTCATGCGCTCCGGAGAATCCAGGCTTTTTCTTGAAGAACTCCATAGGGGATTTCCCGGTATTCTCCATGATGAAATGGCTCGGCATGATACACCCAGAAGTCGAACTGGAACTACCGTAGGTGAAATTGAGGTCGGCAATGGCAGCCGGAAATTCATCCGAGGCTTCCAGTCCGGTGGAGGCATTCGCGATAAAGTAGGATTTGAAGGCGAGATCTTTTTCACCCGCCACCAGGGCACGAGCTCCTTCCACCCGGGTCATTGCCTGCACTCCGGTCACTCCTCCAAACCACGCCAGCTGAACGTCATTATTTTCGAACTTTTCCACCGAAGCTCCATAGTTACTCGATGGGACAAACTCCACGTCGATACCCAGGGCCTTGGAGAGATAATCTGCTACTGGTTGGAATCTCTCCTTCTGGGCAGTTGTATCTTCATCCGGGATTGCAGAGAAGCGAAGCACCTTCACCTCTGACTCGTTACCATCAGCTTGCTTTTCAGGCCCTCCGCAGGCGATAAGAAGTCCAGCTATTCCTGCCGCCGAAAGGCGGGATAATGTTGTTTTGATCATGATTCGAAGCGTATTTTTTTTTGTTCCGTTAGGGTCATTGCAGCGCACACAGGCGCCTCACTGGGCACAAAAAAACCGCAGGTCCACTGAGAGCAAGCGAGACCATGCGGCGGGTTGCCGTTTCGCTGAGCGCCGACCGACGCTCACTAGTCAATTCTCGTTTTCGTCTCATAGAACTGCAGTTCTCTACTCCAAGAAGAAGATTACCAACTAATTGCTCTCCCGGAAAGGAAAAGGAACCTCATTATCCAGCACTCCCAGCGTCCAATCCACATATCTGCCTGAGACAACGGAGGGCCATCGCACACCGGCTGGAAAAAGGCCGGCTGGGACATACGGTTTCCCATCCACGGCTCTCCGCAATCTTCCTCAGGCTTTCTCCCGGATTCACAACTGTCACTTCTTCACACAATTCCAGCATGGGAAGGTCTACCGTGCTATCCGAGAAGCCACTGCTATTCTCCTGGATCCCTTTCTCCAGGATTTCTCCCTCCTCGAGGAGCCGTGATACTTTCACCTCCCGCTTGTTGTTGCCTCCAATAAAATCAGGGAAAAGCGGCATCGTGCTTTCAAACTCAACTCTCGTCCCGTAACTCGCATCGAACCCCAGCGCCTCTCCAAGAGGCCGGGCATAAAACTCAGGGCTCGCCGAGACCAGAACCAACCGGCGCCCCTTCGCTCGCTCCTCTGCGAGCACGTCCAGCATCGATGGATAAAAGGACCGCGGAACATGGTGAGCAACAAATCCTTCCACCAGGTCCTCAATACCCCGGCGTGGCATTCTCCAGAGAAAGGAGAGAAAGATCCTCTTCATTCCCTCTGATCCAAGCACTCTTGAGAGGGCGAGAAAGGGAAGAAAGACAAGGAGGTAGAGTCGGCGCACAGGCTCCTTCCGCAGGACCCAGTTGCAGAAAAGAAGCTGGGTATCCCAGGCAATAAGGGTCTGATCGAGATCAAAGAGTGCAAGGCCACCTGTTCTCTTTTGTTGAGCCATGAGAGGTAAATAAAGAAGTTGATTGTCTCAAATCGGACCCTGCCACCGTCTTCACCGCTTCTCCTTCTGGCAACTGAAATCGTTATCGAAGGCTTACTCCCATAACCCTGGTTACCAGAAACCGGTATTGCCATACGGTCGCCCCTCGCATTTGCTGGGCCTCGTGAAATATGTGTTGTCTATCCCGAAGGTCATCGCCATCTCCCTTATCATGGCGAGCTTTCTTCAGGCCGGGGACGAGCCCACGAATGTCAGGGTCGCCACTCCTTTCCTGGCTTCGACCTCCATCGAGGTTGCTTGGATCGATAACTGTGATGACGAGACCGGATACGAACTGCAAGTTCGGCCCGAAGGAGAAGACTGGTTCACAGTCGTAGTCTCACCGGCGAACAGCACCCTGCTGTCACTCCGCGGAGGCAGTCCGGGGAGCACCTTGAGTTTCCGAGTCCGCGCGCTGAGGGCCGAGGAGAACTCCGGCTGGACTGAAGCTCCTGATGTGACCCTGCCCTCGGAATTCGCGATCGAAGCTGGGAGATTTATCGGGGGAACTGTCGGAAGTCCACTCACCAGCCCGCCCCTGACAGTGTATACCGTCGAGGGGGAGGGAAACGCCTCAAGTTTCGAAGTGACTGATCTGCCTGAGGGCTTCGTATTTGATTCCAGCATTGGGACATTCTCAGGCAGCCCTCTCGCGCCGGGAATTTACCGACCCATGATTTCGGCGACTGACGGGAATACTATCGCCACGACCTTCATCACCCTGCGGATCAAGCCCGCACTTTCCGGACCAGAGGCTGTTTCACCCCTGCCTGGATTTCTCTTTCTCAGTCCTCCGATTGGACCGATCCGTTACGACCTGGCTCCTCACTTTCAGGATCCAGACACTTCTACCGCAATCCGCTTCCAGACCAATCTCGGAACCATCGACTCCATTCTCTATCCCGAGGCCTGTCCCGCTCATGTGGAAAACCTCCTGAACTATATCACCCGAGGTGACTATAATGGCGCCATCTTTCATCGCTCCGCAATCACCGCTACCTCCGGGGTCGCCGTCGTTCAGGCAGGACTCATGAAATTGGATAATGACGAGAACTTCACCAGAATCGTCACAGATCCAACCGTGGTGGATGAACCCGCCCTCTCCAACCTCACCGGAACCCTCGCCATGGCCAAGACCGGCGCCCCCGACAGCGGGTCCAGCCAAGTTTACTTCAATACTATCGACAACCTCAACCTTGATGGGCCCCAGTCTAACGGTGGCTATACCGTCTTCGGCAGGGTAACCACGGAATCCCTTCCAGTCATCGCCGATATCTCCTCCCTGCCCCGCGGCACCTACACCGCTACCATCGACAGCCTTCCGCAAACCCTTAGCGACTGGCCAACTACCACTGCTCCGGAGGGCAACATCCCTGCCCCCGCAGAGCTGGTCCAAATCACCGAGGCCACTCAACTCGAGAATCTGCTCTCCTACCGCCTCGGGCCAGACGGAGACTCATCTCTGGTCTCCAGCTCCCTCACGGATACCGAGCTCACCATCACCCCTGTTCCCGATGCCACCGGCACTACATCGATTGCCATCGAAGTCCGCGATCTCGATGGCACCATCCTCCCGGTCCCAATATCCTACTGTGTCCTTGATCTCGATTTTCGTCCTCTACTCTCTCCAGCGGGTCACCCCGCGGTCACATTCCGACACGAGAAGACCCCGGCGGCCCTCTCCTATGAGGTGCAGAGTTCACTGGACGGGCAGCAGTGGAGCACCGTCTGGAGAACCGGAGAGGGTATCACCAGCTCAGCTGTGATTAGCCAATCGGATCTTGGAAGCGCATGGCAGCTCACCGTTGAAGATTCAGCAATCACCTCCCCCGCTACGGGGGTGGCCCTCTTGCGTATTGCTGTCACCAAGTGACCCAGCCGGGCAATCCGCAATTCAACCCTGACGCCCAAGACCCACGTCCCCTCATGCTCCGCCCTGCCATCCTGCTTTTCCTTGTCGCCGTGATCAGTCCCACTCGGGGACAGATCCTTGCCGACTTTGAAATTTCCCTGCAGGACAAGGAATTTGGCCGTTTCACCATTCAGCTGGATCAATACAACTCCCCTCACGCTACCGCCAATTTCATTCGTCTCGCTGAGGGACTGGTCCCCTGGGTAGACAGCTCGGGGGGACAGGTACGCCAGACCCCTTTCTACGACGGGCTCTCCTTCCACTCCCTCAACGCAGGCACCGAGATCGCAAGCGGCTCTCGGGACGGGACCGGCAGAGACAA
>JAQWTV010000048.1 GCA_029242545.1 Roseibacillus sp.
CGTAAGCGACGGAACTCTTGATGCCTTCAGCGGACTCTCTATCGACAATGTGACGATCGAAGTAGCTGCTCCTTAGGGAAGCGCTTTCTTTTTTCAAGGCGGTGAAACCTCTGGGTTTCACCGCCTTTTTCTTGTCCCGGATCCGGCAACTCCCCCCCACAGCCACCTACGACCAATTCCCTATCTGCCAGCGAACTCTTCGGGAGACCTGATCCTCGGGCACCAAGGATGGATTTGCTCCGGGACCGCAAGAGTCCTTTTATCTGTCAATCATCTCCTCTGGATCTCAAAATGACCTCCGTTCATTTACCCGATACAACACACGATGCGTCTCGCTTGCCTTTCCCTTCTCAGTCTTGCAGTAGCCGAGCTAGTCCTGCCGGCATCCGCAGGCCCCGGCAACCGGTTGACCCACCTTGACGAACCGAACAATCCCTGGCAATTCGACCAGCAATCTCCCAAGCTTACTACCCCCCAGTGGATTGGAGAGGAGGGCGTCGAGGCTGTAGTCGTTCTCGCCATCGATGACATGTCAGGAGACGGCCAGCATTTCCGCGACTACCTGACCCCAATCATCGAGCGCCTGAAGGTCATCGATGGCCGCGGAGCAGTTAGCATCACGTGCAACCGGCCCAATCCGGAACATCCCAACATGCAATGGCTCCTCGAGGAGGGCGTTTCTCTCGAAACTCACACCCTGAGTCATCCCTGCCCTCTTCTCCAGCACCTTGATTTCAACCGCGCGAGCAAAGACTATCATGGCTGCGTCGACCTCCTTGCCCGGATCCCGAACAACGATTCAGTGGGGTTCCGGTTTGGATGTATGGATGGGCAGAATACTCCGAGCCCTCGTGCTTACTCAGAAATACTCGGCTCCACTAGCCCGGAAGGAAATTTCATATCGATGTCGACAAGTGTCGGAGTGGTATTTTCTCCTGATGACCCTGAGATACCAACCGTTCTCTTCAAGGAGGACTCTGGAGGTTCTGATCGCTTCGCGCGCTACCTCACTAGGGGCTTCGTCAATTATATCGAGAACTACCCGTATCCCTTTATGGTAGGCAGGAAGATATGGGAGCTCCCCTTCGTCTATCCCAACGATTACACCGGACAGGCCCTGCACGGTGCGCAAAATCCGGTAACCATCGCTGATTACAAGGCTGCCGTTGACGCAACAGTAGCCAAGCAGGGCGCTGTCTCTCTTTGTTTCCACGCTGGCAACTGGATGCGTAATACCCAGATGGTCGAGATCGTTGACCACGCCAACCGGCTGCATGGAAAAAAAGTGAAATTTCTCAACATGGGCGAGATGCACAAGCTCATGACAAAACATCTCCTGGCAGGAAACCCAATCCGTAAACCCGATGGCAGTGACAACGGCATACGAATTCTCGATGTCAATAATGACGGCTTCATGGACGTCATTATCGGGAATTCCAAAGTAAGAATCTGTCGAGTCTGGAAGCCTGAAGGACGACAATGGCATGAGACCCCCTTTCCTGTTGAGATCACGCCGGCCGCTCGCTTCGGAGTGGTCAGCAGCAGTGGGGAAACCGCATTACTTGTCACCGGAAAGGATGGGGACAACAAATTCTGGATCTACCAGGAGGATCAGTGGGAAGTCAGGGATCACCTGGCGAGAGGACTTCAAAATGTCTCGACTCACCAGGAAGGCCGCGATGGAGGAGTCCGTCTGCGGGATCTCGACGGCGATGGCATCTGTGAGATTATCGTAGGGCGTCCCGAATCCTCCGCAGTATATAAGCTGCACGAATCCGAATGGAAAAAGCTTCCAGTCTCTCTGCCAGAGCCCTTCTCCATCGTCACAAAAACGGGAGGGGATGCCGGGTTACGCTTCGCTGACCTCGACGGCGACGGGCAGGAGGACCTCATTTTTTCCAATGGTAGACATTACGGAACTCGGATACTGGAATCTTTGACGAAGGGGTGGAGCCGGGTGGGGCTTGAAGGAGTCCGGGAAGGTGACGGCGTGGGAGAACAGCACTCACGAAACCAGAATGTCCTCCCCCCGATTGTCCGGGAGGATGGCACCAATAATGGAGCTTGGCTCAAGCGTGATCACCTTTACTGGCAGAACGAGGATACGGGAGCGATTTTTCCTCACCATATAGACCTCCGATCCTTCAATGACCTTCTCGGAAAGCAGGCAGCTCAACCGCGCAACCCTGCCACATCACTCCGCGCCATGGAAGTTCATGAGGGACTCAAGGTCGAACTGGTGGCAGCGGAACCGCTCGTCATGGACCCCGTTGATCTGGCGTGGGGACCAGACGGAAGACTGTGGGTTGCCGAAATGGCCGATTACCCCCTTGGAATCGACAACAACGGGAAGCCTGGATCCCGAATCGCATTTCTTACCGACACCAATGGAGACGGCTCCTATGACCAACGAACTCTCTTCTGCGAAGGGCTGGAAACCGCCAACACGGTCCTGCCATGGCGCGACGGAGTCCTCGCCGTCGCTCCCCCGAATATCTGGTTTCTTCGGGATACGACGGGAGACGGCAAGGCAGACTCAAAGAAGATTCTTTATAAGGGGTTTGGCCGGGGCAATGAGCAACATCGAGGCAACGGGCTCAGCTGGGGTCTCGATGGATGGATCTACGTGGCTAACGGAGACAGTGGAGGAGTCATTACCTCCACCAAAACAGGAAAAGAGCTGAGCCTTGGCGGATTCGATCTCCGGATCAAGCCAGATACCGGCGAAATGGAATACGCTACCGGGGTCACTCAGCACGGACGCAACAGGGATGACTGGGGAAACTGGATAGCCGGCAACAACTCGAATGGATGGCAGGTAGCATTGGAAGATCATAACCTCCGTATGAACCCTAAAGCGGAGCAACCGCCTGCCCGCCACTCCCTTTTTGGCGTAGTGGATCTCTATCCCTCCAGCAAGGTCCTTAGTCATTACCGGGGTTACCAGCGCCCATCTCCGGGATCTCCAGGCAAGCTCACATCTGCCTGCGGATTCACTTTTTACCGCGGCTCGCTTTTCCAAGACATCCTTGCTCCCTCAATCTATTTTTCCTGTCCCGTTCACAACTGCGTCAGTAGACGCGAGATATCGTGGAACGGTGTCCTCATGCAGGCAACAAGGGCAGAGGCAGAGGCCGGAACTGAATTCCTGCGAAGCAAGGACTCCTGGTTCCGCCCGACTTCGCTGCGAACTGGCCCGGATGGCGGACTCTATATCGCTGACCTTTACCGCCTTGTCATTGAGCATCCGGAATGGATCGATCCAGACCTGACTCGTGAAATGATTGCCGACGGCCGCCTCCGGGCAGGTCATGATCGCGGACGCATCTATCGCATTCTTCCCAAAAATGGAAACTCCCTCGAGGCTCTTAAACTCGACAATATATCTCCACCGCAACTGGCTTCTGCCCTAAATTCTCCAAATGGGTGGCAGCGGGACACCAGCCACATGATGCTCACATGGCTGGATTCGTCAGACAGGATCTTGGCTATTCCCGTGCTTCGAAACATCCTTAGAAAAAGCAGCATTCCGGAGGCCCGCTTGCAGGCCTCCAGCGCCCTCGCTGATCTCAAGGGCCTCACCGGCGAGGACCTCGTGGTGGCTCTTGCTGATCCTCATCCTGAACTGCGCCGAAATGCTCTCCGGGTCGGAAACCTCGATTCGGAGAGTCTCCTCGAGCAAGCGATTGAACTCCTGATGGACGAGAGCCCTCATGTCCAGATGCAGGCTGCCTATGCTCTTGCGGAGAGCAGTTACCGACCGGCCGGAGTCGCTCTCGGAAAGTTTTTGTTAGCGCATCCTGAGCAAACCTATCTTCGCGCATCCGGCCTCACCGCTGTGCGGAACCATCTCGGCGCAGCCCTCTCCACCATTGTAGCCCAAAAACAGAACGCCTCCTCGAGAGCACTCGTTGAGGCCCTGACAAGGCAGCTCTCCCCCGGGGAGGCAACCCGCGTGGTTCCCGGCCTGATTGAACAGCTCATGGAGAAATCAGGCAAATCGGGCCGTAACCCGGAATTGATCTTTTCGCGGGCAGCAACTCTCCTAAGTATCAGCTCAAAATCTCCTGAAATCTCTACCTGGCGCACAGCCCTTTCTCCCTTGTTCAAAGAGGCTTGGCAAATCCTGGAAAACTCCAGATCAGATCTTCAAGACCGACTGGCAGCGCTAAACTTATTGGCGGAATCGGATCAGCCATCCTCCGACAACCCCCTTCTACTCTCACTACTTCACCCCAACACGCCCATAGAGTTACAGTTGGCCACCGTTCCTGTTCTTCTTCAAAAAAGTAATCCGAACATTATCCAGTCTCTGGTCAAGCAGTGGGGAGAGCACGGCCCAGCCCTGCGCAACGCAATCCTTGATCACTTAATGAGCAGGACGGAACTGACGTCCCTCTTTCTCTCTTCGATTAGCGGGGCAATGACTGAGCTCAGAGCCTCTATTGATACTGCACGCCGCCAACTACTCCTTAACCACAAGGACGAGGTGATTCGAACTAGAGCGGAGTCCCTGTTTGGTGGAGCTACTACTCCCCATCGCCAGACGATCATCGCCCAATATTCCGATGCTCTTGGCGGCGTGGGGGACCGCGTCCGTGGCAAGGAGGTGTTCTCTAATCTATGCGCGACTTGCCATCGGCTTGATGGCCTGGGGAAAACAGTTGGCCCAGACCTTTCCTCTCTTTCTGATCGAAGCGCCAAGGCATATCTCACTGCAATTCTTGATCCAAACAGCGCCGTCACGCAAAACTGGATGATGTTCATGGCATCCTTGCAGGACGGAACCACCCGTGCCGGCGCCATCGCGCAGGAAACGAGCTCTGCCGTCACGCTGGTGAGCATCAGCGGAGAACGCTCAACAGTTTCACGCAATGAGATCAAATCCCTTTCCTCCACGGGGCGCTCTCTTATGCCAGAGGGCCTGGAAGCCTCCATCGACCTCACACAGATGCGCGATCTACTATCCTATCTGCAGGTAGCGGGAACCCCCCGCAAGATGTTCACAAACAATACTCCCAGGCTCCTCGATCAGAAACCCAACGGGGTCATTATGCTACCCGCATCGGCTGCGGAAATTTACGGACCCGGCCTCGTCTTCGAGCAGCGCTATCGTAATCTTGGACACTGGAGTAGCGAAAGTGACCGCGCCGAGTGGCGCTTTCAGGTTCGGGAGGAAGGCGTGTTTGATCTCTGGATCAACTGGGCGCTCCACCATAATGCTATCGGAAGCTCAATCAGTATCCAGCTAGACGGAAAGGAAATATCCGGAGCCGTTCCGGACACTGGCAACTGGGACGACTACAAGTGGGCCAAACTTGCCGCGTTATCTCTCCCCCGCGGACTCCACCGGCTGACTGCTCAGAGCAAGGGCCCCCTCCAGAGCGGCTTCCTCATTGACCTCGGCCAATTACAGCTGACCCCCCAAGGGCGCAGCAGATTTCCTCAGACGACTCCATGGCAAGGCGTGAAGCTTCAACCGAGATAGGACCTCCCTCCCTCGGTTAACGCCTCTATTCGAGACTAATTCTTTCGAGGCCGCCTCCGCATAACCCACCTGGGCAGGACGGCCTAGATGTCATCCGTTCTTGGTCAGGACTAACCCAGACTTTACCGATGAGGAGCCTGGAGAAGACTATTTCCAAATCTAATATTTTGGGTGTCCTCAACTCTTATCATGGGTAGGATCTTCTAACTCCTCTTGCCGTGAATACGAAATTGAAGACGACCTCTTACTCTTGCTCTTTTAGAATTTTCTTCTGCTTATTTGCTGCAGGGCTATTTGCATTCACTCCGGCGAAGGCTGATCTTTACCTGACTGAGTTTCTTGCTGAAAACACCGAGGGCCTGAGTGACAGCGATGGTGAGTTCTCAGACTGGATCGAGGTCTTCAACTCGGGTCCTCTACCAGTCAATCTCGGGGGATATTTTCTTACCGATGACGAAACCGCTCTCAGCAAGTGGCCCTTCCCGGCCACCGAGCTGGGTCCCGGGCAATTCCTCCTGGTATTTGCCTCCGAAAAAGATCGCCGGAACGGAGCGGCAGAGCTGCACACCAACTTCAAGATTGATAAAGAAGGTGAATACCTCGGGCTGGTCGCGCCGGATGGCATTACCGTTCTATCCGAGTTTGGGGCCGGAGACTCTCCCCTGCCCCGCCAACGACCAGATATCTCATACGGCCTCGCTCAGACAGGCAGCCAAAGCACGGTTACGCTACTGGCCCGAGACGCAGCGGCGAAGGCTCACGTGCCCACCGCTGTTGATGCCGCTCTGGGCAGCAGCTGGACTGAGCTTGGATTCGATGATTCCAGCTGGCGTGATGCTCTGACCGGGATCGGCTATGACGAAGACAGCACCTATGTTCCGGAGTTTGGGGCTGGAGGAAACCTCGGCGAGGAACTCAATGGCATCAACACAAGCCTTTATCTGCGGGTGCCTTTTCAGCTCAACCGACCCTCCGGCCTGATCGAGTTGTCCCTCGGGATGAAATACGACGATGGCTTCGCGGCCTACCTGAATGGAACATGGATACTATCGGTAAACAGTCCGCCTACGGAGAACCTCTCTTTCAACTCGGAAGCAACTGCCAGCCACTCAGATAGCGATGCGCTGGAATATGAGCTCTTCGATCTCTCCGAACATAGGGATCTTCTTCTGGACGGGCCCAACATTCTCTCCATTCATGGCCTGAACAGCGATCTGGACAGCTCGGACATGCTGATATCACCCGAGCTTATTGGCCTGCAGATCACGAACCCCTCGATCGGAGAACGTGGCTTCCTCGAAACCCCTACTCCTGCTGCACATAATGGAGAGATTACTGGAGGATTTGTCGCAGACACCAAATTCAATGTAAACCGGGGATTTTTCACCGAGCAATTCCAGCTTGAACTCTCCAGCGAGACGGACGGGGCAGAGATTCGATATACGATCGACGGATCCACCCCGGGGCCATTGTCGGGAAGAGTCTACCGGGTACCCCTTACCATCAATCGCACGGTTGTTGTCCGCGCCATTGCCTACAAGGACGGACTGCAACCGACTAACGTCGACACTCATACTTATCTCTTCCCGTCCGACGTGCTGGAGCAGAGCGAAATGCGGACCAGCATCACGCAGAGCCCAACCTACGGACCACGGATGCTGAACTCCCTGAGGGCAGTTCCCTCCATCTCCCTGATAACTCAGAACTCTGGGTTCTTGAACGAGGGAGGCAGTAACATCCGCGAGGAATACCCGGCTTCAATTGAAATGATCTTTCCAGATGGCCGGGAGGGTTTTCAGGAGGATGCCGGCCTCAGCAACTACGGCGGCCGCTTTACCAACTTCCGCAAAAAGAGCTTCCGCATAGCTTTCCGAGAGCGCTTTGGCCCAACCAAGGTGCGCTACCCAATTTTTGAAGGATTCCAATACAAGCATCACCCTCCTGCAGAAGAGTTTGATGTTATCAATCTTCGCAGCGGCTCACACGACATGAATTCCCGGGGAGCCTATATGTCTAATCGCTTCACTGATGACACCATGCTGGATATGGGCAATATCGCTCCCCATGGAAGGTTTGTTCATGTCTACCTGAATGGCAAATACTGGGGCCAGTACCACATGCGGGAGAGATGGAGCGCGGATATGGCCTCCAGTTATTTCGGAGGCAGTAAGGATGAATATGAAGCAGTTAACGCGAATGACAATTTCCGGAACGATGAGGAGGTCTATGATGGATCAGGACGGTTCTGGAACGCAGCCAAGTCTCTTGTCCTAAGGACTGACCCTTTCAATGAGGCCTCGGATCATATCGATATTGCCAACATAATCGACTTCATGCTCGTCTGGGTCAGCGGAGATTCGGAAAGTGAATTCCGGTCGTTCGGATCCTCAGTAAAAGGAATACCCTTCAAGTTCATGATCAAGGATGCTGACGGTTATCTCCGGCCTGCCAGCTCGGGAAAAGCCGGACATCCGGGGCCCCTCAACATCATGTCCGAAATGCGAGGTGGTCCGGGGGGAGAAGATTTTCGAATGCTGGTCGCTGACCGTATTCACAAGCACTTCTTTAACGATGGCGCTTTTACTCCAATCCGCAATATCAGGCGCCTCCGGCTTCGGACGGCAGAGGCTCGTCTGGGCTTCATTTCGGAGTCCGCC
>JAQWTV010000056.1 GCA_029242545.1 Roseibacillus sp.
TCATCATCAACAAATCCTACCAGCTCGGTCATCTGATCAGAGCGAGTCCGGGTAGTGAGATAATCAAGGAATAGCACGCCCATATCTCCAGCCCCATAAATCACAACGCGCCGACCTTCGTCACCCTCTCCGGCTTGTATACTCCTGAGTGCAAGCTGACTGACATAGGGAGCGATGGCCCGCGGGCTCAAAATTAGAATACTGGACAAGAGGCCACCCAAGAGCGCCATTCGCATCACCACCCAGCTTGAAACGACCTCCGAGTTAGAAGCCACCACCAGAAGCCCAATCCCAAAACCCAGCACCAATAGCGTCCAGAACGGAGTTGCCATCTCTACAAAAAGCGCACGTCTCCATACAGTTCGATAAACCCTCACCAGATGCAGGACTCCCACCGCTCCTAACCACTGGGCTATCCCGTAGGAGAAGAGCAAGCTCGCCCCTTCTTGATTTGCTAAACTAGCCCTCTCCATCAGAAATGCCCCCGCCCACGCACCACCGAGTGCAATGATGTCGAAGGCTTGATAAACAAGACTTCTTTTTTTTCCCCTCCCGGGATTTTTCAGTGCAAGCTGAATGGCATTTCCGCTTTGAATAAGCTCAACCGACATCGCGTGGCGCACGATGAAGACCCCACCAATGAAAATCACGGGTAGGATCAAGGCCCATCCGCTGCTTCCAATTAGCAACGGCAGGAAGCAAACAATGGTCAGGGCCGCTGCCCCAACCTGCAGAACCTCCGCCACCTTTCGCTGGCTCCAACCCCGCGAGAGAAGACGATGATGAAGGTGCTCCTTATCGGCATCAAATAAACCGATCGCAGCTCCACCTGTGAACTTCTTCACAAATCGCTTGGCCGATCTACGCCACACCGCCAGCAAAACATCGAAGAGAGGAATCCCCGCAACCGCAATCGGCAGCAGCACAACAGCCCCCACCGTCCTTTTTCCCACCAGATCTGTTGCGACCGTGGCGATGAAAAGACCTAAAATCATCGAACCCGCATCACCGAGAAAAAGCCGCGCGGGACTTCGATTGTAGAACAGAAACCCCATGATGGCCGCCATCATGATCACCACTTGGTCAACCCGGTCTCCCCCGATGTCAAGAGCCTGTGCTGCTAAAAGAATTCCTCCGAGACTGATCCACGCTAAGCCCCCGCAAAGACCATCCAAGCCATCAATCAGGTTGTAGGCGTTGATCAGCAGAACGATCCAGGCAACCCACACAATGAGGTCCAGCCACGGCGGGATGGGAAAACCTGCAAGGACTTCCTTGTTGCTGTCCGACAACAACCAGAACGCCACCGCCGCCAGCACTTGCCCGCCGAGTTTCAACAACGCAGGGATGCCGCCCCGGTCGTCAAAAATGCCTACGATGAGCAGGATCCCCGAAGCTGTCAGGAATCCAGCCAGATGACCATCACCAGTCTGTGGGGTAAACAACCCTGTGAAGTTGAAGATGGTTACGGCCGCGACAAAGACCACCCAGATCGCGATTCCTCCCGCCCGAGGTGTGGCTTTGGAGTGCACCCGCCGACCCGACGGCAAGTCCATTAAGCCAAGTCGTGGCCCAAGGGTAATCATCAGCCGCGAGACGAGCACCGACGCCAAACAAACGACCAAATAAATGACTAAATACTTATACAAGGCAACCTAGGGAGGTAACTGCCAGAGTCTGAACCCATTTTCTATGAAAATTTAGCAAAACTATCCTTTTAGGGTAAGCTAATTTCACAGTCGGTTAAGTGACCATCAGCACGCGCCAAGTTACCGCTGATCCCCTTTTGGGGCACAGAATAAACCCCCTATCACCAAGGGATTAGTCCAACCGTAGCAAACCCCACCCCTGGAAGAGGCCCTCTCCTTCCGGAGTCCAAGCTTAACGGATCTCTACCTACCGTATCGGCTCCACAAACCCAATGGACCAATACTGCTCCTCGTCTGCGATCAAGAGGCTCTGGTCAATCGCAGCAGATCTCGGGTAGCCCAATTCGGGATCCCACGTGACCTCGATCGAAGCCGCGTTCCGGGCCCTCGCATCTGCAATCCTGTCAAAAAGGCCCTCAATCGTCCGATACATCGGCGGTTCCTCGAAAAAGGGAGGGAATGCCTCTAGGCGGTCATAAGAGGCCACCTCCCCATCGATGACCTCGATCGAGCCATCCCAGAAGATCATGGTGCTCCAGCGGAAACCGTAGCGATAACTGGTTATTCCAGACGCCCGCCAACGGGACCGTGCTGCCAGATACCCCCGGTAGAACCGATCCGCCTCCGGGTATTCAATGACCCGGAACAGGCCTCGTTCCGCATTTAGAATAGGCAGAGCCGCTGGGGAAACCTGCACTCTTGGAACTCCTCCCGTCTCAACTCCTCGCTCCAAAAACAAAAGATCCTGCCAGTCCCTACCATCCGCCGAAAACTGAAGAAGCCACTCTCCCAAGCCATCCTCTCCCACCACCTGAAAGGAAAAATCAGCTCCGCTCCATTCGATGCGGAGAGCGACACCCTCATCCGCAGGGCTTCTGAAAGAACTCGCGATAGAGACCAACACAAGCAAGGCGAAAAATAGATATCGTGGGAAGTAGGATAGCATAAAAAAGGGAGCAGGAATCCGAAGGATCCTCCGGGCTTCAGTTGCAGGCAACCTAGAGGCGACTTGAGGAGTATCAACCGTAATCCCTCAGCTCAACTTGATAACAAGAAAAGCCCTCTCCTCGCCCAAAGACGAGTCCCAGACCAGCCAAGGAAACCCGACCTTCCAAAAGCGTTAGTCCCCAGAGAGAGATCTCGCCCCCTCTCAGCTCACCGGGCCCCTTCCTATCCAGTGTGAATCTATCTTCCCGCGTTGACATGAAAGCTCTGGTGACCTTCCCTTCCCAAGCAAGAATGCAGCCTGTTCTTCATCACTTACCGCTTGCCCATGGAAATATTCCCGGCCTGCGCTCATTGGCTTAAAATCAATTGTTTGCTTCTTTAAAACTACTCTTTGCCATCCCGGAAACTCTCTCCCATGAACCAGAAGAAACCTCTCCCGAACCAGCTTGCGATTGTAATCATCGTCACCGCCTTTGTCATTATAGCGGCTGTTGGAGTCGGATACCTCATTGGCAAGAAAAGCCACGGTCCTGAGGAGAGCGCGGAAACAGCGCCTTCCCAATCAGGCCAGACGCTCCCCAGCACGCCGGGCAACAGTCCTGTGGCCTCTAAGGAACAGCCGGCATCAGCCTCAAATCCGCAGGCTCAAACCCCGGGCCGAAGTGCTGCCGAAATTGCGAAATCCCGGGGTGTCCCCGCAATCCTCGAAGACCCCAATGGCTCTTACGAGCTCGTGGCTGTCATCGAGGGGGAAGAGGCCAACCGAAGACTGACTTCCAGTCTTCAGGTGATCGGAGGTCAGCGTCAGAGACTCCTGAATCTTTCCCGGCAATACGACGGCCTTCCTGCCGACTCCGTCAAACAAAGAGAATTGCTCGCTGGAGAAATTCTCACCACACGCCAGACCCTCACCCGCAATCTTCAATTCGTGGCTCGCAACTACGGCTACTCCCTCAAAAACGAATACCGGCTCGTCCCCCACAGCGCCTCCCTCTTTCTCATCACCAAAAACGAGGGCGAAAAACCAACCCTGAAAAACGTCCATGACTTTACAAGTGCCGCCTCCTACACCGAATTCCGAAAAATGCGGGACAACTATCTCCTCTTGAGCGTCACCGCCGCAAAACAGGCTGCAGCGGCGGGCCCAGCCGAGGCACCGGTCCCGGAGGCCCCAGCTTCAGAAACACCGGCGGCAGAACCCGACTCTCCGAATAATGGGGATTCCCCCTCAGAGAGCGAGACTGCACCTCTTGATACCGAATTGCAGACCCTGCGGGAGACTCTGATTCAAACCTACCAGTATGATCCGAGTGAGAACCACCAGATCAACTTCAAGAAGACCGTGCTCTACGCACGACCAGCCAAAAGGTAAGCCACGCCTGCTCTCCACTACCTTTCCCGCATGAGAGGATAAATTCCCCAACTTGCGGACAACAAGGCTTAACCTCGCAGGCGAGCGGGAAAAACTCGCACTCTCTTTTCCCTCAGGAGGCTAGCCCACCGAGCGAGTGCACGGTGATCTGCCCCCTAGTTAGCCGGCAGGTTCAGGGTCCTCAATCCGAATCCCATTCGGCATGAAGGGCACGAAGCTGGCACCTTCCCTCGATGCCACATGGACTGTCACCACCTCACCGTTCTTGGGGACCGACGAATGTCCCTGGGCGCCTGGGTGTGGGGGAATTCGGAGAACCGGCCGCCAGGCCGTTACCACAATCTCATCGCCCTTTCTTACTCCCTTGCCCTTCGCTACGCCCGTGACCCGGAGCCTGATGGTGAATATCCGGTCACGATGAATCCCGAAGGCCGTCTCCACCTTCGATTTCCGGGTCCTGGATTTCACCTCCAGGACCCTTCCCGTGATAATGTGAGCGGCCTCCTTCCGGAGATTCTCCGGACTGAGAGGTGCCACGGCCGCCGAACTTGAAGCTCCCATTGCCATCAGCCCGGCAATCGTGGCAACGGTAATATGATTGAGCGTGGGTCTCATGTCTAACATGTCCCCACTTTGTGCCATTTCCCCGGCCCCACACAAGACTAATGCTAGTAAATCAGCATTTCATGATGATCTCTCCTCGTCCTCCGCCCGATCGAGCTCGTCCAGTCCGAGCAGTTCGGTCGCCTTGTCGTCCGGGAGGCTCTCCACTGACCGTAGTTTCCGCGCCATAACCCTCGTTCTCGTCCCGGTCTGCTCGATCGAACGACTGGCGGTGTCGAGCTGGCGTTTCACCTTTTCGAGAACGTCCCCGAACTTGCCGAACTCCGTCTTCACAGCCGCCAGCACCTGCCACACTTCACTGGCCTGCTTTTCAATAGCGAGGGTCCGAAACCCCATTCGCAAACTGGTCAAAAGGGCAGTCAAAGTGGTGGGACCAGCAATCAGGATCCGGTAATTCTGCTGAATTTCCTCCAGCATTCCAGGCTGCCGGAGAACTTCCGCATACATTCCTTCGGTAGCGAGAAAGAGAACCGCGAAGTCGGTAGTCGCCGGTGGGTTGATATACTTGCTCTGGATCTCCTTGGCGGAGTTCCGCACCGTCCGGAGAAACGCGCTCAGCGCCTTCTCAACTGCTTCATCATCCGCCTTATCTGCCGCGGCCTGCAAACGCTGGTAATCCTCGGTAGGAAACTTGGAGTCAATCGGCAACCAGATCGAACTCCCGGGATCCTCCTCGGGGCCCGGAAATTTCACCGCAAATTCCACTCGCTCAGTCGTTCCTTCCCGGGTCTGGACGTTGGAGGCATACTGTTCAGGAGTCAGGGTCTGGTCCAAGATATCGCCTAGCTGATATTCCGCCCAAGTTCCCCGTGCCTTGACGTTGGTGAGCACTCGCTGCAAGTCCCCCACCCCGGAGGCCAGGGTCTGCATCTCTCCCAGCCCTTTCTGCACATTTTCCAGACGTTCACTCACCAGCTTGAACGATTCTCCCAGACGTTTCTCCAAGGTGTCCTGAAGCTTCTCATCGACGGTCTTCCGCATTTCCTCAAGCTTCTTCTCGTTCCCTTCCCGCAATTCTTTGACCCGCTGCTCAAGATTTTCCCGCACTCGATCAATGGCCCTCCGGTTAGACTCCGAAAGGTCTTCAAGCTTCTTGGCAAACCCTTCCAACTGAGCACTCTGCACCTTACTGGTTTCCGCCAGACTTTTGGTCAGCGAATCATTCCCGTCCTTGAGTCCCCTTCCCAACTCTTCCCGAAGTTCTCGCGCAGCCTCCTGAGACTCCCCGCGACCCGCTCGCAGTTCATCCCGCAAGATGCGCTCGGAGCCTCCGGACGATTCGCTTCGGACGCGCTTCATCAAAAGGAGCAGGAGAACCACGGAAAGCCCTGATCCTGCCAGAGCCACAATCTCGAGGAAACTATCCATGCTTATTTCTCCTTTGTTAAAGCCCTTTTGGCAACGCTCTGAGCACTGGATCACTCATCATCGTGCAATCAACCTAACATTGGATGAGGCACTTCCTCCAAGAGGAAGTTCACCCTAATTATCCCTCCTACGAGACCATCCTCTCCATGCGCAGATACCGGGAACGAGACTAGCTTTCCTCCGGGAGGGTCAACTTGGCCCGGACCCCGGGACGAATCTTGGCTTCCTCGTTATTCAATTCAAACCTTGCCCTGAACAGTCCACTTCTGGGATCGACCTCGGGATCAATGAAGATCAGCTTGGCCTGCAAAGACCCTGCTTTCGCAAACTCTGGAAAACTCACCTCATAGTTTTCTCCTTCCTTCAGACTGGCGAGCCGCTTCACCGGAAGAAAAAACAGGAGCTTCAGCCGTTGGACATCAATAATCTCAAAGAGCGGTCCGACCCTCTCAATAGCCTCTCCAGGATCCTTGAGCCGATAAACCACCACCCCGGAAACCGGAGCAAGAATTTTTCGGTCGTTCACATCAGCGAGAGCGACCTCTCTCGCGTTCAAGGCCTGATCCAGATCCGACTTCTTCTCAAGAAGAGTCTCCTTGCTTTCAATTTTCTCCTCATGAAGAGCCTTGGTCGCATCATACACAAATTGGGCCTTTGCGATCAATTGATCTAGCCTCTCAACCTCAAGCTCTTCCTTACGAGAGGCCAGCTGGGCCAGAAGGTCCCCCTTCTTCACTTCCTCGCCCTCCTCGACCATGACCTCTGCAACGATCTCTTCCACCGGTGAACTCACCGTGGTTCGATGCCAGGCCATTGTGGTCCCATCAACGTGGGTCTGTCCGACCCCTGTTGACAAAGGGCAAACCGAAAGAACCACGATTGCGGGCAGGCAGAGCCTTTGCCCGATCATTTTTCCGATCTTCAGCCGCTGGTTTGATCCATGTTTGCTTGATGTCATAACGTTCAAATAATTGGCCCGAGGTCAACCACAGCGCGATAATCGACTTGCTCAGGAGCGCATTGCTGCCCACCACGCTGGCTTCCGCGTCTCCGAGTAACTGTTGCCGCTCGATGACTCGATAAAGGTCTCCCTTGCTTTGCTCGAGAAGCTGCTCTTCGTCCTCTAAATTTTTCGCAGCCAGTTCTTTTGCTTTTTTGGAAGCCTCTAGCCGCTCGCGGGAGTTGATCACCGTGCGATATGCAGTATCGACCTCCAGAGCAATCGTATTACGCGCCTTTTGGTAGCCAATTTCTGCCTGCTCCTTCTGCTTCTTTGCCACCTCGACTACGGACTCTCTTCCATCGCCAATCAGGTCGTTGAGGCGAAACTCAATCCCGATGGAAACCTCTCCTCCCTGCTCTTCTCCTGCTTTACCAAGGGCTCTGGAAGTTGAATCGCTGAGGCCATACACCCCTGCGGTGCCTACCAGGTTCAAGGTTGGGCGCGCGCCATCTGATGCCCTCACAAGATTCAATTCTGCCGACTTTACAATCGCGCGGTAGTATTCGAGGTCTGCTCTACTTTCCAAGGCTTCGGTAATGAGCTTCTTCTTGTCGGGCAAAGCATCCTCCACCCCAAATCCTGAAACAGGTAAAACCTTGATCCCATCATTCTCAAAGGGATCCATGTTGAGGAGATCCGACAGGGAATTCACAAGTCGAACTTTCTGCAGGCTCGCAGCCAACTGACTGTCCTGACGTTGGATGACAGCCAACTCGGCGGTAGTGATATCCCGCTGCACCCCCTTCCCAGCGTCGAGCAGTTTACGATTTCTTTCCACCAAGGACTTTGCTCGTTCAATATTCCCGGATGCCACCTGTAGGTTCTTCTGTGCGGCAACAACATCGGTATAGCGCGAAGCTACTTCCGCCACTAGATTCATTGCTTTGATGTGACTGAGCATCTGGGCTGACTCCGCTTTCAATTTCGCCAGATCGGTGGCAGCGAGATTACTGGCACGCCCAAATCCCCGAAGCAGCGGCTGACTCAGGGTAACCCCCACAAAAACCTCATGCTCCGTGCTGAATGAAGAGAACAGTGGGTTGCGGGTCAGATCATTCTCTCCGATCGAATGACGCATCCCAAGATCAATTGTAGTTCCCATTGCAAACCGCCGAGTGAAAGAGGCCTTGCTCCTCCAGTTTTCCTCCCCAAAAATTCTCAGACTACTACTATTAGTCGCTGAAGCCTCCCTTGCATTCTGGGGCTTATCACGGTGCTCAAGCACACTGGATGCTTCAAAATTCCATGCGAAGGCCGCTAACTCCGCTCGGATTTCTTCCTTCCCGATCAAGACATTGATCTCCTCTGACCTGAGATCCAGGTTATCCCGCATAGCGCGGTCGATACACTCTCTTAAACTAAGAGAGCGCCCCAGACGAACTTCCTCACTCTTCACAGAGGGAAAGCTGGCCATCATCAAAAAGCTGATCCACAACAGACGACTCATGCACGGGGGGCTTTAATAGAGGCAATTCTTTCCGTCCAGCCTATTTCTATAGAGAGGTTGTGATCTGTTTCATCCGTTCTGGAGAAGAGGGGCAATCTGCGGCTGGAGGCTCTATCTCTAAGTTATTTAGAGGGCACGTTCATAATCAATCCCATATCCTGAACCTCTATCTCGCATCAGAAGAGAAGCTCCCTTGGGCGATACAGTAATTATGATTTCCGTAAGAAGATGCCTAATTATCAGTAGGACCCCCACCAGACGAGATCAGTTCACCGGCTCTTTGTGAGCGGCATCCTACCATTTGGCAGAAAACCTGAGGTAGGTTTCTGCATCTCCCGATTCGATAACATGATTGGAGGTCATGACATCCGAGAGAGCCCACGCGTGCTCGAGGTTAAGAGTATATTTCCCTTGGAAATCGAGGGTGAGACCCACACCCGCCGATGAAAGAGTTCCATCACTCTCGAATGCGTTGATGCGGTCCTCGTTTGAGACACTTCCGATGTCAAAGAACGCACCCAGAGCGATTCCAAAATCCGGCATATCGCCCGCAAACTTAGGGCGGAGTCCTCCATCATTTCCTGCTTCTGGCGAAGCGCTCTGTCCACCCAGTCGATTCAGGTGAAATTTGTAGTCGGTTTTGAGATATCCACTCCGGTCACCAGAAAGGGTTCCAATTGGATATCCACGGACAGAGTAAGGTCCGCCCAATACGCCGAGGAAGGATGGGGGCAGGCGATCTCCTCCGAGACTGGAGGTCACCGACCCAAACAAGCTTAACTCATGAGCCCGCCCTCCAGACCGCCCAAGGAGCTTATCAAGGTAGGTCCGATACCCCGCGTAGAGGCTCCCAATCAGGAAATCCTCGCTGGCGTTCAACCGGCCTTGCCTGTTCAAGTCTGCGCCTGAATCTGTATCTGCCAGACTGGGCAGATTCCATTCCAATTTCGCTCCAAGCGTCCAACTCGAATCAATCCCTGATTTCGCATACCGCAGACCGATCGAGGGGAGAAGGTAGTGTGTTTTGGCCTCTGGGATACCTAGGGAAGATTGATCCTGCATGGCTTGCAGGAAATGCAAACCCACAAGCCCGTCGAGATATGCCCCCTTGTGGCTTAGAAGAGTCCGCTCATAAGTCGCTTTGAACCCGAGGCTCTTCCCTTCAAAATCAATACCCGTTGCTCCCAGACCGACATCCTCGGCCGAATAGACCGACGTATAGGTCGCAATCTTGAGCCGATCGATAGAGATATCATCGAGTGGAATCGTGTAGCTCCCCCCCGCCGACCAGGCATCTCCCTCCGTGCTCATTGTTCCATTAAGAGCAATATGATCATTCGGCATCAGAAAATTCCACCGATCGACCTTGGCTGTATGACGGGTTTGCCCCGTTCTCTCGGTCCCGTAGTTATCGAAGGTGTAGCCCGCTGCCCACTCGTTGAGCTGCTTGACCCGATACTCGATAATCGCACCCCCATCATCGGGGAGTAGAACTGGCCGAACAATCTGGCGGGAGAATCGATTGGATTGGCCGATAGTCTCATCGAGGCGACGGACATCCACTGAATCTCCAGCACCCAGAGGCACCCAGCCCTTGATTCGGTCAATCGCACTCGTTTCCACCTGATAATCTCCCTGCGCAGAGACAACCTTGGCCTCCGTAATCCTTCCCTCCTGAATGACGATTTGAAGGTCTCCCCCATTTCTTGAACGCTCAAAAGCCGGCTTGGTTACCACGGCCCGCGTCGCAAGGATTCCTTGCTCCTGATAGAAGGAGCTGATCGCGCGGAGAATTTCATTAATCGCAGTCGGGGCGAGAGTATCGGGCTCGAGCTCTGAGAGCTCATAACGCTTACCCTCTTCCCCAGCAACGAGAAGCCCATCCTCCATGACGAGGCTGACACCGACAGCTCCTAGCTTCGAAGCCGGGATCCTGTCGTTATCACGAAATGTGATTGTCCCACCAACAAGGCTCCCCACGAGGACGACCGAGCTGATCACAATAGATAAAAAGAGTTTCATGGTTAATCTAATCGTAAAATTTCTGATGTCGCCCTCTAGCCTTCATTCACTGCTTGTCTCACCAGGAAGAGAAGGTACTGCTCCGTCAATTTTTCGTCCGGACTGAGGTCGATCATTGCGAGAACCCACTTCCGGGAGGCCGCGCTTAACTTTTCCCACTCTGGGTAACCATACAACAGCATGGTGGCCATCCTTGAGGGCGAATCCACCAATCCGAAGGGAGCCTCGACCTTGCTCACTCCCCGGAGCAGATCGAAGTAACCTTCGAGCGAACCCTCCGCAAACAACACCGTTCCCTGCGGGAACCCTTTGACCACCAGATCTCCGGGCACGTAGGTGAAGTCGTAATTCTCAGCGAGAAATCCATCCGTCCCAGACTGATCGACGATCCGGAGATTCTCTGGATATCGGACTGGGAAGGCAATCAGGTCCTGCGCCACGCCACCCTCACTAACGAGATCAACAGTCTCAATGAGCTCTCCGTTTGGAAGCGCATTATCGCCGTCCATATCAAGAACCGTGAAGGCTTCTGAATCAAAGGTAAGACTCGTTCCATACCCCCGCTCCTGCTGCAACGCCGTGAGGGTCACGGAACGCTGGTTCACTACCAGATCACCAGTCACATAAGTAAGGTCGTAGTTGCCCGCATCGAACCCGTTGGATCCTGCCTGGCCCGTGATTTCAATCTCATCAGCGTAGGTGCCCACGTTACTTGTGGTAGTGACATCTACTCCTGTGACACTGTTCAGAGCCACCGTATCGACGACTTCTCCATTCGGGAGAACACTGTCGCCATCAAGATCCGTAACGGTAAAGGCCGTCTCATCCAGAACCATGGTGTCTCCGTAGATCCGCTCTTGCTGAGAGGCCGTCAGGGTCACTGCCCGCTGATTCACTAGCAGATCACCGGTTACATAACTCAGGTCGTAGTTATCCGCGCTAAACCCGTTCGATCCAGCCTGGCCCGTGATCTCAATCTCATCAACGTAGGTGCCAACATTACTGGTCGTAGTAACATCTACTCCTGTAACGCTGTTCAAAGCCACCGTGTCGACGACCTCGCCATTCGGCAGAACGCTGTCGCCATCAAGATCCGTCACCGTGAAGGCCGTGTTATCCAGAACCATCGTGTCCCCGTAAATCCGCTCTTGCTGAGAGGCTGTCAGAGTTACCGCACGCTGGTTCACTACCAAGTCGCCCTCAACATATGAGAGGTCATAGTTGCCTGCATCGAACCCATTCGATCCAGCCTGACCCGTGATCGCAATCTCGTCGAGGTAGGTGCCTACATTACTCGTGGTGGTGACATCCACTCCGGTGACACTGTTCAAAGCCACATTGTCGACGACTTCTCCATTCGGAAGCACGGCATCACCGTCAAGATCCGTCACCGTGAATGCTGTATCATCCAGAACCATGGCGTTGCCGTAAATCCGCTCCTGTTGCAAGGCCGTCAGAGTTACCGCCCGCTGATTCACTACCAGATCACCAGTCACGTAACTCAGATCGTAGTTGCCCGCACTGAACCCGTTCGATCCAGCCTGGCCCGTGATCGCAATCTCGTCGGCGTAGGTGCCAACATTACTTGTGGTGACGACATCTACTCCAGTGACACTGTTCAAAGCCACCGTATCGATGACTTCTCCATTCGGAAGCACAGCATCACCATCAAGATCCGCCACCGTGAAGGCCGTGTCATCCAGAACCATCGCATCTCCGTAAATCCGCTCTTGCTGAGAGGCCGTCAGGGTCACTGCCCGCTGATTCACTACCAAATCACCGGTTACATAACTCAGGTCGTAGTTACCCGCGCTGAACCCGTTCGATCCAGCCTGGCCCGTGATCGCAATCTCATCGGTGTAGGTGCCCACATTCCTCGTGGTCGTAACATCCACTCCGCTAACACTGTTCAGAGCCACCGTATCGATGATCTCTCCGTTCGGAAGCACACTGTCACCATCAACATCCCTCACCGTGAAGGCAGTGTCATCCAAAACCATCGTATCTCCGTAGATCCGCTCCTGCTGAGAGGCCGTCAGCGTCACCGCCCGCTGGTTCACTACCAG
>JAQWTV010000068.1 GCA_029242545.1 Roseibacillus sp.
CGGGGAATGTCCTGTAAGTTCGTCGCGAGGGTCATCATGCGGGTCACCCCCGCGTCACGCGCACGCCCAATGATCGATCCAAGTTCATCGTCCGTGAACTTGTGGGAACCAAGATGGCAATGACTATCGGTAAGCATCAAGAGCGAGCTGCCTTTAAGAGTTTCTATTCCTGAAGAATCGTTTCTCCCCTGTAAAATCGTGCATAGGGGATGAAGATGATGGCGGTCAGGAACATCAATGCTGTGAAGAACCAGTAATAGGAAGCTCCCTCGAGGCGCTCCCCTCCGCCTGCGAAGACCGTGCGGTCGTAGGAGAATTCCCTGTCTCCTTTTGTCTGTCCAACCTCCATTCCTAGTTCGGCCTTGCGACGATCCAGCCAAGACTCTTCAGGGTGAAGGGCATCATGCCATGTTTTCACCTTTTCTTTCTCCGGCGCGGTTACTGCCAGGTTGATCCCGATGTCCCATCGGGTTTTTGTGATCCCGTCCGGCCCATCACTTGACACCCGGCAGTTCCGGCTTCCTTCCAGAAAGTAGCGTAGTGGATTTCCCCAAGGATCCAGAAGCCCCTTCACCAGAATTTTCCCCTCGTCGGGACGCGGTAGTTGATGGTCGTTTTCCCGTGACCACTGCTCGACACGATTTAGAGCCTCACCGAGTTGAACTTGACCGGGTATTTTCTTCACCAGTATGGAGCTGGTTTTATTTACCCCGTGGATGTCGTCTCCACTTCCTATTTTTTGATCATAGCCTGCGTAAGTCATGTGGTCATTGTCTACGCCCATCTTGAAGCCTTCAGGGAGAGAGATGGAATTTCCGGACTTGGCCCTTTCCTCAAACACTGTCATGATCTCCGTACTGGGAGAACCGACTTGGATGTAGCGGTTTACGGCTGCGGTGAATAAATTTCCGAGTGACACGGCAAAAAGAAAGAGGCCAAGAACAAGAGATTTCATTGTTCGCGGGGCCTGAGTATAGGAAAACTCCAAAGCGACGATGGAAACCAGAACCTCCGCGGCGGTGAGAAGGCCGTAAGCGAGAATCTGCCACCCGATACTTGGGCGCTGCCCCGCATCAATCCAACCTTGGATTGTAGAGCTCAAGGCGAATGCCCCTGCCATGAGGAAAAGGCCTGCGCCGATTTTTCGCAGGGGTGTCAGCTTCACAATCCGCCCGAGACGGGGATAGAGGATGAAAGTGAACAAGGGGATAAAGGTAAGAATCAGGACTGGGTTGACTGCCTGGATCTGGGATTCAAGCCACTCAACCCCAAGGAAGGTCCGGTCCATTTCCTGAGCCTGGAAGATCCAGCGCGACGCGGTCTGGTCAAAGAGAGACCAGAACATCGCCACAATAAGAAAGAGAATGAACAGCTTACCGACGGTTCTGAGACCCTCTTTACTGAACGTTTCCTTGAGGAACCGGCTTCTTGCGGGAGGAACATGAATAAATTTGCGCCGGCCCAACCAGAATACGAGTGTAGCCAGGGCCATTAGCACGCCAGGAATTCCGAAGGCAAGGTGCGGGCCATACCACTTCAGTAACCAAGGGGTGAGAAGAGTGGAGAGGAACGCTCCCAGGTTGATAGACCAGTAAAAGTAGTTGAAGACCCTTGTAATCAGATTTTGGTTCGATGCTCCGAACTGGTCTCCAACGTGGGCGGATACACAGGACTTGATTCCTCCAGATCCGATAGAGATCAGAACGAGACCCGCCAGCAACCACATGACGGCATCTCCCTGAATACCCATGAGTGCGAGGGCCGCATGCCCGAAGCAGTAAACCACAGAGAGCCAGATGATTGTTCGATACTTGCCAAAAAAGGCGTCCGCAACGATTCCGCCGATAATGGGAGTGAGATAGACCGCAGAATTGAACAAATGAACTTTCTCCGTTGCCGCGGCCTCCGTCATAGCCTGACCGGGAGTATCGTTCATGAGCCACAGGTATTTCGTCATGAAGACTGCCAGAATGGTCTTCATTCCGTAGAAGCTGAATCTCTCGGCTGCTTCGTTGCCGATAATGTAGGGGATGCCCGAAGGCATTCTGTCCAGATTGGGGTCCGGGGAAGTGCGAGGTTTTGACATTACGGGTCGAGATTAGGCGCTGGATAGTTCACCGGAGTCCGAGCCCGGGTGCAACCGGAATTGAAAAACAGATCAATCTCTGGACGGGTGCTACCAGCGAATAGCAGCAGAAGCCCAAGTCAGGCCCGCTCCGAAAGCCACAAGCACGATATGATCTCCCGGGCCGAATTTTCCTGCACGATGCGACTCATCGAGAGCAATGGCGCATGCTGCAGCGGAGGTGTTGCCGTACTTGTGCAGATTCACGAAGACCCTGTCTTCGGGGATTTCGATGCGTTTGGTGACCGCCTCAATGATGCGCAGGTTAGCTTGGTGAGGAATGAGGAGTTTGATGTCCTCGGGTCGAAGACCGGAGCGTTCGATAACAGAGTTTGCAGAGTCCCGCATGCGAGTTACGGCCTGCTTAAATACATCGGTACCCACCATCGCAAGAGTGGAGAGGCGCTGATCAGCATTTTCCAGCGTAATGGGGCAGGCGGACCCCCCACCGGGAATATTCAACAGATCAGTTTGGCTGCCATCCGTGCCGGTATCTGTGGCCAGAATTTGGCCCCCTCCCGGCTCCGCCTCCTTCAGCACGGCAGCGCCGGCCCCGTCCCCGAAAAGTACGCAGGTAGAACGGTCGTCCCAGTTCACAAATGCTGAGAGTTTCTCAGCGCCAAGGATCAGTGCATTTTTACAGGTTCCCCCAGAGATCATTCGCTCCGCCAGTTTCATCGCGTAAAGGAATCCTGAGCAGGCCGCCGAGATATCGAAAGCGACTGCCTTGTGAGCTCCCAGATCATGCTGCACATAGCAGGCGGTCGCAGGTGTCAGCGTGTTCGGGGTAATAGTCGCGACAATAATGAGCTCTAAGTCAGAAGGGTCGAGTCCTGCCTGCTCAAGGGCTTTCCGAGATGCCTTGACCGCCATGTGCGAAGTAAACTCATCCTCGGCAGCAATGCGCCGTTCCTTGATTCCGGTCCGGGTAGTGATCCACTCGTCGGAGGTCTCAACCATGATTTCCAGATCGGAATTGGTTAGAACTCTTTCGGGGACGTAACTCCCCGTACCTGCGATTGCGACAGGGAGCTGCGAGGCCGATTCGCTCATGTGGGCTGAGTGAATGACAGCTTTGATGCTCGAGCAAGCCTCGCCTTCTCTAAAATAAAATGTAGCAGATGCGTCCCTCTGCCACTACAGAGGGAGTGAAGGGCTCAGCCAACGGCTTTCATTGCCTCCACAATGTGTGGATTGAGATCCTGCTTGATGGCCTCAGTAGCGACCCTGATAGCGTTTTGAATGGCAAGGGCAGAAGAGGATCCGTGAGCGATGATGCAAACGCCATTGACCCCGAGTAGCGGGCTTCCACCATAGGATTCGTAATTGAAACGGTCTTTGATGTCGCGAAAAGCGCCTTTCGCTAGCAAGGCCCCGGCCTGCCGAATCGGGTTGGAATTGAGCCCCTCACGAAGCCACTTGGACATGGCCTTTCCGGTAGCTCCGCAGGTCTTCAAGAGCACGTTGCCCACGAAGCCATCACAGAGGCAGACATCGAGCTTGGTCATGAAGAGGTCATATCCCTCCACGTTGCCTGACCAGCTGAAGGGAGCCTTACCGGACTCTACATACTTCCGGATCAGGGCAGAGGTTTCTTTGGTAAACTCGTTTCCCTTTTCCTCCTCTGCGCCGTTGGACATGATTCCTACAACGGGAGTTTCGATTTGCAAAACGTGTTGGGCGTAAGCGCTACCCATGATTGCATAGCCGAGAAGATGACTCGGTTTCGCGTCCGGATTGGCTCCTGCATCAAGGAGGTTGCATTGTCCGAACTCATTGGGGAGAGGTGAAGCAATTCCAGCGCGTTCCACTCCTTCGAGGTGACGGAGCTTCAGTGTGCATGCTGCTACCGCCGCGCCAGTATTTCCGGCGCTGACTACTGCGTCGGCCTGCCCTTCTTTTACCAGTTCAGTTGCGACCGCGATGGAGGACTGCTTTTTCCGTCTGACCGCATCAACTGCGGATTCGGACATTTCCACGACTTCTGGAGCGTGAACGATTTCGAGTCTCGGATCGATCAGGTTTTGCTCACGGCAACCCTGCTGGAGGGTTCCCTCGTCACCGACGAGAAAGAGCCGCTCGATGGCGGGGTAGAGATCGAGAGCATCTCGCGCACCACCTATGGTTACATCGGGTGCCCGATCCCCTCCCATAGCATCGAGGGCGATTTTCATGAGAAAGCCCGGTGGGCCAAAAGTTCCGATGGAGGAGTTGAGGCCCCGGTGGGAGAGCCACCACTGCGATTACATTACGTCAACGTCAAGAACCTGACGCTCGCGGTAGAACCCGCAGGACGGGCAGGCGATATGGCCTGGAACACGACTGCCACATTCGGGGCAGGTTTGAAGCAGAGGCTTCCGCCAGCGATTGGCACCCCTGCGCATGCGCTGTTTCATTTTCGACGTTCTGCGTTTTGGCACGGCCATGGCGATCTGGGGCAGTTAGGGTTGCTTATCGGAGTTTTCCAGCTCGTCGAGGGCAGCCCATCGACTGTCCCCCTCCGTGGCGGGCGGGTGATCTACATCATCCGTGGTGGGCTTGTCCACCGCTAAATAGCGCGGGTTGATTTCACACTTTACCGGCTCGTCTCCCTCGTCACACCTGGGATATGCTGGAAAACTCAGAAGAATCTCCTCTCGCAAGGCCTCCGTGGCGTCAATCTCCCCTCGAGTCCCTATTTCAAGGGCCATCGCAGCCTCGGGAAGGCTAATTGTCTTTCTGAAGGGCGTCAGGGTGCGCACGCACATGAACTCAAAAGGGGCCTTGAGACCGCCCTGTAGCAGAAGTTCATCGCCAAATCGTTGGACATGGAGCTTAAAAACAAGGGGCCCGAGTGGCTTAGCGTCATTTTGCGGGAGATCAAAAATGGCCGCGGAGAGTTCGTCCTCAAGTAGCTGACCGTCCTCGGGTAACAGGGCGAGATCAATGACGAGCCGTTCCATGGCGTTAATGTAGATTGAATATTGAGAATGGACGATTGAAATAAGGGCTGTGGAGCGCATTCCCCCCCATGTCCTGCTAGGAGCTTACTCTGAAGGGGTATTTCCAATGTCTGAGGATGGGGAAATCCTTTGGTTTTCTCCTCGGAAGCGGGGCTTGATTCCACTTGATGGGAGGTTTCACATTCCCCATGGGTTAAAGCGGGTGCTCAGGAAACAGCCCTTTGAGGTGAGGTGGAACTCCGCATTCCGGGAGGTGATTGAAGCATGCGGAGAAAGAAAAGAAACTTGGATCGATGAGGCAATTGTCGAGAGCTATGTCCAACTCTACGAGATAGGTTTTGCCCACTCGGTTGAATGTTGGGATGCCGACGGGCTGCAGGGTGGGCTCTACGGTGTTTCCTTGGGTCAGGCTTTTTTCGGCGAATCCATGTTTTCGCGGAAAACGGATGCCAGCAAGGTAGCCCTTGTCCATCTCGTTGAGTGGCTTCGTGAAGAGCAGTATCTCATCCTAGATACCCAGTGGATGACTGATCATCTGCGCCAGTTTGGCGGCGAGGAGGTCCCACGCGAGGAATACCTTACGATACTCCAGGAGGCCCTTGAAGGAATTTACGAAGATCCGTCGTAGTGGACACGATGGAGGCAGTGGTCCGGTTGAGATCCTCGATAGCGGTGAAACCCCACTCCACTAGAACTGGGTGCATTCCAGCAGCCTGGGCTGTTTCAAAGTCGACAGTGGAGTCTCCGACGAATGCAACCTCTGAGGCCGGGACATTCATGGCGCGTGCGATAGAGAGAGCCCCGGCAGGATCGGGTTTGATGGGAACAGATTTTTTCTGACCGAGGATCCTTGTCCATGGGACCCACGAGAACATCCGTGTCATGATTTCCACTGTGTATCGGTGTGGTTTATTAGAGCAGACCGCCAGAGGCATTCCCTCGACGTGTAGAGTCTCGAGTAACCTCCGTATTCCTGGATACAGGTGTGTGCCTGAGATGAGAGACTCTGAATAACAGGAGAGAAAGCTCTCATGAACCTCATCGACCAGAGAGTCGACAGGTTCTCCCCCAATACCCCGATGTACCAGCATCCGGCTTCCATTGCCGATGAACTGCTCTACCAGGTCAGGCGGGTGAGTTGACAGGTCGTGCTCCGCGAGGGCATGGTTCAGCGCCTCGGCAATACCGGGTAGAGAATTAACGAGAGTCCCGTCTAGATCAAAGATGGCTGCTCGCATCAGTAGCTAGAATATGGGGACACCTACTGTGAAAGCAGAGCCACTAGTGCTTCGTCACTGAAAGCGGCTGGATCCTCAGCTGCCTGCGAAAGCATTTCCTCGTCGAGAAGAGTGTCGAGGTGAGGGGTATCGAGTTCCTCTTGAAGAGGCAGGAGATCAACGCCTGCGCTTCCAGCAGAGGGTTCATCGCTGCTCAAAGTAATGAGGAGAGCGGCAACAAGAGAAGCCATTGACCCGGCGAGGAGAGGTCCGACCAGCGTCGGGCGCTTCCACCAGGAACGTTTCGCCTCGCTGGCCAGGCGGACTTTACGCATCACGTTCGAGACGAACAGCGGGTCAATCTCTGCCGTCTCAGTCTTGTCCAGCAGGTCCCATACGGGATCATTCTCCCATGAGCTCTTCTCATGCTGGTCGTTCATTGACATTGCGATACCTGATTTAACTCTCCCGTGCTGGGAAAGTTGCGAGGATTTGAGGGGAATTCTATAAAAATATGAATGTGGGCTCCGGGGGTAAGAGCTCCTGCGGGAGATGCTGCCTAGTTATAGTCCTTAGCCAGTTGATCGCGCACCGTGAGAAGAAGTTTTTTGGTTGCGAGGATGCCTTCTTCCTCACTGATTTTACGGCCTTCATACTCAATGCCAACGTGGCCCCGGTAGCCTGCGTCGAGCACGAGCTGCAGTGCCTTTACGTAGTCGGTCTTGGTCTCATTTCCCTTCGCGTCGAAGTTGTGGCTCTTGGCGCTGACACCCTTGGCAAAGGGCATGAGCTCCTTGATTCCCACATATCGATCGTAGCCTCCGAAGTTGCCGAAGTCGGGCAGAGACCCGCAATTTGGCAGGCCAACGTCCTTGAGAACCTTGGAGAGCCACTTGCCATTTGAGGAGAGGCCTCCGTGGTTTTCTACGATCACGTTGATTCCGTGTGTCTGTCCGAATTCAGAGAGTTCCCGCAACCCCTTGGTGGTATTGGCAGCCTTCTCCTCGTCGGATTTCCCAACTCCGTGGGCGTTGACCCGGATGGAGTGGCATCCGAGGAACTTGGCGGCCTCGACCCATTTCTTATGGTTGTCGATCACTTTCTGGCGCCGTGACCCCTCTGCCTCCCCGAGGTGACCCTCTCCGTCAATCATGATGAGAAGGCTACTTACTCCCAGGTCGTCACAGCGGGTTTTCAGTTCAGTGAGATATTTCTGATCCGTGGCCTTGTCCTTAAAGAACTGGTTCACGTATTCCACGGCGGTAATCCCAAATTTCTCCTTGGTGACCCGGGGAAAGTCGAGGTTGGTCATTTTCTTACTTCGAAGGGTCCGGTGGAGAGACCACTCTGCGAGTGAGAGATCAAAGAGAGGCTTGGACTTCTTGTGATGGTCGGCGGATGTCAGCTGCGGAAGAAGGAGTGCTCCGCCGGTGACAGCGCTTCGTTTCAGAAAAAGGCGTCTTGTGCTCATGGGGAGAAACTAGGCTGAGAGGTTCTTTGTGGGAAAGCTCCAAGTTTCTTTGTGCTATAGGATAAAAAGGGGCACCGGAGGCCTTTCGAGTCGGGAAGCGCAGGGAAAATGAGTGTGCTTTACTCCAATGGGAATCAAGTTGCGGTTGAGAAACCGGGGTAAAGTAGGATACGGCTCATCCATGAGCATTACAACGAAACGTGGTGATGATGGGGGAACAGACCTCATGTTTGGCAAACGAACTGCAAAGATGGGCAATAGGATTGAGGCCATCGGCTCGCTCGATGAGCTCAATGCGGCCCTTGGGTTGGTCCGGGCCGATGCGAATGCCTCCATTGCAAAATCGATCGATCTTCTACAGGGTTACCTTGTGGGACTGATGGGGGAGCTCGCCGTTCTTGCCGAGGATCTTGAAAAATATCGGACCTCGGGGCACCCATCGATCACGGGGGATGAGGTGAAACTGCTCGAGAATCTTGCCCGGGAGATGGAGGAAAGCGGGATCGTATTTGACGGCTGGGCTCGCCCGGGTGCCAAGGGGAGCCGGACCGGTGCTCAACTGGATTTTGCTCGAACCGTATGCCGCAGAGCGGAGCGTCGGGTTCTCGTCCTTGCGGAGGAACTCCCAAATACGAACATGCTGCTGTTTCTTAATCGTCTTTCAGACCTGTTGTGGCTTTACGCGCGTCATTGCGAAGCTGTTGATTAAGAGAGCCTCTTGAAATCATAAATAGGAATTTCAAATTCCTCGGAATCTTCTAACATGTTCTACCGATGAAGTTACCTGTTATCTTTCTGCTTATGGCTCTGGGGGTCTCACTGGCTTCCGCGGCTCCGAAGGTTCGCTGGCCGCGTGATGTTGTTGAATGGGAAAAACTCAAGGAGGCGAAGGAATTGGCCCAGAAGGAGGAGAAGGGTTTCGCCTTCATCTTCATACCGACCGTGTGGGACACGAAAGACTCGGGAGTGGTCCGGTCTGTCGATGCCACTAATGACGCTATTCGTGCCCTCAAGTCATTCTGCGTCGTGGTCAAGGGCAACTACCAGGAGGTGGTTGACGCTTCGCGAGGAAAGGAAAATGAGGTCCCCAAGGCCTTGATCACAGGCTTGAGTGGAGCGGGAAACTCCTATCCTCTGGTTGTGATTCTCGATGGGGCGATGAAGACCGTTCTCGGCAAAACCTCTGGCAACGATATCTATCAGGAGGGCAGTAAGGTGTTTCGTGATGCCAAAAAAATGCATCGCGAATTGTTGAAGAAAAAGGAAGAGTAGCAGTAGGGCTTCTCTGAAGCGCTCAGATGCGATGAGATCCCGGGGCCCGGTGTTCTGCAGGTGCTTTGATTAAAGGATATCCCCGGGCTGATACGCAGCAGCTTCTGGATACCTCTCGTTGAGGTCGGCAACGGCATCAACAAAGGCGTCCACCTGGAAAGTAGCGGCCCCCGTATTGCCCTTGCCGGACTCGAATACCCTCTGGAGTTCATCGCGCGAGACAGGGATCCGATCATCAGCAGAAAGTCGGTCCAGTAGATCATTTTCGGTGATGGTTGCCTCCCGGAGATCTTTGGCTACGGCCAGTGCGTGCTCCTTGATTGCGGCATGAGCGGTCTCCCGACCAGCTCCCGCCTTTACCGCAGCCATCAGGAAAGAGGTGCTTAGCAGGAACGGCATGTAACGCTCGTTTTCCCTGCTGATGGTCCCGGGAAAGACCTGCATCTGGTTCAGGATGGTCAGAAAGGTTTCGAGCAGGCCGTCTGCGGCGAAGAACGCATCGGGGAGCATGACTCTGCGCACGACCGAGCAGGATACATCGCCCTCGTTCCACTGCGCTCCACTCAGGCCTGCTCCCATTGCGAGATAGCCTTTCAAGATTACGTGAAAGCCATTGACCCTTTCGCACGACCTTGCGTTCATCTTATGAGGCATTGCACTTGAGCCCGTCTGTCCCTTGGCAAATCCCTCTGAAGCCAGCTCATGCCCTGCCATCAGGCGCAGGGTGGTACACATTGACGAGGGAGCAGCGGTGAGATCGGTGAGAATTGATACGGTTCTCATGTCCATGGACCTCGGGTAGACCTGACCTACGCAGACCCAGTCACCTGGTAACCCAAGGTGCTGAGCTACTTTCTGCTCGAGTTTCTTGACCTTCCCAACATCGCCATCGAAGAGAGACAGTTGATCCATCTGCGTGCCCACAGCCCCCTTTAATCCCCGGACAGGATAGCTTTCCACGAGCTGCTCGAGACGTTGCCGCGCGTCGAGAAGCTCCTCACCTGACATGGAGAGGCGCTTGCCGAAGGTTGTCGGTTGGGCCGCAACGTTATGGGTTCTGCCCGCCAGAATGACGTCCCTCCATTCATGAGCTCGTTTCGCGAGCGTGGTAAGGGAGGCAATGGCCTTGTCGTGAATCAGGCGAAGGGAGGAAAAAACCTGCAACTGCTCCACATTCTCGGTGAGATCTCTGGAGGTCATCCCCTTGTGGATTTCCTGATGGCCGGCAAGATCGTTGAATTCCTCGAGCCGGGCCTTGACGTCATGACGGGAAATACGCTCGCGCTCCTCAATCGACTCCAAGTTGACCTTTGTCTTAACGGCTTCATAGGCCGCGATCGCTTCTTCCGTGATGGGGAGGCCAAGCTCCCTTTGAGCACGCATGACCGCGATCCAGAAGTCGCGCTCGAGGATGATACGGCCTTCGGCGGACCAGATCTCCTTCATGGCACGGGAAGCGTAGCGATCGGCTAGGACGTTCGGGATCATATCAGACTAGAGGGGTAAAGGAATGTCTCGTGGGTAGCAAGCCACACGACACTTTTGAGTTAGAACGCATGGAGGCCGCCCTAGCTGCGAGGGTTCCATTGTGGTAGTTCCGGATACTCAATCCCCGGCGAAGAGGTAGCCCTTGGGCACGACACGAAAGCCTCCGCCTTCGACGCCGTCCAGGAACCACTCTCCATCGAGCTCTTTCCCGTTATCGCCGATCAGGCCGCGGAGTTGAAAGCGCTGGTCGGCGAAGGTGATCTCTCCGGTCCCCTGGCCGCGCAGCTGGTATCTGCCTTTTCCCGCGAATTCATCCGCCAGCACCACTGCAGCTTTCTGGCTTGCTTCGTTCGAGGGAGGATTTCCCCAAGGTGAGAGTTGGATCCCCAAGTCAAAAGGTTCGTCTGAATTGAAGCCCCGAGGAATCAGGGCGGTGCCTCGGTAGAACATCCTCTCGCCTGCTGTATCGAGGGCGATATCCATGGGGGCAGTCCTGCGGTCTCGGGACATGGTTGTTCCGTGAGTGCTGCATGAGCTAAAGTGCATGGAGGTGATAACCACGCTCAGGAGGAGACCAACGGGAGAGAGATGCTTTGGAAGTAACATTCTGTCGTCAGTCTGCGTTCAGGGTCTTCGTGAGCTGGAGAATGAGGCTCTCGCGGAGAGGCTGAGCTTCGTCGGCAAGGTGACGTTGCAACTTTTCATAGAGGCGACGCCCCTCGGAGGTCTCCACTTTTATGGGATCATAACCAAAACTGGTCAGGTCGTAGGGGCTTGCCCGCATATCAATTTCGCGTGCCTTGGTTGCAAGCCGGAAACAGTTCCAGAGAAGGTCGCTTGAGACCCATGGCAGTGAC
>JAQWTV010000079.1 GCA_029242545.1 Roseibacillus sp.
CTTCTGCTGGCACCGCAAAGATCCTCTACCTCTTCACGCAGGTCCTGAGACCATGGCCACTCTCGAGCGTATGTTTCCCTGGGCAATGTCCAACACCTCTCGAAATTATGTCAGACCTGATCCTCATCTAATCGAGGATGCTTTTACGATCAAGGACCTGCTCGTCACACCCATTCCCGTAACACACCCATCTGTCGAGACCTTCGGATTCCGCTTCGATTTTCCCACTGGCCACTCCCTGGCCTATATCAGCGACGTGAAGGAGATCCCCCTTCCCAGTATCGCTTTGCTCCAAGACCTTGATGTTTTCGTTGTAGATGCTCTTCGACCTCAACCCCACCCAACTCATATGAATGTTGAGCAATCCCTTGCCGTGATCTCACAACTTAAACCCAGACAATCCTTCCTCACTCACCTTGCCCACGAGATTGATTACCGTGAAGCAGCTGACCAGTTGGGTCTTCCCGAGTCAGTTGCATTGGCATGTGATGGACTCAAGTTGACTTTTGAGAGACAAAATCCCTGCACCATAGCGTGAACTCCCTTGTCATGATCCTTCTCACTCTCCGGAAATCGTTTTTCCTCGCTCTTCCCCTGCTTATCCACGGGCAGCTCCTGTCCAAGCCCACCATGCTACCCCCGGAGACCGTCGTCGTCCTCTACAACACCGAGGATGAGGACTCGAAGGTCCTCGCTCAGCACTATGCAAAAGCACGCTCCATTCCCAGAGGCAATCTTATTGGCCTTCCGATTCCGCTCGGCAACGAAATTTCGCGAGAGCAGTTCAGCCAGAAAATCCAGACTCCACTTTGCCGGATCTTTGACGACCGCAACTGGTGGAGCCGACAGACAGGACCCACTGGCCTTAAAAGGCCGATATCCCTGAAACGCAAGGTGCTTGTCACCATGCTTGGAGTTCCCTTCAAAATCGCACGCACTCCGGACACGATCCCCCTAGGTCAGGTCGAGAAACGCCCATTTGCGCCAAATCCAAAAGGTAACGAGGCATCGGTAGACTCAGAGTTGAGCCTTCTCGGGGTCGAGAACTATGAGGTCGCAGGTCAAATCCCTAATCCCTACTTCGGTAAGGACCAGCCTCTCATGGAGCTATCCAACCCCGGGTTTCTTCTGGTCTCACGCATAGATGGGCCCTCGCTCAAAACCTGCAAGCGTATGATTGACGACGCCGTTGTAGTCGAGAACAAGGGACTCTGGGGCAAAGCGTATCTCGACCTCTCCCGGAAGGGTGAGAGCTACGAACAAGGAGATCAATGGCTGGAGGAAATCGCGGACATGAACAAGGCGGCCGGTATTCCGTGCGTCGTTGATCGAAATATCGACACCTATGTCACCAACTATCCCATGAGCGATGCGGTGCTCTATTTTGGATGGTATTCGCACCACCGGAACGGACCACTCCTTAATGATTCATTCCGCTTTAAGCGCGGCGCGGTAGCGGCCCATCTTCATTCCTACAGCGCCTTCGAACTGCAGAATCCAGACCGCCGCTGGTGCGGTCCGATTCTTGACCGGGGGGCCACTGCCACGGTGGGAAATGTCTACGAGCCCTTTCTCTCTCTGACTCATCATTTCAATATCCTCTACAACAGGCTCCTCAGGGGTTACACCATTGGCGAAGCCTCCTTCATGGCCCTACCCGCCCTCTCGTGGCAGGCCGTCCTTCTTGGAGACCCTCTCTACCGCCCCTTCCGGGCGGATCTGGAGATCAAGCTAAGTGACCGGGAAGACCGTGATTATAAGGCCCTCCGGCACGCTCAGAGCCAGTGGGGAACCGAAGTAGAAACCTTGATCCCCAAGCTTCGAACTTATGCGAATAAGGCCAATAGCGGCATCGTTTTTGAGGCTCTCGGCCTGCTCGCAAGAGCCAACGGGAAAGAGGAAGAGGCCAATGCCTTCTTCACTGTGGCCCGGGACAAATACTCCAGCGAGGCAGACCGACTCCGACAGGACCTCCACATCGTCGACGTTTACCGGGGGGCTGGGAACAAAAAGACTGCTATTCTCCTCCTGCAGAAGATCCGGAAAAACAGTTCGCAGATCCCCGAGGAGAAATCCGTTACCGCCCTCCTCAACATTCTCGATCCCCCTGCCCCTCCCCCAGTAAAACTTCGGCAGAAACGATGACAAAGGCAAGGCGTGGCGGGGCCGGACCCGGTAGGCATACTGGCCCTACTCACCCCTTTTCCTCCGCGCTCTGATCGGCTCATAGGGGTCGGCGGGACCCTTACGGGGATCAACAAAGAGAGCGAGATCACGCATCGAAATTACGGTGCACCCCTCCTTCTTCAGATAGTTCATCTGCTTTCGGAAATCCTCTGGATCACAATTGACCCAGGGGTGCTCACGAGCTGGCACTCCATGATAGCAAAGCACTGCGATACGTCCCTCTCGAGCCTGACTGATAGCCCATACAAAATCCTCCATCTTCCAGTCTGGTCCAGCGTATCCGGTAGTTGGAACAAGCAGGGGGTGATCAACCTCGGGATCATAGGCGGGTCCCCGCCCCCCCCGACCGCCGTCCTTGAATTCCGGACCTACTCCCCGCCGCGCAAAAAGATAATTCAACCGCTGCAGTTCCTTAACACAGGCGAGACTATGTCCGAATCCCGGGTAGCAGAAGGTAACCGGCCTGCGGATTTTGTGTTCCTTGCACCGCTTCTCAATATGAAGGAGCTCATTTCTCATCTGCTGGGGAGAGAGGCGCGGCATATGCGGATGAGTCTTCGTATGGTTTCCAATCTCAAAACCCATCCTGTCCAGTTCTACGATTTCCTCCCACGTGACATAGTTCTCCTTGTTCCGTAAAAAGCCAAGACCCTCTGTCACATAAAAAGTAGCCCCGAACCCATGCTCCTTCAGCACCTTGGCCACAAAGGACCGGTCGGACTTGTTACAGTCGTCAAAGGTAAGGACTACCAGACCGTCTGGAATCTTCCGGAGCTGCTCGTTATCCGCAGAGACCTTAAAAACGGATCCCACAAAAAGAACCACAGTAACAATCAGAGCCTGTTTCATCCACGTCTGCTCTCAACCCAGCGAACGGATGTCAATCGCACAGGACTACCGAGCCTCCATTCACCCAGCGGAGGCGCAGAGAAAGATTAATCGGGACGCGATAACCCTTTCGTTCCCAAATACGATCTCGGAAAAGCTGCCGTGGCTGGCCAATCTGTCTGGTAACCGCTTTCACGCAGCGGAGCTCGTGATCATGACCTCTCTCGAAAGTCTCCTCGCTCTCAATCTCCTTCCCGGCATCGGCCCCATCCGGGTCCGGCGGCTCATCAAGCACTTCGGAGGGGCCGAGGGAGTATTACGCGCCAACTACAATAAGCTTACTGCTGTTACTGGAATTGGGCCTGAATGCGCCCGTATGATTGCCTCATGGGAGGACCACCTCGACCTCCAGGGAGAACTCTCTTCCATCCGGTCGCGGGGCATCACCGTTTTAACCCCTGATGACCCGGCCTGGCCTCAACCTTTTGAGCATCTTCCAGATGCCCCCATCCTTCTTTATGTCTGGGGTAAAGTCCTCGAGAACGATTCCCGATCCCTCGCGGTGGTGGGCTCCAGAAAGACCACTCACTACGGACGGGATTGCACCCACAAACTATCGTTCCAACTTGCTCATATGGGACTTACCATCGTCTCGGGTCTTGCACGCGGTATCGATACCGCAGCCCATGAGGGAGCACTTGCTGCAGAAGGCCGGACCATTGCGGTCCTCGGCTCCGGACTAGGCCAGCTCTACCCTCCCGAAAATATCGCCCTTGCGGAGAGGATCGCCGACGGAAACGGCGCCGTGGTTTCTGAGTTTCCGATCGAAATGGGTCCCACCCGTAATACCTTTCCCCAGCGAAATCGTATCGTTGCTGGTTGGTGCGAGGGTCTTCTGGTTGTCGAGTGCGCCAGACGCTCTGGCGCGCTCATCACCGCCAATCTCGCCGCAGAATACGGCAAGCATATCTTTGCGGTTCCGGGGGGAATCGACCGCCCAAGCTCAGAGGGCTGTAATACATTGATCAGGACGGGAGCGATTCTGGTCACTGAGGGAGCTCAAATAATTGACGAACTTCAGCCCCTGCCACCGGAAAGCAGAACAGAGGCACCTCTGCAGGACATCCGTTCAGCGGCAGAGAATCCGCGGCTGAGTGAGAATGAAAGTCTTGTTCTCGGCACTCTGAGCAAGGAAGAGCGCACCATGGACCAGATTATCGAGGAGGCGGAACTACAGGCCTCCGTGGTTGCCGCGACCCTCCTCCAACTCGAGATGAGAGGACTTGCGACACAGCTCCCGGGTTCTCATTTCGTGAAGAGCTCCTGATTTTACAGACTATCCCGTCAGCCTCTGGCCCTTGTTTTGTTGGGTCAGAGTCCCAAACACAGGCTTTCAAACCCTTCCTTTTCAAATGACTTTCCACAAGGGACACGGGAAGCGGAAACTCACCCCCAATCCCACCGTTTCGATGGCAGGAAGGCCTCTCCGGAAGGACCGGGTTCGAGGTCTTGAGAGCTCAACAAAGAGATGTTCTGAAAAAAAACCTCTTTTCAAACCCGCCTTCCGGCGCGTATGTGCCCTCACCGAATGCCCAAAACCCTCATCATCGCGGAGAAGCCCTCAGTCATGGCTGACCTCTCCCGCTCTCTCGCCAAGCACCTCGGCAAGTTCGAGAAGAAAGGGA
>JAQWTV010000084.1 GCA_029242545.1 Roseibacillus sp.
GCCCCGTCCGCGGTCCGTATACAGAAAATCGTATCGTGGCCGCCCTCGTGCCCCGTTGTGAAGAGATGACCTCCGACAACAGAGCAGGAAGCGAAACCGGTTCCTATCTCCGCTTTCCATACCACTTTTCCCCCAATATTCTTGAGCGCCTTATCAGGAAGGGCTTCTTCAGAAATACCGTTACGCTGGGCACCCCGCCAATGAGGCCAATTGTTGGCGAGACAGGGAAGATTTAAGGATAAGAACCAGAGGAGCAAGAAGGGGATCCGAAGCGATAAAAGGGTGAACTTCATTGGTGAACGGGCTGGTCTCACGCTGCCAGCCGCAGAAAGAGCCGTCACTCTTAAATCGTGTGAGCGGTTGATAGAGGTTACTTGCGGGCTACCGCGAGGAGGGTTTGGAATCCAGGAGGCGCTTCCTCCCGGTCCGCGATCGCAGTTTCAATCTCCCTGAATCCCGCATCCTCAAGGAGGCCGGCAATCTCAACTTCTGCAAATCCCAGGTGGGTGTCGGCATAAAGTTCGCGCGCCTGTTCGAACGAATGCTGGAGAAGGTCAAGAATCACCACTTTTCCCTCGGGTACGAGGATCCGATGGACTTCTTCGAGCGCTCGCAATGGATTCGATGCATGATGAAGGGCCTGACTGAGAAAAGCGAGGTCGGTGGAACTGTCTTCGATCGGAGGGGACTCGATATCCCCAAGCCTGTATTCCAGATTTTCCAGGCCGTTCTTAGCCGCATTTTGTGTCCCAAAAGCCACCATTTTCTCAGAGTGGTCGACAGCGATAACCCGCTCGGCCTTCTGCGCGAGAAGCTGTGCGAGAGTTCCCTCGCCAGCCCCAAGATCAGCAACCACCCTGAAGTCGAGAATCTTGAGGAGGCCCTCGGCCAGGGCTTTCCATGATCTACCCGGGACATATTGCCGGCCAAATTTACCTGCTAGCTCGTCGAAATAGGCACGAGTGCGATCTTTTCGCTTGTTGAGAATGTGGTTGAGGGATGCGAGATCCCTCTTCCGGTCCTCGAGCTCGGCCCCTGCTTTCCTGGCAATCCCAAGGAGCTCTTTTTCGGGCTGAGCCGAGTAGATATTATTTTTTCCTGAGCGCTGGACCGAAACGAGAGAGGCTTTTTTTAGCTGGCCCAACTGGGTTGAGATCCGGGATTGGCCCATCCCTAGGATTTCCTGCAGCTCCGCGACGCTTAGGGATTCCTCCGCGAGGAGGAGAACCAGGCGGAGGCGGGTAGGGTCGGCCAGTAATTTGAGCGAATTGAGAATTGACGGCATGGAGTTGCACGCTTAGTTCATATCAACAAATCAAGATCTGTAGATACATTCCAGTAGAAAAGAAAGCACCATCATGTCTCGTCCATTTATTTTTTCGTCCGAGTCAGTAACCGAAGGCCACCCAGACAAGGTGTGCGATACCGTATCGGATGCGGTGCTTGATGCTTGCCTGGAGCAGGATCCTGGCAGCCGGGTCGCTTGCGAAACCTTTGTGAAGGACAACGTGGTTGGACTCGCAGGTGAGATCACTACCAGTGCAGTTTTCGACTACGGGAAAGTTGTTGGCGAGACTCTTCGGGAAATTGGCTACGACGCTGACTACGCGCACGGGACGGATTACTCCTATACCTGCAAATTTGAAAAGGGGGCTTTCCTCATGAATATGCTTGGCCAGCAATCGCCGGACATCAAGCAGGGCGTTGATGCAGCAGGAGCTCAGGGAAAGGAAACCGACGAGCAGGGAGCAGGTGACCAGGGAATCATGTTTGGTTACGCTACTAATGACACTCCGGAGTTGATGCCTGCTCCGGTGCTCTACGCTCACAAGCTGGGCCAGGAAATGACGCGGTTGCGTAAGGACAGGGTTCACACGTGGTTGCGCCCTGACTCCAAGACCCAGGTGAGCATTGAGTATATTGACAACCGGCCGAACCGGATTACAGCGGTAGTAGTTTCAACGATGCACGCCCGCGAGATCACAACCGAGGAAATCCGGCAGCTTCTGCAGGCAGATTTGATTGAAAAGATCCTGCCGGCAGAGCTTCTTACCGAGGATACCGAGATTCTCATCAACCCGACCGGGCGATTCGAGGTCGGGGGACCAGAGGGAGACGCAGGGTTAACCGGACGGAAAATCATCGTTGATACCTACGGAGGAATGGGTCGCCACGGTGGAGGGGCGTTTTCCGGAAAGGATCCTTCAAAGGTGGACCGCTCTGCGGCATACATGTGTCGTTGGGTTGCCAAAAATATTGTGGCAGCAGGACTGGCACGTGAATGTGAAATCCAGCTCGCCTACGCGATTGGGCATCCTCATCCTGTAAGCCTCAATGTGAATTCGTTTGCTTCTAACGAGGTTGACGAAGAACAGATCGAGAAAGCCGTTCAAGAGGTCTTCTCTTTTAAGCCTGCGGACATCGTTGAGCAGCTTGATCTTCTAAGACCGTTCTACCAGACCACTACCAACTACGGACATTTCGGACGGGAAAATGCCGGCTTGCCCTGGGAGGAAACCAACAGAGTTTCCGAGCTCCAAAACGCGGTCTCCGCCTGAGTATAAACCTTTTAAAAAAACAATAAAATATCATGAGTGCAATTGCAGAAGAGCCGCAGGTTCTCCCTTATAAAGTAGCTGATCTGGGCTTAGCTGAGTTCGGCCGTAAAGAAATTGAAATCGCCGAGTACGAAATGCCCGGCCTGATGGCAGTCAGTGAGAAATATGGGGTCGAACGCCCTCTTGACGGGGTTCGGGTGATGGGGTCGTTGCACATGACGATCCAGACAGCAGTTCTGATTGAGGCCCTCCAGAATCTGGGAGCTGACGTAAGGTGGTGTTCCTGTAACATTTTCTCTACTCAGGATCATGCAGCCGCAGCCATGGCGGAGCGGGGAACTCCGGTATTTGCATGGAAAGGCGAGTCGCTCGAGGAGTATTGGTGGTGTACCTGGCAAGCCCTTCAGTATCCCGGGGGCAAGGGACCTCAGTTGATCGTAGACGATGGCGGTGATGCCACTCTGCTCATTCACAAGGGATATGAAATGGAGAATGGTAGCGACTGGGTAGACACTCCCTCAAGCAATGGCGAGGAGCAGGTCATCAAGGACCTCTTGAAGAAGATCAAGCTGGATCGGCCGGGCGTCTTCAATGAGTGGGTCAAGGATCTTGTCGGGGTCTCAGAGGAGACCACCACGGGAGTGCATCGTCTCTACCAGATGCACCGGGACGGAACGCTCCTGTTCCCGGCAATTAACGTGAATGACTCAGTGACAAAGTCGAAATTTGACAATCTTTACGGCTGTAGAGAATCCCTGATCGACGGAATCAAGAGGGCAACAGATGTCATGATCTCCGGCAAGGTGGCCGTGGTCTGCGGCTATGGAGATGTCGGGAAAGGGTGCGCGCAGGCACTGCAGGCTCAGGGAGCGCAGGTCGTCGTCACAGAGGTTGATCCGATATGCGCCTTGCAGGCCGCGATGGAAGGATTTCGCGTTCTCACTATTGAGGACACATTGGGCTGGGGTGATATTTACGTTACCACGACCGGAAACTTCAGGATCATTCGGACCGATCACATGGAAAAAATGAAGGACCAAGCCATCGTGTGTAACATTGGCCATTTCGATAACGAGATCGAGGTCGACAAGCTCAACGAGATGCCGGGCGTCCAGAGAGCGAACATCAAGCCGCAGGTTGACAAGTATACCTTCCCGGGGGGGAATGCCCTCTACATGCTTGCGGAAGGCAGGCTTGTGAACCTTGGTTGTGCGACCGGGCACCCAAGCTTTGTGATGTCGAACAGCTTCACCAACCAGTGCCTCGCCCAGATAGATCTTTGGAAGACTCGGGGCTCCCGTGAGCCCGGGGTCGAGGTGCTTCCCAAGAAGTTGGATGAGGAAGTGGCCCGGCTTCACCTCGAGAAGATTGGGTGTAAGCTGACGGAACTTACTCAGGAGCAGGCCGATTACATCGATGTGCCGGTAGACGGGCCCTACAAGCCTGGTCATTACCGCTATTAGAGCGTCATCCCTGCCAAGCCCCTACTGAAAGGATTGGGGCTGCTAGCGCCAGATTTCAGGGTCCATGTGTCCCGAGAGCTATATTTGCCCCAGCTGTGAGAGCGAGGTAGCGGTCGGGGGTTCCTGCGGAGTCTGTGCCGAGGATGCTCCGGCTTCAGCTCTCTCGGGTAGTGTTGCAGGAAAGCGGAGCCGGAAGATTCGTCGAGGGCAGGGGCGCAGGAGCTGGGATCAGGACAAAGGGTCTGATGGGTTAGATCTTCCGGGAGGGGACTTTGACTACGATGACTTCGTCGCGCGCGAGTTTGGAAAAAATGGCGGGGAGAACGTGATCAGGATCCGGTGGTACTGGTGGATTACCGCGCTGCTTCTGGTCACAACCCTCGTCCTGCTTGTGGGCAATGGTCTCTGGTGAACTGTTACGGGAGTTCCTGAATAGCGAGGTCCTTGAACTGGACCCTCATGTCCTGCCCACCATGAAGCTGTAATGCAATGTGGCCTTCCTTGAGGCACTTGGCATCATTTAGTAGCTCGGTCACTTTGGCTCCGTTGAGAGAGACGGTGATGTTGTCCCCGATTGCCGTGACGAGGAGGTCTGTCCAGGTTCCCGGTTTGACTAATTTAGAGATGACTTTTGGATCCGGTTTGCGCACCCAGGCACGCATGGAGGTTTCGTAAAGCCCTCCAACTTCCTTGGAGTTGTCGACCTCTGCCTGAAAGCCTCGAACACTCACGTGAGTTTTGGTCTTTTCTACCCGGAAATAAAAACCGCTATCTCCGCTGGTGACCTTGAATTTGGCACGGACCCTGAAATTCTTGAAGCGCTTGTCGGTCATGAGAAGACCATGACGGGGCTCACTGCGAGGGGAGGTGCCGAGAATGGTTCCATTCAAGACCTCCCACTTTCCCCCGGGAACGGGATGCCATCCGTCGAGGTTCCTACCGTTAAAAAGATCCTTCCATGGGGGCTCCGCGGTAGCCGTGATCGGAACGAGAAGCATGAGGCTCAGGGCGGCAAATATTCTCATGGGCTGAATAGTGGCAGGAGTTTTCCAGATGAGAAGAAGCGATGTGTCTGTGCGCCCCGCTCCGAATGTCTCAGGTAGTCCAGCGGTCTACCCGAAATGAGACCGCAGCAGCTTGAGAGATTTTGGAATAGCTGTGAGCGGGTCCTCCTTACCTTCAAATTCGAGCGAGACGTAGCCCTTGAAGCCGGCGGTCTTCATGATTCCTGCTATACGGGCATAGTCGAGGTCGAGAGTATACCAGCGTCCGCCACCAAAGTAGGTCTTGCACTGCATGAGAACAGTTCGGTGGGCCAGTTGCGACAGCCTGTCGTATGGATCCTCGAGAAAATTCCCGGTATCGAGGGTAACCTGAAGCCACTCTGAATCGACGGCATCGACAACTCTGTTGACTCCCTCCGGGGTGACTCCCAGACCCCAGTGGTTCTCCAGGCCCATGACCACTCCGCGCTTGGCAGCCTCTGGAACAAGGGCCTCATAGGCGTCGATTACCCACTCATAAGCATCTTTCTCGGTGTAGCCCGGGAGGGGTTCTTCGATACCCCGTTTTGCCATAAGGTCATCAAAACTCTTTGAGGTGCCCCATGTACCCGAATTGACCCGCATGGTTGGGATGCCGAGTTGATAGGCCTGCTCGAGACAGGCGATGGTATGGTCGATATTCTTCTGGCGTCTTTCCTTGTCGGGCGAAAGGAAACCCTGGTGGGTGGAATAACCCATCAAGTCCAGACCGAGCACGAAGGCATGACGCTTG
>JAQWTV010000089.1 GCA_029242545.1 Roseibacillus sp.
TGCCTACGATGCTGCTCAAGCCACGGCGCCGCCCGATCTTGACGTTGAGGTGCAGCGAGGGGGTAAACGACTTGCCCTTAAAGTGCGCCTTCCTGGTGGACGCTTGGACCCTGCGAAGTTGCTGAAAGGAATTGCTGCACACCTGCTTGCCACCCAGCAGAAAAATGGACGCTGGCAACCCGGGGTGGGGGGTGACGCGGATGTTTATACCTCCGCTTTCTGTGGTCTTGCCCTGCTCGCTGCCGATGAAGTGCAGTTCCTGCCGGCGGTTAAGGCCGCAATTCGTTTTATTAACGAGAAGAGCACGGCGTCCATTGACCCCAAAAATCCGAGAGTGGGCCCGAAGAACTGGCAGGCGGCCAGTAGTGCTATCCTCATGGCAGAGTATCAGCTTGCTACGGGTGACGCATCTTTCTTCAAGTCCCTCCAGGCGAATTGTGATCTTCTTGCTGCCAGGGTGACGCCACAGGGAAAAATGGGGCATCACTTCGATATTCCCTACAATGGTGGAGGTCTGGTTATCATTAATTCTCAGGCGCACTTGGCTTGGGCGCTGGCTGAGAAATGTGGACACGTGAGGGATGAGGTCGCATGGAGCCGATCGTATCGAGAAGTTGAAGCTTCTCTCGATCAGAGGACGGGAGCTTTAGGGTATTCCGCCAAGGCGCCTCGGAGTCCAGATATTGCCGCCCGGACTGGGGCGATGGCATCTGCGCTCGCGATCACCGGGGCAAAGGAAGGAATGGTTCTTCGTCTGGCCGGGGCCCTTGCAGCCCACCATGGGCGAATGAGGCATGCTCATGCCATGTCCTCGATTGGGCTGATTTTTGGATTTGCGGGCTTGAAGAGTGTGGACCCCAAGGCACACCGTGAGGTCATGGGAAAATGGAGGCCATTCCTTGAGTTGAGTCGAAATGCTTCAGGATCGGCGGCCTATTTTGGAGGCAAGAGGAATATAGGAGGAGATCAGTATTTGGGCCTTTCCCCGATAGGTAATGCCATGACTGCGCTTATGATTGCCAGTGCTGAAGGTAAGCTTCATATGCATGGGGGCCGGCAAAAGCATTGGATTGAGATGTCGAGGTAATGCCCTAAAGAATCCCCGTCCCTTCATTCCGCGATAGGGCTTATCTCATGCAAGAGAAAGCGCCCCTCTCGCGGTGGAGACGGGCGCATCCAAAGGCTCAAGGCGGCTGGATTGCTCTCTCTAGTTGGAAGGCAGGTTCTTCTGGCTTTTCTCGGAGAGTTTCGAGATCTCCCCCCAGAGGGTTTTTCCGTTGGGGAGGAGGAAGAGCACTCTTCCGTTTTCAATGTTAGTCGCTGCCGCCTCGAAGGTTTTGCCTGCGATAGTGGTCCAATGCCTAAATTCAGGGATTTCAGAGAGCTGCGGTTTGCTTTCGGAATCCTTCGTGGCTGGGCTTTTCGCGACCGGTCCTTCGCCCGCGACTTCCGCATTGGCGAGAGTATTCCGCAGTGTCCGGACGGACTTGGACATGTCGCTTTTCAACGTCGCGTAGGGAATGGCGTCAATACCCTTTCCTCCATCTGAAGTGGTCACAAAAACCATCGGGATGGTGTTTCCTCCCTTGGCTCGAACTTGCTTCGCGCCTGCAGGCAGCGAGCCAGTGTCCTTGCGGGCGTCGGCGAAGACTACTACCCCTACGCTCCGAAATGATTTAAAGGCCGCCGAACTGGTGGCCAGACATGGGCCTCAGTTCGTTCCCGGATCCGTGTAGACAAAGATCAGAGGCTTCTCGCTTTCGGTGGCTTTGGTCTTGGCTGCTTCGAGGTCTGCCATCTTGAAGACCGAGCGTGGTATTGTCAGGTTAGCTAAGCCGACCTGCATCAGGGCTGCAAGGGTTAGCGTGAGCGCTATAGCATTTTTCATGACGACAGCGTAGTAGTCGTTTCGCTCTTGTCGAGAGACTTTTCCAGAGGTGTGATCGTATGTCAGTAGTAGGTCATTGACGGGAGGCCGGGTGAGTGATCAGCATGGATACATGACAATATCTGGATCTTTTTTCGGGTGGAAGAGTGTGGTGGTGATGGGAGTTTTCGCTGGCGACCTTCAGGCAGAGGGTGTGAATTTCGGGGAGGTTTCCTACCGTAGTAACGCTGATGATTCGATGCAGTCAGCCATGTTTTATGACCCTAAGCCGGGAGAGCCAGTTCCTCTAGTGGTTGCGCTGCATACCTGGTCTGGTGATTTCAGACAGGAGCACCACAAGCCTATTCGTGAATGGTGCATGAAGAAAGGGTGGGCCTATATCCATCCCGACTTCCGGGGGCCGGCAAGACGGCCCGAGGCTACCGGCTCAGATCTGGTGGTGGGAGATATTGTCAGCGCGGTAGAGTATGCCAAGAAGGCTACCAGAATTCAGGGCGACGCAGTATTTCTGGTAGGGACCTCGGGAGGGGGATATCACTGCCTGGTGATGGCGGGCAGGCATCCGGAATTGTTTGCAGGCATCTCCGCGTGGGCCTCGATATCAGATCTGAGAGCATGGTATCATGATAATCTCAGGAGCGGTCGTCGTTACTGGAGTGATCTTGTGAAGTCCTGCGGTGGAAAGCCGGGAGATAGTCGGGCTGTTGACGAGGAGTATCGGAAGCGATCACCGGTGCATTATCTGAGGAACGCGAAAGGTAGAGTGCCTCTTCATATCGCGACGGGTATTACAGATGGACACAATGGGAGCGTTCCGATCAGTCACTCGTTGCTGGCCTTTAATGAAGTTTCCGAGATCAAGGACCGGGTTGGCCCGGAAGAAATAGCATTCATGACCCGGGAGGCCCGCCTGCCTGACGCACTCCAGAAGGCCGATCCTGATCAAAGTTTTGGCGGAAAGCAGCCTATTTTCCGACGCTCTTCCGCGACTGCAACGGTCACCATCTTTGACGGAGGGCACGAGATCATCCAGCCAGCAGCCATTGCGTGGATGGAAAGTCTCTACGCAGAGCGGAAGTGACTCTTTGGTGGTTGCTCTTGCTAGGAGATGTATCCCTTGTTGCAGTGATAGTATGAAAGTGCCGCTGTGTGTGGGGCTGCTGGTCGGAGTTCTTGTGGCGATCGGGCAGGAGAGTCAGCCGTTTGTAGAGTATCCGGAGGAGACCCGGCAGTATCTGAAACGGATCCAGCAGGGTGAGCAGCGTCATGCCTTTAAGGGGGGCAAGGTGCTTGGGGAATGGCAGAAGGAGGCCCGATCAGCACTTTTGAAAATGACTGGCGTGGCGCGCATGCGTCGGGATCTATCCTCCTTCCGCCCGGTGGTAACCGAGGGAACAGCGGTAGAGGTTGGCGGGGCCTATCATCGCAGTCTCTGTAAAATTGAAACCGAACCCGGAATCTCGATCCCTTTTTATCTGCTAGTGCCCAAGTCTCCCGGGAGGAATCTGCGTTTCCCTTTGTTCCTTTGCCCGCACGGCCATGATCGCCTCGGCCTGCATTCCTATGCCGGGGTTTATCGCGATGACGCACATCGCGAAAAGATCCTGGGAAGGCAGGGAAATATTGGTGAATTGGCAGTGCGGCGTGGATTTGTGGCCTTGGTGCCGGCAACTCGTGGCCTGGCTGATGAGGTGTTGATTCCCGATCCCAAGGGGCGTCACGGGAATCGGCCCTGCAGAGCTCAGCTCATGCATTGCCTCGTTGCTGGAAGGACTCCTGTCGGGGAGAGAGTCTGGGATATGCAATGTCTGCTGGATTGGGCGGAATCTCATCCGGCGGTCGACAAGTCCCGGATCGTTATGAGTGGTAATTCGGGGGGTGGGGTAGTTGCCGCTTATACGGCAGCGCTTGATGAGCGGGTCAGGGTTGCTGTTCCCGGATGCTCCTTCACTTCAGTGGCGAGCCCGGAAGAGTTTATTTTTCATTGCGACTGTTGTATGGTTCCTGGCTTGAGGGACTGGGGTGATTGGTCAGATCTTGGGGGGCTTGTCGCGCCACGCAGGCTTCTCCTTGTGCATGGCGTGAAGGATGGCCTTCACAGCAGGGAGGCTGTGGAGGCTACTGCGGCACTTGTCGAGAAGATCTTTGTAGCGGCTGGTGTGCCGGACCATTTCGACCTGCGTTGGGGGCAGGAGGGTCATCGCTTCTATCCTGAATTGATGTGGTCCTTTATCGAGGATGGGATCAATCGGTAGAAAACCCCATGCGGCAGGACGGTCTTTCGAGTGAAGCTATTCCTTCACGATGGAGATCGGAGTCCCCTTGTCTATCCACTCATAGAAAAAGCGAGCTGGATTCCCGTCGGTCAGGTAGGGAAGACGGATGCATCCGTGGGATGCTGGATATTTGGGAACACTACGGAATCCGTGGATGAAGATGTTACCGGTGACTTGCACGCTGAAGGGCATGTAGGCATTGTTGTATCGGCTGGAATAGTGCTTACGCGCCTTATAGGGGCCTGCCTCAAATTTCCCGCGCGGTGTTGATCGTCCTGTCCCCGAGCTAATTCGAGAATCCAGAACAAGGCGAGATCCCTCCCAGGCCCGGAGGCGCTGTTCAGTAAGGTTGATTTCCGCGCGCTTGGTGGATCGGATAACCTTAAAAGACCGGCTGGCGAATGAGATTTTTAGTGAATCGTCATCCTTTCCGGCGCTGACGCGGGCACCTGCGCTGGTGAGCTCGGCGATGCTGATAAGAATTCTTCCATCGACAAAAGATCTCATTTCCCCTGTGGAGAATGTTTTTTTATTCAGGGTCAGGGTCGCGTTCTCCTCGTCGATGCGTTGCTTCCATCCCAGCTTC
>JAQWTV010000091.1 GCA_029242545.1 Roseibacillus sp.
TGCGGAGCTCGGGGTTCTGGCGGGAGTTGCCGATCCGATGGAAGAGAATCGTTCCGCCGCATTACAGCAGTCGCCTGGGATCGAACTCTTCGATAACGAGGCAGATTTGCTGGCGGCGGGTTATGATGCGGTGGCGATTGCAACCCCTGCGGCGACCCATTACGGGATTGCCCGGAGAGCCTTGGAGGTGGGCTTGGATGTTTTCGTAGAAAAACCGGTGACCCTTGATGCCGTCGAGGCTTTGGAGCTGCAGCGCCTCGCGGAGCAGGGGGAGCGGATCCTGATGGTCGGACATCTCCTGCTCTATCAACCCGCGGTGAACTTCATTGCGGAGTTCCTGCGTAAGGGCAAATTAGGACAAGTCTACACCCTTCATCAGCGCAGGTCGAAGCTCGGGCGGGTCCGCTCTGAGGAAAATGTGATGTGGAGCTTTGGAGCGCACGATGTGGCGGTTCTTCTTGTCCTCGCCGGGGAGTCCCCGGATCAGATTCAGGCATGGGGACACGCAGCAGTGAGGTCAGGGGTAGAAGATGATACCTATCTTCATCTCGGATTTCCCAGTGGCTTAAAAGCCAGCCTTCATAATTCATGGCTTTGGCCGAGGGTAGAGCGTGAGCTGATCGTCGTGGGGGAGAAGGGGATGCTGGTATTTGAGGAATCGGGAAGTCGGGTCGTCCTCCATCGCAAGGTGGTCGACAGCGAAGGGAATCATCATGACGGCGGGGAGGAAATCCTCTTTGAAGGAAGTGCTCAGCCTCTCTTGTTGGAGTTGGAACATTTCCTTGAGTGTTGCCGTGAGCGAAAAGTGCCGGTTTCGGACGGACGAAATGGCTTTGAAACGGTGCGGGTATTGGAGGAGGCTGGCAAGGCTCTGCAGGCATGAACTACCAAGCTCACGAAAGCGCAGTCATCGACGAGGGTGCTGAAATAGGAGAGGGGTGCCGGATCTGGCATTTCAGCCATATTTGCGGTGGGGCGCAGATCGGAAAGCGGTGTTCCTTTGGCCAGAATACGATGGTCGCCGATGGAGTGGTGATAGGCTCGAACGTTAAGGTCCAGAATGGGGTCTCAATTTATGCCGGGACCGAGGTTGAAGATGATGTGTTTTTGGGCCCATCCTGTGTCCTGACCAATGTGAGCAATCCACGTTCGGAAGTAAGTCGCCAGACGCTTTATGAGCGTACTCTTATTAAGAAAGGAGCATCTGTTGGAGCGAATGCGACTATTGTCTGCGGAGTAACAATTGGGCGCTATGCCTTTATTGCTGCTGGAGCGGTCGTAACCCGCAGCGTTCCCGATTACGCCTTTGTGTTGGGTATTCCCGGGAAAGTGAAAGGATGGATGTCCCGACATGGCCATAGATTGGAAAACCCAGATGTTGAGGGTGTCATGGTCTGTCCCGAGAGTGGTCTTCGATACCGGGTGCACGCCAGCGGCAACCTCTGCTGTCTGGACTTGGATGAGGATGACCCGCTTCCTGAACAGTTCCAGATGGGCAAGCAAAGTTACCGCGAAATAAGGGATATTGGAAAGGATTAAGCCGGTAGCTCAGGGCTACTAAATTTGCCATAATGAAAGTGCCACTTCTTGACGTCAACGCACAGAATCTCCCGATTGAGGAAGAGCTGAATGCTGCATTTAGCCGAGTGCTGCGATCAGGCCGGTTTATCATGGGGCCCGAGGTGGAGGAATTCGAGAAGGAGGTGGCGGACTTCGTTGGTGCGAGGCACGGGATTGGAGTTTCCTCCGGGACGGATGCCATTCTGGTGGCCCTGATGGCGCTGGATGTGGGACCTGGAGATGAAGTGCTTTGTCCGACCTTTACCTTCTTTGCGACCGCCGGGTGCATTGCGCGCTTGGGAGCAACCCCAGTTTTCGTGGACGCTTGCCCAGTCTGTTTCAACATTGATGTGGAGGATGCAGCGAGGAAGATAACGGAGAAAACCAAAGCGATCATCCCGGTGCATCTTTTTGGGCAGTCTGCCGAGATGGAGGAAATCATGACCCTTGCAGAGGAGCATGGATGCCATGTTGTTGAGGACGGCGCGCAGGCGATCGGCGCGCGCTACCGTGGGAATAGATGCGGGTCCATGGGGGACTTCGGGACCTTTAGCTTTTTCCCTTCCAAGAACCTAGGGGGATTTGGTGATGGGGGGATGGTAGTGTGCAATGATGACGGCCTGGCAGAGCGGGTGAGGATGCTAAGGATGCATGGATCCAAGCCCAAATACTTCCACCGGGAGGTGGGAGGTAATTTTCGCCTGGACCCCCTGCAGGCAGCTCTGCTGAGGGTCAAGATGGGCCATTATGATCGCTATAGCAGAGCCCGTCAGGCCAATGCGGCCTACTACCTCGAGACGATGTCCATCCTTGAGGGCGTAGTGCCGGCAGCTCCAGCCCATTGCTGCTGCGCCAAGGCTCAGGAAGAGGCTCTGGCCGAGGCGAGAATCGTCCTTCCGGCCTGCTATGAGCACAATGAACACATCTGGAACCAGTTCACCTTGCGGGTAAGAGGGCCAGGGCAACGAGATCTACTCAGGGCGCATCTTGCGGAGAGGGAGATTGGAAGTGAGGTCTACTATCCGCTCACGATGGACCAGCAGGAGTGCTTTGCGGAGTTGCCAGAAAGTAGTCGGGAGGGTAACGGAGTCGCGCATCAACTGGCCGGAGAGGTGCTCAGCATCCCGATCTATCCAGAGCTCAAGAGAGAGATGCAGGATCAGGTGGTGGCGGCCATCAGTGAATTTCTGGGGATCGAAATCCCTGCCTAGCGATGACCATAGTCTTCTATGATGGGGAGTGCAGATTCTGCTCCGCAGTGGTGCAATTCGTCCTGCGAAGAGATCGTGATGCCCTCTTCCATTTTGCCCCTATTCAGTCGGAGGCTGGTTGTGAGTTATTGGCCGAGCATGGTGTTCATTCGCCTGGGCTGGACACGATGTATCTTCTCGAAGCTGGACAGATTTATGAGCGCAGCACGGCTGCTCTTCGCATCGCAAGAAGGTTGCGTGGATATGGAGTAGCTGCCAGAATATGCCTTTGGATCCCTCGCGTCCTCCGGGATTTCTGTTACCGGATAATCGCTATGAATCGCCACCGGATTCTGCGGGAAAATCATTGCTTCCTGCCCAATAAGGAGGAAAAAAAAAGGTTCCTGGGGCTTTAGGGTGTTCACGGTAATTCCCTTGAATACGTGATAATTCGTAGGAGAATTCAGATTAAACCGATCTTATCATGAAACTATTCCTCAGCGGGTTTGTTCTCGCCCCCGCCATAAGCCTTTGCCTCACATTGGCCGGGGTTGCTGACGTGGAGGAGACCATTCAAAAGTATCGGGCTTCTTTTGAGAAGCGTATGAATGCCGAACTGGATGAATATGGGAATGCGGCAAGGAAGGCGCGGCTCAATTATGTCGACTCCTTAAAAAAGGTGAAGGGGGAGCTAGCAAGAGCCGAAAAACTCAAAGCTGCGGCTGAGGTTTTGGATGAAATCGAGCTCGTTGAGGGAGGGGAAGACCCCGGGCCGCTGTCTCCGGATGCAGATTACCGCTTCAAGCGAGTCCGGGAAACATGGGGGCGGGAGCTGTCCCAAATTCAAGTCGCCCGCAGTGGGAAGCTCAAGACCACCCTGAGCATATATTTCCGAGCTCTTGATGCGGAAAAACGGAGACTCACCCGAAATGGCAAGATCAAGGACGCTCTGGTTGTCGAGGAGGAGGAATTGAGAGTCAGGGGCCTTCCTGAAGTGAAGGCCATGGCCAGCTCTGAAGCCTCGGAGACAGAACCGAAGAAGCCATCAGAGAATCTGGCGTTGGCCACAAGAGGTGCGAGGGCGTCAGGGGCGCGGAGGTCTGAACTGTTGATCGATGGAAAGACGGAATATAATAAAAAGGAGGGGTTCGCTTTTGAGAATTTTCCCTGCAATTTTACCGTGGACCTAAGGGCAGTCTTCTCCATCGGACAGGTGCGGATTCTTCTCTACGACCTCGACCGACGGAAATATGGCTTCAGGCTTCTTGTCTCGAATGATGGTGAATCTTGGGAACTGGTGAACAGTTCTGAAAAAGTGGATGCCGGATGGCAGGAGATCAATTTAGAGGACACTAAGGCACGCTACATCAGGATTAACGGCCTGAGTAATACAGCCAACTTGGGCTTTCACGTGGTAGAGCTAGAGGTCTTCGAGCGATAGGAGCCTCGATGGGGTCTGGAGGACCTTTAGGACCGCGGCGCGCCGTGATGAGCGGAGCAAGGGGTTGGGTCTGAGGTTGCCGGGCCGAAAGAAAACGGAAAAAGCTCCGGACCACCACTGGGTTCACCAATTGAATCAGTCTCGCACATTGAAGACCCTTGCGTTTGCGGGGAGCAAGGGAGTCGCAGCCCTCGGGATGCTGGCGATCGCGGCGGTGTTGTCGCGGGTATTCGATAAGGGCGACTATGCGACTTTCCGGCAAACTCTTCTGGTCTATCAGTTTGTGGGGCCGTTGCTGGGACTGGGCCTGCCGGCAGCACTATTTTACTTTCTTCCCGGGGAGACGAGTCGACTCCGGGCGGTCCTGCTGGAAAACCTCATTCTTCTTGGGACTCTCGGCGGTATTTTCTCTCTCTTCCTCGCGCTTGGGGGAAACCGTCTGATTGCCAGTCAGTTTTCCAACCCTGAGCTCGAAGAGAGCTTACTGGTCTTTGCGCTCTATCCCGTTCTCTTTCTTCCGACCACTGCAGTAAGTGCGGTCCTCGTAGTACAGGGGAAGGTTAAATGGTTGTTACTTCACACGCTATGTACTCGGGTAGCCAGAGTAGGACTCGTGGTCGGAGCAGTGTGGTTGTGTGCAGCGGGGCCTGTCGGTGCGGTCGGAGCAACGACCATTTCAGGGGGCATTGTGCTGGGATCAGGGCTGTTTCTCATGTTGCGAGCTGTGCCGGGAGAGAAAGGGAATCGGCCGACTCTTGGGGGAATGTCGAGGCAGCTGAAATATGCAGTGCCGATCGGGCTTGCGCTGATGCTGGAAAAACTCGCGATGGGAGTGGATCAGGTTCTCGTGTCGATGCTGTGTAGCAGGGAGGATTTTGCGGTGTTTTCGAATGGGGCGATGGAAATTCCTTTTATCCAGATGATCACCGTCCCTGCCACGGCGATCGTGCTTCCCGAGCTTGTTGCCCTTTATAAGAGTAATGACAAGAAAGAGGCCCTTCTCTTATGGAGAAAAGCAGCGCGCAAGGTCGCGGTCGTTCTCCTGCCAATTGGAGGAGTTCTCTTCGTGATTGCCCCGGAGTTGATGACGGTTCTCTATTCGGAGGATTACGAAAATAGCGCAGGTCCTCTCCGGGTGTATCTCCTGCTTCTGCCCGCTCGCCTCGTCTTTTTTGCCGCCATTTTTCAGGCGGCCAGTCGAACGGATCTTATTCTAAAACGTGCGGTGGGAACCCTGGTTCTCAATATTGTGGTAAGCTATCCTCTGGTCTCCCATATGGGTTTCCAAGGTGCTGCGTGGGGGACTGTGATCGTGTTCTGGGGCTATGTCTTCCCCTATTGTCTGTGTCATTGCAGCCGCCTGCTGGAAACCAGATGGTTCAAGCTCATGCCCTACCGGCAGGTGGGAATTATTTTGCTGCTGATAGCGGCTGCGGGAGCCTTGGCCTCCCTTGCACGGGCCTATCTCGCTCTGAGTAACGCATTTCTGGTGGGAGCAGCGACCGCGACCATTATGTTAATTCTTTTGCTGCCCCCTCTTGCCCTACTTTTTCGTAAAGATTTGTCCGGCTACTGGCAGGCAATCCAGAAACGAGTGTCAGGAAAAGAGCAAGGGCCTCTTGCCGGCTCCTGATAGGTCGTTCAGGCCACTGCGAAATATGAACTAAGCGAATGGTCGTTTTTCATCATCCCAAGAGACTGCATGCAGAATCCAATGTTGCGTCATTGATTCGTCCAGCTCGCATGCATGAAGCGTTCTCCCGGATTGGCGAAGAAGTCCTCGAGATCACTGGGAATGGCCCCGAGCGCGAGAAAAAATGGGCAGATCTTAAGCCGCGAATCCTCTCCGAGGCGGGCGAAGGGGTCTTTTACTCGGAGTCAGTCAATGTCCCGCCTGCTCTGACGTGGCTTAGAAAGAAACCGCACCAGATGAATTTCGATTATCGATTGATCCAATCAGTACGGAATGCCGGA
>JAQWTV010000049.1 GCA_029242545.1 Roseibacillus sp.
GTCGATTCCCGGATGTCCAAAGACGGGACGACGATTCGACGACGACGCGAATGCCTCGATTGCACATATCGCTATACGACCTACGAGCAAATCGAGCGAACGGAGCTCCGGGTAGTGAAGAAGGACGGAAGCCGGGAAGCTATCAACCGGGAGAAGCTATTCCGAGGCCTCGTCAAAGCCTGCGAAAAGCGCCCAGTGTCAATGGACCGCTTGGATCGGGCAGTGGAAGAAATTTTAGCCGATCTTCACAAGGACCATATTTCCGAAGTCCCCTCCAACCTCATCGGTGCGGAGGTCATGGACAAGCTCCACCAAATCGATCCGGTGGCCTATGTCCGCTACGTCTCTGTGTATCGCCAGTTCGACAACGTCGGCGAGTTCATCAGCGAAATTCAATCCCTCGAGAATCGGGCCATGCGGGATCATATGCAGAGGAGGCTGTTCAAGGAGTGATTCCATCATGATCTGTCTCGTTGGAAAATTACCCGTTCTGCAGGTTGGCCACCATCAGGTCGCGAGCTACGACACTGCCTGGATTGATGTTGCCCTGCAACGTGCCGCGCACTCATGCGACCGCTCCGACTTCCCCTTTATTGACGATATTCGGGACGGCATCCTGCACTACCTTGAGCACAAGTGTCCGTGGCGTGTACTTCCGCTGGAAGACCTCTTCGAGAGGATGAGACGGATGCTCCGGCGGATTGGTTGCGATGCCATCGCTGACAACCTGAAGCCACTAGCCCCTCCCATCACCCTGTCCATCGCCCGGGCCGCAAAGGAAGCCGGAAATGGATTTGAGCTCGTTTTTTACCAGAAACTACAGGAGAAAATTGACGATCTCCATGCCAGGGGCGCTGAGGAATTCCACTTCACCGAGCTTCGTGAAAGCGCCCAAATTCTCCTTGGGACTGCCGAGTGGACGCCGCACTGTAATCGTATCCATCAGGAAATTCTCGCCTTTCTACAGGACATCGCGCAGCAGCCTGTCCCTGAGAACCGCAAGATCCAACTCACCATTGACCTCTAAGAGCAGCAGCCCTTTCAAGGGGAGGAGGTGAGGCATGGCATCCGGATCGTTCTTCCGCCCCTCTTCTACATCGTTAACGTTAAAACCCCGCGTAGTGGCTGAAAAAACCATCTTCCAGAAGATCGTAGACCGGGAGATCCCGGCCGACATCCTCTACGAGGACGACCAGTGCCTGTGTTTCCGAGATATCGCGCCCCAAGCTCCGGTGCACCTGCTCCTTGTTCCGAAAAAGCTGATCGTCCGGATCGGCGAGGCCGACCCTGCCGACCAGGATCTCATCGGCCACCTCCTCACCCGCATACGTATTATCGCCGAGCAGGAGGGATTGAGTGAAGACGGCTTCCGGGTCGTGATCAATAATGGCAAACATGGAGGCGAGGCCGTCCCCCACCTCCACCTGCATCTTCTGGCAGGCCGTCAACTCGGTTGGCCCCCAGGCTAAGGTAGAGGGCGATTTCGATCTCCATTCCCACTACCCAAGAGCTTCCTGCTCCTTGGGAAACTGGTCAGAACCCTTGGTAGACTTTGTCCCGGTTTTTCCACGACGGGATTTTTTCTCCCAGATCGCAAGTCCGATGCCTCCGAGAGCCACCAAGAACTCAAAGCAGTAGAACATCTTCACCGCACCTCCAATCCCCTCGGTAAATCCATAGGAATGCAACCCGGTCCCAAGGAGGTTGACCCCCCACCACGAGAACGCCACGACGATCGCTCCGAGGATAGAAGCAATATGGATGCCCCACTCCTTGAGATAGCCGCCCATCCGGGCATGCAGGATAATCAGGCACCAGAGAACGATGAGCATCGCCCCATTCTCCTTGGGGTCCCAACCCCAGAAACGGCCCCATGAGTCGTTGGCCCAGATCCC
>JAQWTV010000114.1 GCA_029242545.1 Roseibacillus sp.
TTCTCTGCATGTTCCCCCTCACTGCCCACCTGTGGTTTCTCTACTATCTGCTCATGCTAGTCGCAGGGTTCGCCTTAGCCACCCTGTTGCTCAGGGACCTCGGAACTCCATCACTTCCAGCTTGGCTCCTCCGTCCTCCAGTCGCACTACTCGCTCTGGTCCCTTTGACGGCCTGCGCGCAGTATTTCATGACCCAGTCCTTTGGACCCGATACCGCGATGGGGATTCTGCCGTGGCCGCCCAAGTTGCTCTATTATGCCATCTTCTTTGGCTACGGCGCAGTCTGCTTCGGCCGACCCGAATTCGAGGATCAGGCGGGACGCTGGTGGCCGTTCCTGCTGGTTGTTGCTGTTCCACTGGGAGTCTATGGGATTCATCTTTTTCAGGAGGTTCCCGTGGGAGGTAAGCGCTTCATCTACAGCCTCTGTGCAGCCCTGTTCGCATGGGTGATGATCCTCGCCTTCCTCGGGCTGTTCCGGACCTTCTTCTCCCGTGAAAACAAGGGAGTGCGTTTCGTCTCGGATGCCTCCTACTGGATGTATCTCGCCCACCTCCCCCTTGTCATGATGCTCCAGGCCCTGATCTCACGCTGGAACCTTCCCAGCTCCCTCAAGCTCACCCTGCTCTGTCTGGTCACCTTTGCCTTCCTACTTCTCACCTACAGATACCTCGTGCGCTATACTCTCATAGGAACGATGCTGAATGGGAGGAAGCTACACCCCTCCAAATTGCCTCCGCCGGTTCCGCCGGCCTCTCCCGGGGCCTGACTCACCGAGGGCTCCAGTAAAGGCATCCAGATCGGATTAACTACTCCTTAGGAATTGAAGACTCTGGCTCACTCCCTCGGCCGAGGCATTCGAGCACCACTCTCCTCCCGCCAGCGGCGCAAGCGCTTTCTCATCTCCTGCACGCGCCCTGCATCAACTCCTGCGAGGTTCCTTTTCTCTCCGGGATCTTCCCTGAGGTTATAAAGCTCCACCTCATTACCCTCGAAGAACTCAATGAGCTTGTAGTCTCCCATCCGAACGGCACTTCCCAGCCGATTGTCCCGGTGAAAGGCAAAATTAGGATAGTGCCAGAAGATGGCATCCCGCTCCAGATCTCCCTTGTCCATGAGGAGAGGCAGGAGGCTTTCGCCGTCCCCCGGATAGCGCTTCCTCGTCTTCAGGCCGGCCACCTCGAGAAGGGTCGGATAAAAATCTGTAAGAATGACGGGGTCCTCACGAACCTTCCCCGCTGCCACCTTACCCGGCCACCGCACGATCAGTGGCACCCGGATTCCTCCCTCGTAAAGGTGCCCCTTATCCCCCCGGAGCGGACGCGCATCACCCACTCCCCCGAACGGCCCGTTGTCCGAGGTAAAGACCACAAAGGTCTCCTCCTCGATCTTCAATCGTCCGAGCTCTCCAAGGACACGCGCGATCGCAAGGTCCATTGTTTCCAGCATTGCCGGGTAAACCTTGTGATTGTAGCCAACCTTGGGCTTATCAGCCCATTTCGCGACAAACTCCGCAGGAGCCTCCATCGGCCAGTGCACCGTATAATTCCATAGCGCTACGTAGAATGGTTTCTTCGCCTCCACCTGCTTTCGCATGAAGCTTATGGTTTCATCCGCCAGCCGGTCGGGAAGGTATTCCCCCTTCTTTCGATCGGAGAGAAATGGAATACGGTAGGGATCAAAGAAAGTGGGTGGCCCCCCGTAGGAGCAACCCCCGACATTAATATCAAAGCCCTGAAACTGGGCCGCGAACTTCTCCTCTTGGCCCTTGTAGAGATGCCATTTACCAATAAAGGCGGTGGCATACCCAGCTTCATCCCGAAGACGCTCCGCGATGGTCGTATACTCAAGAGGGAGATGATCCCTCATCTCAGCCGGTAACAGCTTAGAGTCTGGCGGAGTAAACCGGTCCTGATGAGGCAGATGATTGGTCAGGTGCAGACGCGCGGGAGAATGACCGGTCATGAGAGCTGCCCTTGTTGGGGAGCAGACGGGCGCCGGCGCGTAAGCATCCGTAAACCGGATTCCCTCCGTCGCAAACCTGTCGATATTCGGGGTTTTCAGGTGAGGGTTTCCCTGACAACCCAAGTCCATCCATCCCATATCGTCGATAAGGATGAACAGGATATTCGGCTTTGCTGCAGCAGGGCATTCCAGAGCCAGCAAGGCGAGAAAGACTACCGTCAATATTCCGAGGCTACCCGGTGCCCTTTGTTCTTTGCGAGTCATTATGTCAGACGATGAAACCACGGCAACGAGTCAGAATTAATTCGCCCCCGGGACCGTCGCGACGGTGACAGGGCTGATCGAAAGTAAATTCTTTCCTATTCTTTCGGCAGAAGCCACACATTGCGAAACTGCAGGGGATTCCCGTGTCCCTGTAGTTTGATCACTCCGGGAGTCCCCTCGGGCTCTCCGCGGGCACCACCCGTTTTACCGTTGATCTGAAGTTTTTCGTGAATCGTTACCCCATTAAGCCGGGCGGTAAGAACCGCATTGCTCACTTTCTTGTTATCCTTCATGACCGCAGAATTGAAATCGACATCATAAGCCTGCCATTGAAGGGGAGGAAGGCACATATTCACCTTTGAATCCGCCTTCTGATAAATTCCTCCACACTCGTTGTTCAAACCCATGAGGCCGAAGGAGTCGAGGATTTGCATCTCATACAAATCCACCTGATAAAACCCGCTGTTTCCGCGCCCCTGACTCCGGGCATCGGGCTTGAATGGAAGCATGAATTCCACATGCATGATATAATTGAGAAACTTTTTCTGAGTTCGGATATCCTGCCCATCCGTATTGAGTAACCCTGTCTTTTCGTCAAAGCGACCTCCCTGCCAGTTCTTCATACTGCCTTTGCTCCCATCAAACAGCACGATGGCATCACGAGGAGGCTTTGCCCCGAGGGATGGAGACTTACGAATCGTCCGCTTGAGAGAAAATTTAGCCCCCTTGGCGGAAGCCCCCGAAAACACGCCCTTCGAAATCGATCCGCTGTAGGGCTGATGGCCCCTCGGGGGAAACTTGCGGGTAGCGCTGAACTTCGCTGCCTCACGCGCCATGTAGTTTCTCGAACCTTCTGCTGCAGTGAAATTCGCCTTTTCTCCGTCCAACCTACCATCCAGCAACGATTTATTCTGACCATCCCAGCCAGCACCGGGTAATCCTCCGGGATAAATCACTGCATGAAAGGAGCCCTTTCCGAGAGCGATAACCTGGGCTCCCATTCCATCACCTGCATATTCCCCCTGAATCTGAAAATCTGGAGGAAGCGTATCGTCTGCGGCATCGGTCCAGAGTTGTCCGAAGGAGTTTCCTGCCAAACAGGCAGCGGCCAGAGTGATCCTGAAAGTAGAGGTGAAAAGCATGGCGTTATATTGACGTTATACGAATCCAACAAGCCACATGTTTCAACCAGAACTTTACCAACGGTCTTCATTTTGAGTCCCCAATGCCTGCTACTTCCGGCACATTCTTCCCCGGATGCCGCTTATGCACCCGCAAACTTCACACTTGAAACCTCACTGGCGGGGGAGCGAAAAAAGGGTTCGTCTACGGCAACTCTGACAAGACCGCCAGCGCTCCCGAAGAGAATCCTGTTACTCCAGAGGACCTCACCGCAACCATCTATCAGCTACTGGGCATTGATCCTGAAACTATGATCCACGACTTTCAGGATCGCCCCGTTAAGATCTCGAGTGGCAGGCCGGTCTGGGATGTGATGCTTGAGTCACCTCCACGCCGGGAGAAGCCAGCGCCCCCGCTCCACCTTGACGGGAAACCTTTTCCCGCTGACGAGCTCTACAACGACCGGCCAAGTGCGGCTCTCTGCATCTCGTTCAATCATCACGGCATGAGTTCCCTCGGGATTAACCGCCGGATCAGTAAGGCCCTTCAAGCCGTTACCAACTACCGAAACATTCTTTCCACTTGCATCGCAAGTGTACCACAGTCGGTCGCGCCCCCGGAAAAGAATCCGTTCAGAATTCTTTCCTGCTACCGTCGCAAAGTCCCCGATCTCGCTACGAATAAGGGATATGCGCCCTTCCCGTCCCAGTCGCACAATCCGCATTCCGGGCTTGGTCTCCCTCTGCTCACCAGCTTCACCAGTTAGAAGAGCAAGGCCAGTGCCATCACCCAGCCAGGAGAGGCTCCGAATATCCATTGGCTTACCGAGTGTCTGGGGCTTGGCATCGCTCGAAGACAGAAGATAAACCTGATCTTTCCCAGGTTCTGTGGAAAAGACCACCGCCAGCGTCTTCCCATCAGGAGACAGCGCCGGGCTTCGACAGATCCCTCCTGACAGAACATCGCCCCCAAGTTTCATCTGTGTTCCCTGCAACAAATCCACCAGGAACAGATCTACTCCTGATCCGTCCCGCGCTGCCGCACTCACCACGACCTTGCTCCGCTGGTCCGTAAAGCATCCTGGAACACACGAACCCCCAGCGAAGGGAATCCGGAGGAGTTTCCCCGTGTCAAGATTCAGAAGTTGCCCCCCCGGCTCAAGTTGCGTCAATCCGGGGCGCCAAGAACCGGACCGACCGATCATAACAATGCCATCCCGATCCGCTGGCAGAGGCGCACTGTAATCAGGATATGTCTTGATGATCGCAATCTCAGGCGGCTGCTCCAGCCATTCTACCCGACTATACTCCAATTCAAGACTTCCCACCGAAGCCCGTTCCATGAAGCCTGTCATTTCGTCTACCCTCCACTGGTTCCCCTGTTCAAGCCGACGGCGGATTTCTAAGATGTTCCGAGCCAGTTCACTCCCGGGCTTGACCTGGGCTCCACTTGATTTCCGGAGGAACGACTCGGCGCTTTTCTGCTGCGAATTCGAAAGAGGCTCCCTTATCACAACTGTCTCTTCCACTCGCCTGCTTAATGTGTGATCGGTCCCACGCACATAAGGCGGTGGCCACGCCTCGCTGAGAAGACGAGCAACTAGCTCATAGGAGAAAGGCGCTTCCCAAGGCTGATAGATCCCCTTGAGTCCACCAATCTCTTCCACCGCCCACTTCCCAGCTCGCGCCACAACCCTCGCAAAGGGCTCCGGCTTGTCCGCATCTGGCTTTAGCACAATACGAATTTCGAAGTCTGGCGGGTTACTGACAACCCTCATGCCAAATCTCGCACCAGTTCCAAGAGTAGCCCTGACCGCCCACCGCGCTGGCCCTGTCTCAAGACGAACCTTTGAACTCTTCGCCCTATCTTCGAGAGTATCCAAACCCGTCTGAGCGGGCGACACCCCGACAGCCACCATTGTCAGGAGCGAAAAGATCCCAAATCGGCTGGGACACCTTGAGTTCGCCATAGATCGATCTTATGGGAAAGACTCTGCCAGTCAAACGACATCCCCAGCGTAGATATCACTTTGCGCGAAAGTGCGGCGCGTTGCTTTCTGGGAGCCATTTCCTCAGCCCTGCCTTGATCTCCCTGTATTTGGGATCACTTGCAATATTGCGCCACTGGTTTGGATCTTTGGACACGTCGTATAGCTCCTCCCCACCCCTCCCGTAATGAATGTAGTGAAACAACTCGGAGCGAACCGCGTGATTAGGCCCATGCCAGTGAGGTGAGTGGGTAATCACAGCAGGATAAGGCCACTCGGCCTTCGGATCACGCACGAGGGGAGCTATGGTTCGTCCCTCGATCCTTGGATTGGGCGGTAACCCGCAGAGATCAACGAGGGTCGGATAAAGATCCAGAAGACTCACCGGGCGACTGCAGGAGCTAGCCTCGGGGTTTCCTCCCAGCGTCTTAGGAAGATGGATGATCAGGGGCGTGCGGGTATTCTGCTCCCAGAGTGCGCTCTTAGCGAATTTCTTCTCCCCAACATCATAGCCATGGTCCCCCCAAAGGACCACGATAGTGTTCTCGGCATAACGACTTTTCTCTAGAGCCTTGAGGACATGACCCACACAGGCATCGGCGAATGACCCAGCCGCAAGACAACCCTGCACTGCCTCCTTCCACTTTCCACCGTTACGAATGATCGTGCCGGCTTTCGCGGCCATGCGACGCCCCGCCTCTGGGATATCGTCGAAATCGTCAGACCGATAGGAAGGCAGCCGGACGGCCTCGAGAGGATGCATCTCAAAGTATTCCCGAGGCAGGTACCAGGGCAGATGCGGCAGGTAGATACCGCATCCCAGAAAGAAAGGCTTCTGGTGATCCTGTTTCAGGAAATCAGCCGCACCCTCGGCTGTCTTCCAATCCGCTGTCTCCTGAACGGACTGGTCGATAGAAGCCCAGTCAATGAGGCGGGCGAGAATGGCGTTGGAGAATTTCTCCTTCAATCCGTGTCGGTAACGCAGGTCCGCCGGCGGATGCGGCGTCCCCATCCTAGTGCTGTATTGCCGGTCCCACGAAGCCGGATCAGAAAATTTCCCATGTGGCTGATGATATAGTTTCCCTCCGCCCCACGCCACGTAACCATTCGCACGAAAATACTGGGGAAGAGTCACCCACTCCCGATAAGGCGGCATATCACGAAACCAGTTCAGGTTCCCGTAAATGCCTGTTGTGGACGGCCGCAAGCCCATCATGACCGAGGTCCTCGATGGACTGCACAAAGGAGCCGCGCAGTGGGCCTGCTCGAAAAGGGTCCCTCTCTTTGCAAGGGCATCAATATGAGGAGTTCTGGCCTGAGGGTGACCTCCAAGGCACCCAACCCAGTCGTTCAGGTCATCTACCGCGATGAAAAGGACATTCGGCTTCTCTCCAGCCCAGGAAATGGGGGACAATATCCCAATCGCCATCACGATAAGAACAACGCGCATCTCCACACATGCTGAATGCAACTTCGTCGCTTGGCGAGGAAATCAATCCTTCACCCTGCCTCAGCACCCTGCCACCCTCTGCTGCCGGAGGAACAACCAATGGAGGTCCATCAAGTTCACCAAAAACTAATTTCGAACCCGCTACCCGATCTGGAGGCGAGGGTACACAGGGAATTGGACTCTCTCGGATTACCTCCTCCCAGGGGTGAAGTCGCCATAACGGCAGGAAGTCGCGGCATCGATAACATCGTCGCCATCACTCGAGCCGCTGGAAATTGGATCCGGCAAAAGGGCGCTACACCGTTCCTCACACCCTGCATGGGCTCTCACAACGGAGCCACTGCGGAAGGACAACTCTCCATGGTTCATTCCCTCGGGCTAACCGAGGAAGCAACCGGAATGGAAGTCAGGTCGAGTATGGAGGTTGTCCAGATCGGAGAAGTAGAAACGGGCAAAGTATGGATGGATCGGCATTGCTTCGAGGCCTCGAGTGTTCTCGTCCTCAATCGGATCAAGCTTCACACCTGCTTCTCAGGGCCGGTTCAGAGTGGCCTTACCAAGATGATGGTCGTGGGCATGGGCAAAATACAATCGGCTGAAACGTTTCATTCCGCGCCCACTCCCACCATGAAGGACATGCTTCTCGAAATGGGAGAATGCGTAATTGGATCTGGCAAGATCTACGCGGGACTAGGACTTCTGGAGGATGGATTCGACAGGACCGCAGAGGTGCATGCGGTGCGCCCGGAGGAGATTCTGGAGCGCGAACCTTCCCTCCTGGAGAAACATCGCTCCTACTTTCCTTCCCTACCCGCCGATGAACTCAACGTGCTGGTAGTGAACGAAATCGGAAAGACCTTCAGCGGAACCGGAATGGATACCAACGTCATCGGATATCGGGGAGTCAATGGCTACGAAGACCTGGTCCGCCCGCGCATCCAGGCGATTGCGGCCCTCGCTCTGTCCCAGGCTAGCCAAGGAAATGCCATCGGAGTAGGTCTGGCCGATTTCATTACCCGCCGTTTAAGAGACTCCATTGATGAGAAGAAGACCTTTACCAACGTCTTCACGACCGGGGATATGCGCCGAATGGCAATTCCTTGCACGCTCGAGGACGAGAAGGAGGTTGTCCGGCGAATGAGCGAGCGCTACGGACCAAAGAGGTGGATGTTTATTCCCAACACTCTTCATTTGGAGACTCTTTTCGTCAGCTCGGACCTCGCAGCGGAACTTGCTGGCAGGGAGAACTGCGAGGTCAGCCCCGGCCCCATTCCCCTCGAGTTCGACTCCAAGGGCTGCCACCGACTGAATTTCAATCGGTAGGATTCTTCAAGGCGTGCTCCGCAGGAGTTCCGCCCTGAAGGAATTAGCTTTTCACCGACGACTTCGAACGACCTTGCCTGCGCCCCCGATATCTTCCCTGTGGCCGACGACTCCCACGACCGGACTTCTTTTTTGCCCCGCGGTTCCCCCCTCCAGTAAGCTTTCTGGCATGACGCTCAGCAAGCCCCGCATGGTGCCATTTGTGATCAACAGAAACTGGAATGGTTTGCTGAATCAATTTTTCAATCGCTCGGAGGAACTCCAACTCCTCATCAGAGCAGAATGAAACCGCGGCACCCGTTTCTCCCGCCCGACCAGTTCGTCCAATTCGGTGTATGTAGGCCTCCGGTTCGTTCGGCAAATCAAAGTTTACAACGAGGGTGACATCCTTGACATCTACGCCCCGCGCGGCGACGTCGGTCGCTACAAGAACCGGAAGAGCACCATCGCGGAATCTTTTCAAAGTGCGGTCTCGCTGGGCCTGGGAACGGTTTCCATGGATAGCCTCAGCCTTGACGTCCCTCTGATTTAAAAAACGAGCCAGCTTGTCGGACCCATGCTTGGTTCGGGCAAAGACAATCGAAAGCTCTCCCTCACCCTGCTCCTTCAAACGCTGCACGAGAAGAGAACGCTTATCCGACCTTTCAAGGAAACACAATTCCTGGCAAACATCTTCAGCCGTAGTTTTTTCAGGCTCAATCGAGATCGTTACCGGATCACGGAGGATGGTCTGAGCAAGGCTCATTATTTGTTTGGACATTGTCGCCGAGAAGAACAGTGACTGTCGTTCCCGGGGGAGCATGTCGACAATTCTGGTGACATCCTTCTGAAAGCCCATGTCCAGCATTCGATCAACCTCATCGAGCACAAAAAACTCAACCTCGGAGAGATCAATATGCCCCTGTTCTACAAGGTCCAATAGGCGCCCCGGGCAGGCCACTAGGATATCGACTCCCCTTCTCATGGCGCTGACTTGAGGACCCTGCCCAACTCCCCCGTAGACAAGCGCATGGTAGATATCCATGTATCTCCCGTAGGTCCGAAGACTCTCACCTACCTGATTTGCAAGCTCCCGGGTCGGCGTCAGCACAAGAGCTCGCGCAGTCCGCGGTCGGATATTCTGTGGATCATCATAAAGGACATCCAGAATCGGCAGGGAAAAGGCAGCCGTCTTCCCGGTGCCTGTCTGGGCGCATCCAAGCAGGTCTCTCCCCTCAAGCAGAGGGGGTAACGCCTGTGCCTGAATCGGTGTGAGCGAGTTATAGTTACGCTCACTAAGAGCACGCTGAATGGGCGCCGGAAATTGTAGCGCCTCGAACGAAGTTGGGTTCATTATGATCTAATTCCGGGCTCCGAGGGGGTCGCTGGCATCTTCGCGCTGGAAGCACCGCCGGGTTGGTGCAGGTTTCACTCACGCGGGCCGGGCGGAGGAAGCTGATTAATTACCTCGATTTTGATTCAGGGGGAAAGGAATCCGGTAGCGCTAAGATACGTCAGACTCAGGCATAAGCAAGGCCATTGTTCTTTTGGAACTGACAACCGACCCATTTAAGGATCGTATCCGGATCTACCCAACCTGAAAAAAGATGCGACACAACTCTCTTCTTAGATGCGCTTTAGTACTCCTCGCATGCACCCGCCTCGAAGCCGGACAACCAGCCCCCGGGAAAGTTACCGAGCACTCCTTCGAGGTCTCCGCCAAACAAACAGTTCCATATCTCTTTTCCCTTCCAAAGGAGTTCGAGCCTTCCTCGAAAAAAAAGTGGCCCGTTATCCTCTTTCTTCACGGTCGTGGAGAAAGCCGGGGGCCCCTAAGCATCGTTGCCAAGTGGGGACCTCCCCGGATGGCCCAGCGCGGCGACAACCTTCCCTACATCCTTATTGCCCCTCAGTGCCCTGCCGAGAGCAGGTGGACCGATGACGATCAGCAAGCCGGCGTCCTTAAGCTTTTGGATCATATCACCAGCAAGTTCCCGGCCGATACGACTAGGATCTACCTGACCGGCCTCAGTATGGGAGGATATGGAACATGGAAAATGGCAGCAGAAAATCCGAATCGGTTTGCCGCAGTTTCACCCATCTGCGGACGGGGCAACCCGGAGGAAGCTGACAAACTGGTCAACGTTCCTATCTGGGCCTTCCATGGCACCGAGGACACGGCTGTGCTCTACAGGCATTCTGATGAGATGGTGAAAGCCATCCGCAAGGCCGGAGGAACAAAGGCGCGCTTCACCACCCTTCAACATGTCGGGCACAACAGTTGGTCTGCCGCCTACGCAACGCCGGAGCTCTATCAGTGGTTCAGCAAGCACAAGATCGAAGAAAAAAAGTAACGCCAGAATACCTCTGGGCCCATTCGCTCGAGTCACCCGATTCAATGCAGGTTTTCCCTTTCACCGCTGGAGCCTGACGTTAGGGTCGTGTCATGTCTCCTCTCCGGGCGCGATCCATCCGAAGCATCGTATCCGCCTGCCTGACCCTTTCTGCAGTTACCGCTCCTGCCGACTTCAGCCGGGACATCCAGCCCCTTCTGGCTGAGCACTGCTACGCCTGTCATGGCCCTGATGCCAAGACTCGAAAAAGCGGACTGCGCCTCGACCTCCGCGAGGGAGCAGTGGGCGAGTTGAAATCGGGCTCCCGTGCGATTGTCCCGGGAGACCTCGAGGAGAGCGAGATAATCCATCGGATCTTTTCTAAGGATCCCGATGAGATGATGCCGCCACCGGATTTCAGAAAAGGCCTCAATAATGAGGGCAGAGAAAAGCTCAGGACCTGGATCGAGAACGGGGCGAAATACGAGCAACACTGGTCTTTCCGCACCTTGGAAAAACCTGAGATTCCCACCGTGCGCAACGAGAACTGGTCGCGAAATCCCATAGATAACTTCATTCTTTCGCGCCTCGAAAACCAGGCAATGGAACCCTCTCCCGAGGCCAGCCCAGAGAACCTAATACGACGAATCTCCCTTGACCTTCGTGGGCTACCGCCAACCCTGAGTGATCTTCAAAGGTTTGCGCCCACTCTCGCATCCTCATCTGTCGGGAGAGAGAGTAAAAGCACCCCATTCTCGCCAGAACAATATTCTGACCTCGTCGACGCCATGATTGATTCTCCTCACTACGGGGAGCGCATGACTCAGGACTGGCTCGACCTCGCACGCTACGGGGACACTAACGGATATCACAACGACTCCGTGCGCAACATGTGGCTCTACCGTGACTACGTCATCGAGTCGTTCAACCAGAACAAACCCTTTGACCGCTTCATCGTGGAAAACATGGCAGGTGATCTCCTCCCGGACGCCGACAATACCTCCCGGGTGGCTTCAGGGTTCAACCGTTGCGTCACCTTCAATGAGGAAGGAGGGGCCGATCCGGATGAGTTCTACGTCACCTATGCAGTGGACCGCGCCAACACCACCGGCCAGGTCTTCCTCGGTCTCACGGTTGGTTGCGCCCAGTGCCACGACCATAAGTATGATCCCATTTCGCAGAAGGAATATTACCAGCTCTACGCCTTCTTTAACAGCGTGGATGGCGAGATCGGGGCCGGAGGCCGGAGCGGCTATCACAACAAACCACTTCCTCCGCTCCTCAAGGTTCGCACCAGCTCCCACCAGCAGAAGCGGGCCGACCTTCAAGCTCGCTTGGACTCAAGGACCGCGGAACTGAAGGCCGCTCGCGAACGGCCGCAGTTCACTGATCTCGAGGGTGACCTCGCCCCGGCTCTCCAAGAGTGGATCACTTCTCTTACTTTACCTCAGACCGGGACTCTACCCGTCAAAAACGGCCTGCAGCTTCACCTCGATGCAGGCTCCTTCGACGCCCCGGGAGGATTGGTGAAGGAATGGCCAGACCTTTCTGGAAACAAGCACACCGCGTTCGCTACCGGCCAACCCAGGCAGTTCGGCAGGGCTCTTAACGGACATCCAGCCATCCGGCTGGATGGCAAGCAGGACTTCCTTCGCACCGAATCCGGAGCTGGACGTCTGGCAGGCGACTTCACCATGGTGCTTGTCCTCCAGTTCAACGACCTTGCCCGGCACCAGATGGCCCTTATGTGGGGTGACGAATCCCAGGGCAAACGGCGCGCATTCTGGAAAACCGGGGGCAATCAGCAGAATGACAAGAGCAAGCTGAGCTTCAATGGTTATGGCGCTGACGTGATAGGCAATGCGGATCTCAAGCGCGCAGTTCCAGTGGTGGCAGTTGTCACCCAGCAAGGCCCCGACAACGACACTCGTTTCCGCCTCAACGGCAAGGACGGAGGGGGCGGCGGCGTGAGCCTTTCCGGCTTTCAGAACAAATCGATCACCATCGGAGCCAACAATGCGGGAGCAGAGAAGACCGCTGCCGACTTTGCGGAAATCCTTGTCTACGATCGTGCTCTCGACACCAATGAACAAGCCGCGGTAGGGTTCTATCTCGGCACCAAATACAAGATCAACGGGGAATGGAACCCAGCTCCTGCCGAGATCGTGACTCTCGCTGCCAAGCCCGGGAAAGAACGCACGGAAGACGAAAAGAAGAAGCTCTTCTCTTACTTCATCACCTATGTTCACGCCGAGTCGCGTGACCTCTTCCGCGAATTGGAGTCCGAGGTGACAACCACGAAGAAAGAACTCGATCAGGTCGAAAAGTCCCTCCCCACCACCATGGTAATGGCCGAGATGAAGGACCGTAAACCAGCCCACGTCCTCATGCGCGGCGACTTCCGACAACCGGGCGAGGAGGTCGAGCCAGACGTACCAGCCATCTTCCCCCGCCTGCCCGCCAACCAGCCGCGTAACCGCCTGGGACTAGCCTACTGGCTCACCGACCCTAGCCACCCTCTGGTCTCCCGGGTGATGGTAAACCGTCTTTGGAAGCAACTCTTCGGCACCGGACTGGTGAAAACCCTCGGAGACTTCGGCACCCAGGGTGAACGCCCCAGCCATCCGGAACTTCTCGACTGGCTGGCTGCAGACTTCATCGAGAGCGGGTGGAATATCAAGAGACTTCAAAAACTCATTATAAGCTCTTCTACCTACAGGCAATCGTCCGTAAATCGGAGCCGCTACGAAGACCAGGATCCCGATAACCGTTTTCTCTGCCGCGCGCCCCGCTTCCGACTTTCAGCCGAGGAAATCCGGGACTCTGCTCTCTCAATCAGCGGCCTCCTCAATACAAGTATCGGCGGATCCTCCGTCTTTCCTTACCAGCCAGCAAACTATCTTAGTAGCATCGGAAAAGGATGGACAGAAAGCAAGGGTGAGGCCCTCTATCGAAGAGGGCTCTACACCTTCTGGCGCCGGACCATGCTCTATCCCAGCTTTCAGATCTTCGACGCCCCCAGCCGCGAATTCTGCTCCGTCAACCGGACCCGCACCAACACGCCGCTCCAGGCCCTCGTCACCCTCAACGACCCGTCATTCGTAGAAGCTGCCCGTGTTTTTGCACAACGGGCCTTGTCGTGGGAAGAGAGTAACGACCAGAACCGTATCCGTCTTGCCTTCATCATGGCTACTTCCCGAGCTCCTAGTGATAGCGAGATGCGCATTCTCACCGATACCCTGTCCGAGCAGAAGAAGGAGTTTGGCAGTCATCCAGAACGCGCCAAAGACTTCATCAGCAACGGAAGATCTCCAGCCCCCCATAATCACGACCCTGTCGAACTAGCCGCATGGGCCTCCCTCGGAAGTATCCTGCTTAATCTCGATGAAACAATCACCCGTGAGTAAGCCATGAGCGAATTTCAAGACTATCTCACCCGGCGCACGTTCCTTGGCCGCACCTCATGCGGACTCGGCACAGCTGCACTTTCGCATCTTTTCGCCTCTTCTCCGTCGGTGCTGGCTGAAGAAGGAGCGTTCGGGACTAGCCACCCGGCAAAAGCCAAGCGGGTAATCTACCTCCACATGTCGGGAGGGCCCTCTCAATTAGAAACCTTTGACCCCAAACCCGGACTCTCCAGTTGGGATGGAAAGCCTCTTCCTTCCGAGGTTATTGGCAACCAGCGGCTGACAACCATGACCAGCGGGCAGGGAGATCTCAATGTAATGGCCTCCCAGCACGAGTTCGCCAAGTGCGGACAGGCCGGAATGGATATGAACGTCCTTTTCAAGCACATGCCCGAAATCGCAGATGATATCTGCCTTATTAGAAGTGCTACTACCGATCCGATCAACCACGACCCGGCTGTTACCTTCCTGCAGACCGGGAGCCCCTTGTCTGGGAGGCCCAGCATGGGATCCTGGCTCAGTTACGGGTTGGGCAGCGCCAACGAAAATCTTCCCGCTTTTGTAGTTCTCTTATCCGGTGGAGGGCAACCCGTTCCATCTCGTTACTGGCACAATGGATTCCTTCCCAGCAGACATCAGGGAGTAAAATTTCAGTCGTCCGGCGACCCCGTTCTTTTCCTCTCTAATCCCAAGGGAATGTCGGATCTGAATCGCAAGAAAACAATCGACCGTATCAATGCTCTCAATCAACTTAAATACGCCCAGTCTGGAGATCCTGAGATCGAAGCCCGTATGGATGCCTTTCAACTGGCATACCGAATGCAAAGCTCAGTGCCCGGACTGATGGACCTGTCTCAGGAACCGAAGGAGGTTCTTGAAAGTTATGGAGCGCAACCGGGCAAGGCCTCCTTTGCCTCCAACTGTCTTCTGGCCCGTCGCCTGGCCGAAGCAGGAGTTCGCTTTATTCAGCTCTACGACCGGGGATGGGATCACCACGATGGCATCACAAACGCGATCAAGGGAAAAATCGCTTCCGTGGACCGTCCGACCACGGCTCTTCTCAAAGACCTCAAGGAACGTGGTATGCTCGAGGACACCCTCGTGATCTGGGGCGGAGAATTTGGCCGTACCACTTACGCTCAGACCCGCAATAGGAACTTTGGCAGGGATCATCATCCCGCCTGCTTCTCAATGTGGATGGCGGGCGGAGGAATTCGGCCGGGCATAGTCCATGGTCAGACCGACGAATTTAGTTACAATGTGACCGAGAAGCCTGTTCATGTCCACGATCTGCAAGCCACGATCCTCCATCTTCTCGGTATTGACCACGAAGCTCTAACCTTCCGATTCAAAGGTCGCGATTTCCGGCTGACAGACGTGCATGGTAAAATCGTGCAAGAAATCCTGTCATGATCAGGACCAAGCCGGCGAATTGTCTCTGGTCACGGGGGTTATTGAGCACGCTCTTCCGGAGGAAGACCGATTGCGGATAATGCCAAGAAAACGCTACCATTCGGATCCATGATCCTCCTAGATTCTGCCTATCTGGAGTCGAACCATACCCGCTTGTGGTAGGCCATTTTACTTTGCCAAGCAGACCGGACACCTTTAAACCTTGCTCCCCTCTGGACCTTCGACGCATGAATGCTTTTGGAATACTTCCCACGCAGATGCGTTTGATGGCATTCGTTGTCTTGCTGGTTCCTGGGTTGATGCCTGCGGATTCCTACGATCAGGATTTTGATTCCTATCCGAATGGCACTACCGACCTTGGCGATGGCACTGTCATTGTGGGTTCGACAGCCAGTGTCCAGAATGGGCGCCTGCAGCTCACACGGGACCGCGGAACGAGTGGATTCGCCAGCTTTTCAATTCCGACATTGGAGGGGTCCTCCCGTGGCTTCCGGGCTTCCTTTGACATCGAGCTCAACGATAGCGTAAATTTCAACCCCCCAGCTGATGGATTTTCCTTCAATTATGGAAACGCCCCCATGGGCGACCGGGGTGCGGCGGAGGAAGGAATGAGAACTCGTCCGGCGGTTACTGAAAACCTCTCTTTTGAGGTCGATACCTGGATGAATGGAGATCCCGAGCAAGGCCTTAATATCTCCGGATTAAATAATGGTCTGGACGTGGGACAGCTCGCCTTCACCAATGGCATCATCCTCAACGACGGGCAGCGCGTAAGTGGAACCGTGGAAATCGAGTGGGACCCGGCAACTGGCGCATCATTCAGGACTACAGGCTTGCAGACTAATGCCGAATTCTCCGCTATCGATACGGGGGAATTCATCGGTAATGACTCATATACCTTTATCATTTCAGCCCGGGTGGGAGGGGCCAATCAGGACCTCTTCATAGACAATCTGAGGATAAATGCTGGCGCTCCTGGTGATCGCGACAGCGACGGGCTGTCCGATTCCTATGAAATCGCCAATGGCCTCGATCCAGACGACGACGGAACCATTGGAGAGACTTCTCCCGGGGCACAGGACGGCCCTCATGGCTCTCTCGGAGATCCCGACCAGGACGGGCTGAGCAATTCTCAGGAAAGAGATCTAAGGACAAATCCTCAGGATGAGGATACCGACGGAGACGGACTCCTCGACAGCGTTGAAGACAATACCGGAACCTTTCTCAGCCCTTCCCGTACGGGAACAAACCCTCTCAACACCGATAGCGATGGAGATGGGCTGCCTGATGCCATCGAGAATCCAACCCTGCCTTTTATTGACCACCACCAACCGGGAACAGACCCGAACAATCATGATACGGATGGTGATAGCATGGGAGATCATATAGAAATTACGAGTGGCCGAAACCCGACTGTCTACACCGCCCCTCCCACCAGCTACTATCAGGATTTTGACAGCTACCCTAACGGCACTACTGACCTGGGTGACGGCACTGTCATAGCTGGAGCGGCAGCCAGCGTGGTGGGCGGTCAACTTCGTCTCACGATTGATGGCCAGAGACTCGGTCGATCCAGCTTCTCAATTCCAGCCCTCGGAGGATCATCCAGCGGATGGACCGCAAAATTCGATGTCGCGATCACAGATGGCCCACTCCAAAATGTTCCGGCAGATGGCTTTTCCCTAAATTACGGCAATGCACCGCTCGGAATACTCGGATCCGGCGAGGAGGGCATGCAGAACGAGGATGGAGTCACTGAAAACCTATCCTTTGAGGTCGATACCTGGCGGAACTTTGACACCGAACAGGGATTGAGCATCTCAGGCAAGACGAGAGGGGCAGACGTTGGGGATCTATCCTTTCTGAACGGACCCATTCTCAGGGATGGCACTACTGTCTCGGGAACTATGTTGGTCACTTGGGATCCTGTCGATGGGGCAACCTTTATTACCACCGGGTTCGATACCAATGCTAATTTCATTAGTATCCCCACCGGGTCTTTCACCCCTGACGACTCCTACTCCTTCGTCATTTCGGCACGAGTGGGCGACGCCTCTGAGACCCTTCTTATCGATAACATAGCAATCTCAAGCGCATTGTCCGCAAAGAGACAATTCAGCATCCGGAACCTGAACCGTAATCTTGAGCTCTCCTTTGAGAGCATGGCGGGAAAGGTCTATGACATTCTTGCAAGCTCTGACCCAGCTACCGAACGTGATCCATCCAGCTGGCGGGTCTGGCAGCAGAATATTCCTGCTACTGCTCCCCTCAACGTCGAGATCTTCCCGCGGCCCGCCGAAGAGAAACTCTTTCTGGTTATCATGGAAAGAGACGCTCCCCCATTCTTCCTCGAGGACTTCGAGTCTGGACAGAATGGATGGACCGTAGGATCCAATAACGCCAACCTTGAAACTGCCTGGCAACTTGGTCTGCCAGGTGCTGAGACCGGCCCCTCCACGGGAGCTGACAGCTCGACCCGCGCATTCACTACCAACCTCGGCAACTACGCAGACAATGCCGACATCTTCCTGCGCTCTCCGGTTATTGATCTTACCAGCAGGAACTTTACCAGGGCCACCTTCATGATGGACCACTATCGTGACGCAGACGGCCTCGGCGACCTCTTCGGAATACGAGTTCTGAGAGCCCGTGACGACAGCATTCTCGGCACCATCGACCCCGACACCTCGGGATTTGATGCCGATTGGGTTCCTTTTAGTGAAGATCTCCCTCCTGCCGCTCTGGGAGAAGAAATTATCCTCGAATTCTGGTTCACCAGTGATGCCAGTGGTGACTCCTTCAGTGGATGGTCAATCGACAATGTGGCCATCGACGCTCGCTAAGGCGCATCCTTCAGCTGATTGGATCGCAGCCTTCCCAGAGGCTAATGCCCCAGAAGACGCTTAACCCTTGCGGGCTGTGCCAAACTATTTAGCCAGCCTGATTCTGATCTTACGGAATCGGACCTCGAACCCTCCGGGAGAATGGTATTGCAACGCAATGACACCACTCTTGGCGCTCTTCTTTGGATCCTTGTCATCAAACTCGATGGTAACTACTCCATTCAGCTCCTGCGTCAATTTTGACCCCTTTGCTGTGATCAGGTATTTATTCCAACCGTTGTCCTTCTTAACCGTAGGCTTATTCTTATATTTTCCTGCAAGGACACCACGGCCCCTCTCCTCGTAAAGTTTGCCATACCATCCGTTTCCGATATCCGCCTGATATCCACTCACTACCCATTTGTTGGCCCCACTCTCAGACTGTTTGGAACGGAACTGAATACCGCTATTCCCCTTCCCGTCCACCAGGACCCACTCTGCCTCCAGCTCGAAATCAGCGAATGAATGCTCGTAGATAAGAAAGGTATTTCCCCCCTGAAGCTTATCAAGCTGCCCCGAGATATATCCTTCTTTTACTCTCCAAACGTCAGGGTTGCCACTCCATCCGGCAAGGTCCTTGCCATTGAAAAGAGTAATCCATCCATCCTTGTCAGGCTTCGGCAGCTCGTGGTGCTCTGCAAACAGAGAAGTGAGAGGAAGAGTAAGGGAAATTGCTAGAGCGAATATGTGTTTCATTTGTCGATGTGATTGGGGATTTTCCAGATGCAGTGGCTCGACGCGAGCATTTTCATCCTCAACCCACTAGCAGCCAAATCCTCCCCTCCGAAAGAGAACACTTCACTTACAGACTGAAGGGGGCTTGAATTCCCCGTCCATGAGCTCATCGAACACAACCCGGGATGAACTAAGAATTCAAGGCTTCGACCTGATCGACGAGACCCTGTCTTACCTCATTTCCTGTCTTTCAGACGCATTGAAGTCGCTCGGCGAGGATGAGCTTATTCCCTATATTCCATGGAGCGGGAAGGTTCCTGAGGGTGATTTACCCAAGGGAACGCAGCAGCTGTATTCAGTAGGTTTTCAGCTTCTCAACATGGTTGAGGAGCGAGTGGCCTCAGCCATCAGGAGAGAACGAGAAAAAGAGCTGGGTGCGGATTCCATCCGTGGCCTCTGGCCTCACGCTTTGAAGGATATGACCGCAGCTGGACTCTCCCCGGATGATATCATCAAGGTCCTTGGAGATGTGACGGTCCAGCCGGTCCTGACCGCCCACCCGACTGAAGCCAAGCGAAGTTCTATCCGCGAGCGCCTTCGCGCTCTCTACAACCAGCTAGTCAGGAGCGAATACCCAAAATACACGGAACGGGAGCGCAGAAGAATCAGGGAACGAATGGTTACCGCACTGGAGAGCTTATGGCGCACAGGAGAAATCCATCTTGTCCGGCCCGACATTTACCATGAACTCAATGAAGCAATCCACTACTTGCGCGACCTGTTCCCCGCATCTCTGAATCGTCTGGATCTGCACTTTACTGAAGCATGGCGCGACGCAGGATTCCCATTGGAGAAACTCCGTGAGGCAGGGAACATCCCCAGTCTTTCGTTCGGCACATGGATCGGTGGAGACCGCGATGGCCACCCTCTTGTGACTCCTGAGGTAACGGAACGCTCTCTGGAGCTTCTCCGTAATGCCGCACTCGAACTGCTCCACCGGGAGATCACAAATCTCTCCTCAATCCTGACACTCTCCATTCATCACAACGAAGTACCAGGAGAATTACAGAGCCGCATCGTAGAGCTCGGACTCTCTCTTCAGAATGACGTCGTCGTGAGCAAGCTGCAGCACGAGGTAGGCCAGGAGCCATGGCGTCATCTGGCGAGTCTCATGGCCGCTCGCCTGAAAACCCAGATCGACGGGGCACCCGGTTATGCAAGTCCCGAGGCCCTCGGCCGTGATCTTGAATTAATTTCTGAAAGCATCATTGCGAATGGATGCGCGCTGATTGAGGAGCAACACATTCGACCCCTCAGGCACAAACTTGAAATCTTCGGCTTCCATCTTGCCGCACTTGAAATCAGGCAAAATTCCGATTTTCACGATCGGGCTATCTCTCAATTACTCGCAGCCGCCGGTGTAGAAGATGGCGAGCACTATGCGGAGTGGCCTGAGGAAAAACGGGTGGATTTTCTCACTGAAGAGCTACACTCCACCCGGCCGTTTCTTCACGACAGTCTCGACTCAGGCAAGGAAGCAACACTCGTCCTCGACTCCTACCGGGTTGTCGCAGCGCACCTCGAGGAGCATGGGTCAGCAGGTATCGGAGGTCTGATTGTTTCGATGACCCGCCAGGTATCGGATCTTCTGGGGGTCTTTCTTCTCGCCCGGGAAGCCGGGCTAATGACTCCTACCCCTGAGGGCCTAATCTGTCCGCTTGAAGTCGTCCCACTATTCGAAACCATCGATGACCTTCATCGCGCTCCTGGTATTCTCGACCAATTCCTCGGTCATCCCATCGTTCAGCGACGTCGCTCCGGAGAGCAGCAGGTCATGCTCGGCTATTCAGACTCTAACAAGGACTGTGGCATTCTCGCCGCCGCCTGGGCCCTTAACCAGGGACAGAAAAACCTGTCCGAGGTAGCTCGGCGCCATGATATCAAACTAAGATACTTTCACGGGCGTGGTGGCACGATTTCGCGAGGCGCAGGGCCGACTCACTGGTTCATGGCTTCGCTTCCTCACGGCTCCCTGAGTGGCGGGTTCCGAATGACCGAACAAGGCGAAACAATTGCACAGAAATACGCTAATCTTGCCAACGCTACCTATCATCTGGAACTCCTTCTTGCTGGCACCGCCATTACAACCGCAGTTCATAGCAGACCAGAAAGTCGCAGGGATCCAGCGGAGGATTTCCTTCCTGACCTGTCCAAGGCCAGTCAGGAGGCATACCAGACACTGCTCCGCTCCGATGGATTTATCGATTTCTATCGCCAAGTCACTCCCATCGATGCGCTGGAGAACTCCTGTATTGGTTCACGCCCAACCCGGAGAACGGGTAAGAAGGGTCACTCCATCGCTGATCTTAGAGCAATCCCCTGGGTATTCTCATGGACCCAGGCGCGCTTCTATCTACCCGGATGGTTCGGGGTAGGCACGGCCCTAGAGTCTCTAAAAACAGAGCAACCAGAGCGTTTCGTGCGGCTAAAGGAGGAATTTCGTGAGTCCTCCTTCCTTGGCTACACCTTGACCAACGTCGAGACGAACCTGGCCTCCGCGAATCTTGAGGTGATGACCCAGTATGCCTCATTGGTTGAGGACGAAGCCCTGAGAGACCGGTTCATGAAGGTCATTATCGCCGAGTTCGATCGCACACGGGAACTACTGACCGAACTCTATGGCGGAGACATTCTCAAGCGGAGGCCCCGGATGGCAAAAACGCTCGAGATTCGAGAGGCTCCCCTCAGGGTTCTTCATCAACAGCAGGTCTCGCTTCTGAGGGAATGGCGCCAACAAATCCAGTCTGGCAGGCAGGAGGAGGCAGAAGCCCTGTTACCCCGCATGCTGCTGTCCATCAACGCTATCGCGGCTGGGTTACGCACCACCGGCTAAAATATTGTCCTGGCTGCGGAGAAACTCTTAGCCAGAGCGCTTCCATCATACGCCCTCCGGCGTAATCTCTCAGTTGGGATCATCGTCAGGATCCCGCGTCCACACCACGCTGCTTCCTTCTTCGAGAGTCCTCACTTTTCCGCTGCCTGTCAGGATCTCCCTCGGAGACTTTACTTCAACATGCCCGTCCGCGAACAATAGAAGACCTTTCTGGTTGTGCCTCCCGGCGAAAGCCTTTGGTCCCGCTTTGGGTGAAGCCGAAAAGTTTGCCTGTGAGCGCACTACCATCTGATCCTTCGGCATTCCCCGCTCCAGGAAGATAACCGTGTTCCCCGGAGCTTGAATTGAAGCTAATGTTCCCTGGGGCTTATCCCCGGTATCGTTGTCCCTGCGCTGAAGACGACTGTTCATCCCGATTGCAAACATCGGATTCTCCAGTTTTTTTTCGCTTTTGGGGTAAGGAGCACCTGGAACAAAAAGAGGATAACCATCCTCGTAAAAGAGTTGGGGCTCTCCGGCCTCCCCGATTTCACCAACAGACCTCTGCGACATATTCAAAGTGAGCGCATTGTACCAGACCTCAGTTGCCGCCTCCTCAGACGCAGCCTGCCAGGTATCCCCCGATCCAGAGTGATTTTCCCGGGGAAGCAGCCCGCCATTTTCACCCGTATAGGCAACAAAGGCAGCGCCCAGGTCCTTAATCTTCTGGGCTGCTCGCACCTGCAGGGCCTTCTGACGCCCATTCTTCATCACCTGCATGGTGAGTCCTGCAAGAACCATCACAACCGAGATCGCTACCAGGAGCTCCATTGCCGTGAAACCGGACAGGAAGGTAGCGCGAGTCACCGATCGGCTCGTTGTTTTCATGGATTTCAGCCAATGAGCACTCTCACTGCGGAGGCATCATGGGCAAAGTGGCAGGCGCGTAGTTTCGCCGAAATTACCGTGTTAGGCAAGTCGGCTTTGGGCTCAAGCTTTTCCCCTTAGTCCTGAAAATCTTGGTGTTTTCGATGATCGCCCTACCCGAAAACGGTAATTCCCCGTAAAGCTCCGAGAATTGAGCCCCTTGAATCCGAGCAAGTGCAAGGGATTAGGCTTGTTGAGCACCCAGATGCAAAACAAGGTATTCGCTGCCTTTTTAATAGGCTCGCTGCCTGTCATCGATGAACTCACACAAAGACTCCCCCTGCAGACTCACCCTGTCCCGTTTTCTTATCTGGTCTCTGGGGTTCCTCCTCGCTTCATCCATCTCCTTCGCTGGTGTCGCCTCGCCTCCGGTCGTCGAGATGGCGCTCTCTCCTGATACAGCGGGCGTCGGCAGCACCTCTGAGCTGACCATCACAGTAGACAACACAGTCAATCCCGGCCCCATCAGCCAACTCGCTTTCACTCTAACCACGCCTGCAGGGGTCACTATCAGGGCTCTCTCCTCCGAGTGCGGCGGCACCTTAACTACCGAGAATGACGGAGCACTGCTCCGGTTTTCCGGTGGGGTGGTCGATGCCAGCTCAACATGCGAAATTAAAGCGCTGGTTACTCAGAATATCAGGGGTCCCCACAACCTCACGATTGATGACTTCACCTCTGAGGTCGGCCCCAGCGCCCCTGCCTTTACCACTCTGTTTACCTCGTCAGAATTGGTTCTGGGATTTAGCAAACGCTTCGTTCCAGACCTTGTCCCACTCGGAGGCAGATCGACTTTAATCTACACTATCGAAAATCAGGGCACTACGGATGCTTACAACTTATCCTTTAGTGACTTTTTCCCCCCAGGAATAGCAATTGCTACACCTCCATCGGTCTCAACCAACTGTCCGGGCATAAGCATCACAGCAATCAATGGAACTCAGGCGATCGAGGTCTCTCCCGAAGATCCAATCCCCCTTCCGGCAGGAGAGACATGCACCCTTACCCTGGAAGTCGTTGGCGTAGCCCCCGGAATCCATCTCAGTGTTTCCAGTAACCTGACTGCCGTAGGATCCATCGGAGGCGATCTGGTTTCCGGAGGATTAGCGGTAGCAGAGCTCGAGGTCATCGACCCTGCCTCCATTCTTAACGTGTCTTTTGAAAAAGAGTTTCTGGATAACCCCATCGCCCCCGGGGAATCAGGCACCCTGCTATTCTCAATCACGAACAACAGCGCCACTGACACAATTACCAACCTCCAGTTTACCGATGATCTGGAGGCCACACTTCCCGGACTGGTGGCCACTGAAATCCCAACAAGCGGGGGAGCTATTGTGCGAGCAGCATTCGACGGAGACGCAGGAGGCGGAGGCCCCCTTATTACAGAAGCGTGGGACTATCTCGATCGTATTGAGAACGAGAATGGCAACAGCGATGGATACCCTGTTGATCAGAACGGAAATGCATGGAATTCGGTAAGTTTCGACGTTGCCACCTCCAACATAGGCCCCTGGGAATCGGAGGATGTCCCCATTCAGGTTGGAGGTATTGATGGGTTTCCCGGAGCACCGGACCTTCTGTTTGGCATCGGGTCCGCGGCTAATGGCCAGAACTTGATCACCACCTATCTCTTTCGAAATACCTTTGAGATTTCAGCAGATCAGCTGACCGAAACAGAGTGGCTCGCCAATTACCTCTTGGACGACGGTGGGGTGATCTACATCAACGGCAGCGAAGTATTTCGAACCCCTAGCATGCCAGACGGAGCGATTGAAACCACCACCCTTTCTGGCCTTGGAAACGAGAGCGGATTTTCAACAGGCAACCTGAGTCTCGGTGGCCTTCTGGTTGAGGGAACCAATTCTATTGCGGTTGAAGTTCACCAAAACACTCTCGAGAGCAGCGATGTGGGTTTCCAGGTTCAGCTCATTCCCGGATCCCAGGCCGCCGCGGGCGGATTTACCTACGTGGATGATCCTTTTCAGGGCACCCCCGATCCAGACTTCTCGTCAGGAGAGGTCGATCCGACCGGTGGTATCCAAGGTGGCGCCCTGCGGGTCCAGACAGGCGGGCAGAACTTCTTTGCCAATTTTTTCTCTCCTGAGAGTTCTGGAGGATGGAGCCGGGAGTTCACGCTCGAGGAAACTGCCCTCACCACCATTAATTTTCGCTACCGCCTGAACGTTGCAGGAGACTTCGATGATAACGAGTATGGAGAAGCGGTCCTTACCGTCGATGGTATCCGCTGGGGAGATGGCCCTGATAACTCCCTTCTACGATTCAATGGCAGTAACGACAACCAAGTTGACTCCGATTCCGGCTGGAGGGAGGCCTCTATAGAAATTCCACTCAATGCCGGGACACACACCCTTGTCATAGGCGCCTACGCCAACCGCACAACGGGGGAAACCGAGATCGCTCAGGCGTGGTTTGACGATCTCTCTATCGAGGTTCCGGAAATCAATATTGAGCCGTGTGGTCCAGGCTCCAGCATATCAGGAACCAGCCTTCTTTTGATAGAGGGCGGGAGCTTGGCGCCGGGGCAAACCTGCTCCTTTCCTGTAGAAGTCACGGTTCCAGTCACTGCTGCATTTGGACCTCATCTTAACGTGACAAGCCGTCTGAGCGCTGACGTCAATGGGGAGCCCAAGATTGGCCTTGCTGCAACTGACACCCTCCTGGTGGAACCAGTCGCTCCCACGATTAGCAAGGCTTTCACTCCCAGCGCCATCTCCGTAGGAGGGCAGAGCAGGGTGACCTACACGATTGATAATACTGCCAGCGCAATTGAAGCCCGAGACCTCGCTTTCTCCGACGTCTTTCCCGAGGCTCTCAGCATGGTAGGTGTAGGTTTACCCCCCGGGACAGCACTACCTGTCGAAACCTTCAATTGTGGAAAGGGAGGTGTTTTCACGCTCTCATCCGACACCAACACCTTTACTGTCAGTGGAAACGCATTCGTCGCCCCAGGCTCCATCTGCACCATCAGTTTCGAGGTGGGTGCCAGCAACGCATCGGCCGGTATTTATGGCAGCACAACCAGCGAGCTGACGTCATCCCTTGGAGTCAGCCCCGGAGCCAGTGCCGATCTGGCACTTGTGGCTCCCCCGCTGTTTACTCAGGAGTTTTCGCCTAACTTTAACGCCGGTCAGGTTGGTATCCTTACCTATACGATCGATAACAGCACCTCACCGCTCGCTGCCACAGATTTGTCATTCAGCAACACCTTACCGGAAGGCCTTATTCTCTCGAACCCAGTAAATTTTTCCAGCACCTGCGTAGGAGGCACCGCAAGTGCCGGCCCAGGGGGCTCCCTTCTCTCCTACTCCAACGGCACTGTTCCCGCCGGTGGACGGTGTACTCTTCAGGTAGAAGTCACCAGTCTCGAGGGTGGAACCTTCGACAACACTACCGGTGACCTCACCAGCTCACTTGGCAATAGTGGACCCTCATCCGACACCCTGAGTGTGGCACCAATCGTCAACGTCAGCCTCAGTCAGAGCGAATCAGCTGACCCCATCATTGCGGGCACAGGAGGGCTTACCTATACGGTGTTAGTGACAAATCAGGGGCCCTCGACTGCAACCGGTCTCACCATCAGCGAGGACCTCGATATCCTCTCTAGTGGAGTATCGATCGCGGGTATCGCACCCGATCAGGGAGTCTACAACAAGGGCATCTGGACGCTGTCTTCTCTCCCTGCAGGGACTACTGCAAGCCTGACGATCAGCCTTGCGGTGGACCCGACAGCCAACGATGGCGTAGACGTAATCACCAGTACCGCAACTCTGACAGGCGTCACCCAGACCAATATCGCGACGGCAACATCAGTCTCCGATACCACCTCCATCATCACCAGAGCCGACCTTCAGATCACTAACATGGGACTGGTCAATTCAGTGGTCGCTGGATCAGGACCCCTGAACCTTGAATACATGGTGACCGTAACCAACCTTGGGCCTTCCTTCGCCAGCAATGTATCCCTTGAGAACAATCTGGACTTACCCACCGGCGTCACCCTTGAGGAGACCGAGCCATTGGCTGGAACCAACACCGAGAGCACCGGCGAATCCGTGATCTGGAACGTAGGAGATCTTCCGGTAGGAAGCACCTCATTAGTCCGCCTGCGTCTCACCGTAGGACCCTCGACAGAAGCTGGAATCGACGTGATCACAAATCTCGCGTCAGTGATTTCTGTCCAACAAACGGATGTCAATCCACAGAACAATGTAGTTTCATCGAGCACCTCTGTTGAAAGAGAAGCTGACATTACCGTTGGGGTAGTTGAGTCACGAGACCCCGTTCTTGCCGGATATTCAGAGAGCGGCACCCCGGGTAATCTTTCTCACGTCATTACCCTCAGCAATAACGGCCCCAGTGACGCCGGAAACCTTGCAATCCAACTCGAATCAATCTCTCCCCCTGGCGCAACTATCGTAAGTTTTGGCTCTGGGGAAGCGAGCTTGCCCACTGTCCTTTCCGTCGAAAACCTCCCAAGAGGTGAGAGCATAACTTACGGGGTTCTCTACGACGTATCCTCCACCGCACCAGCCGGAATCGATACAATTGTGACCTCTGCGGAACTGCTATCCTTCGGAGGAACAATCATTAATCCAGAGAATGATGCTGACTCTGAGGCAACGAGCGTGGTCAGCCCTGGGAGCGTGGCGATCGGCGGAAGTGCTATCACCCTTGACCTGCAGACTGCCCTGCTCAAGCAGACTATTACGGTAACCAACAATAATCCTCTCGAGATTCCAGCGTTTCGCGTCCTGATCGGCGGACTACCTGGAGACGTTACTTTACACAATGCCCAAGGGGTATCCGGTGAAGTCCCCTTCCTTCTCTACAACCAGCCTCTCGCAGCAGGCGAAAGCATCGAACTCACCGCCGAATACTTTCAAGTCACTGCGAGCGGCGGATTCCAAGCAGAATTCCAAATTGAGCTCGTCGACCCGGCCGGGGTGGCGTTCTCCACTGCCGGAATCGAGCTAAATCGGGTAGCCTCCCTTCCCAATGAAGATAAGCTGCTGGAGTTTGTCTCCATCGTGGGAGAGATCTACACCATCCAGTACAGTCAGGATGGGGGAAACTGGATCAATGTTGTTCCCGATGTGATCGCCGGAGCAAATGTCACGCAGTGGGTGGACAATGGCGCCCCAAAAACCCCGAGCCACCCAAGCACCACTGGAAACCGCTTCTACAGGGTCGTCCGCAAAGCCCCGTAATTCAGAACCTTGAACTGTCTTTTCCCTCTTCATTATGAACACTAGAATCGGACTCGCATTCGTTACTTCCCTTCTGGCTCCTCTCTCTGCCATTACAGCCGGAGATGGAGTTTCGGCGGCTAAGGATGCTCTCTCGCCGTCCGCTAAGGACGCTTTCCCACCGTCAGCCAAGGACGCTTTCCCGCCGTCAGCTAAGGACGCTTTCCCACCGTCAGCCAAGGATGCTTTCCCGCCGTCCGCTAAGCAAGTCATCCAGCCATCACCTAAGTCGAGCAAGGACATTATACCCGTCCCCACGCAATCCTCTCTGGGTCGATGGACCCTTGGAGCAGGAGTATCCTGGCGCAATATTGGAGAGATTGGTTTCCGGACAGGAATCAGTGATTTCACCATCCCCGGACTTTTTCAACCGAGTAGCATCCCCGTGCCCGGTATCGGGCCTGCCGAAGGGCCTGCCGACCGCATCTATGACAATGGCTTTGTTCGGCCCGATGCCCGGGCAACGCGAACAACCGACTACGGATATAATGAACTGGGACAAATTCAGGGCAGCACCCTCTCCTTCACTGCATCGGGAGGAGAGAATCAGGAAGTCACCCGGTCCTCTACTGCTGCAGAAACAGGATGGAATGAGGACGCAGACCAAGTATCAGCTCCTTATCTGAAATTAAGCTACCAGGGCGACCTTGGAAACGGCTGGACTGCCGGACCCTCAATCAACGTTTCCTTTGCCGAAATCAATGGTTCCCGCCGGGGTCTCAATACGATCTCTGCCCGTGAGCAGATGGATACCTTCGACATTACCGCTACGGATATTTACGATATCAGTGGCTTGGATCTTCCCCGGGAGGTCCCTTACACGGGGGCTCCGAACATCGTCGCCCCACTTGTTCCCAACCAACCTGTCGCCGGCAGCCGACTCTTCACACCCACCCTGCGAACATCAGACCTCGCTCTGTGGAACGATACCATCGACGAATCACTTGATCTTGATACCTGGAGTCTGGCATTCGGAGCAGAGGCTTCCTATCGGTTCGATAACCGATTTTATGCCTCAGTGGGTGCTGGTTTTGCGCTCAATGCTGCATCATGGAAAGCGACGCGCAGCAATCAGCTTCTCCAGCAGATCAACAATGGCGACCCCGTGGTCATTGATAGCTCTTCCGCTGACAATATCGGCAGCTCGATTCTCTGGGGCTTCTACCTTCAGGCATCCGCCGGATACCAACTCAACGAAAGCTGGTCTCTCGAAGTCAATCTGCGTCACGATCATACGGAAGACCTCAGCGGCAGTGTTGGAGGTAGCTCGTTTGATGTGGACCTCAGCGGATTCAGCGCGGGACTGGGCCTCGGATACAGCTTCTAGCCATTGCTCATGCCACAAGGTGCAATTCCGTGGCTAGTCCAAAGCCACACACTTGGAGAACCTGAACTCCTCCCGAAGGTCGACGGAAAGTGAGGCCGGATCACACCAGATTCTTCCAGACGTGCCCATGGACGTCTGTAAGTCTGAGATCCCGTCCACTCCACCGGAAGGTCAGCTTTTCATGATCTATTCCAAGCTGGTGCAGGACTGTGGCCCATAAATCGTAGACGGTCGCAATATCTACCGCGGCCTTGTAGCCGAATTCGTCGGTTGCTCCATGGGCTTGGCCTCCCTTCATTCCTCCACCGGCCATCCAGGCACTGAACCCAAAGGGATCATGATCGCGACCGTGGCCTCCTTGTGAGAAGGGAGCGCGCCCAAACTCACCGGTAAATACTACGAGAGTCTCTTCCAGCATTCCACGTTCCTTGAGATCCTTGAGGAGGGCGGCGATAGGTCCGTCGACCTGACCAGCCATTGCTCCATGGCCCCGCTTGAGGTCCCCGTGCTGGTCCCAAGGGTTTCCTCCACCACCCGCTCCGATTCCATAGCTGGCACATGACAGCTCCACAAAACGCACGCCCCGCTCCACTAGGCGTCGGGCCATGAGACATTGCCGCGCATACTGAGCCTTGTTATCGTCCTTGCTATCGATCCCATACATTTCACGAGTAGCCTCAGTTTCCTTACTGATATCCGTTAATTCAGGAACCGCCTGCTGCATCAGAAAAGCGGTCTCCGCATTCTTGATTGATGAGATAACCGCATCCTTCGCCGCGGTCCGCTCGGAAAAGCGGCGATCCAGTGTCCCGATCAGATCCAGAGCCCGGCGCTGCTCGGCCTTGAGCATGGATGGATTGATGTTGGGAACCGCCTGCTTGTCCGTGATGTTGAAGATGGAGCCCTGGGTGGTGGCGGGCAGAAAGGCATTACCGAAGATACTTACTCCACCATGAGGAATGGCGGCCTTGTTCGAGCGAAGAACAACATATCCGGGCAGGTTCGGATTCTCCGTTCCACATCCATAGGTCACCCACGACCCAGCGCTGGGATAGCCCAGGAAGGGAAAGCCGGTGTGCATGAAGAAATTGCCCTGGGAGTGCTCGCTGAACTTGGCTGTCATTGAGCGCACGATCGCGAGGTCATCCGCACATTCCGCGATCTTGGGAAACATGTCCGTCATTTCCAGACCCGATTGCCCCCATTTTTTTGCCTCCCATGGGGAAGCCATGATGTTGCCTACTGCATCAAACTGTGTCCTCTCAATTGCCATGGGCAGCGGCTTGCCATGCATCTCCTTGAGAATCGGCTTGGGATCGAACGAGTCCACATGGGAAAACCCTCCGGACATGTAGCACAAAATGACGGACTTCGCTTTTTGCTGATGGTGTAGTCTGGGACCACTCAATTCCGCAGCTTGTCCCTTGTTGATCAGACTTGAGAGCGCAAGGGCACTCACTCCTCCCGAAGTCAGCCTGAGAAACTCCCGCCTGTCAGCCGCAAGGGCCGGACGAGCTGGGTCGTGAGAAGAGAAGTTAGGGTCAGTAGACATATATCAGTTCCTTCGAATTAAGAATTGCATGCGCAATCTTGAAATAGGGATCTCCACCCGCATTGAGAGCCTCGCGGGTGCTCTCAATTTCCTGGTCAACCTTTGCGAGTTGCTGTTCGAGCAGGGAAATCTCTCCATCGAGACGCTCAACAGCCTCTTTCCGAGAGGAGGACATGGCCTCTGCCAGTAAACCCTCTGTGACCACCTCCAGCAGGGTTCCCGAAGAAGCCGCTGCAGCCTCCTGCGGGGTGAGTGCCCGGTCATAAAGCCTCGCCTCGAAGATGCGACCTGTCAGCGATCTTCCGGGACCACCTGGGGAAAGGCCATGCCGGGTCCCAAAGACAACCTGCGCCTTGCCCTTCTGGTATTCCACCCTGCCCTTGCTGATCGGTTGCCCATACGGCTTTCCATCCCGGTAGGCGATCGTTGTCCCATCTGCCTTGTAGACCATGATCATCCGGACTGGCCGCTTGTCGGCCTCCATGTCCTCTTCCCCTTCAAAGGGTGCAGTCCGTGCGTGTTTGTCGCTTCCCGTCAGCCAGGTCCGGGGAGAAACCTCAGCATACACGACCCCATCAAATACCTTGCCGTCGGATCTCTGTATGCTCATCGCTCCCCCTCCAGACTGGTTCCCATTGTCTAACTGAACCTGGACCTCGAGGGTGAATTCGCGCAGGTCCTTCGAGATTGGTCTTGTCCAGATACCTCCCCCCCTCAGGAACACGGATCCGTCGATAACTTTGGCTGCTCCCTTGGCTTCACCATCCATTCCTCCCACCGAATCCTTCATATCCCCTTCGAAGTCCCAGCGCGCTAACGGCATAAGATCAATCTGAACCTCTCCCTGCTCTTTCTGGGCTTCATTTCTCGCATCCACTTCCGCCTGCAAGCGGGACCGAACAGGAGCAACCTGCTCCTCCCGACCACGCCGTAGGGCTACTAGATTCTCTCTGAGTTTTTCCTGATCCTTTACGAGCTTCGGTAGTTTATCGCTCACTTTACCCGAAAGATAATCAAGGCAGGCCGTGACTTCTTCTTCACTTGCCGGACGTGCGTATGCCTGCATGAATAATTTCTGGATCCTTTCCCGATCCGACTTCAGATCTGGATCCCTCTTCACCCGGTCACTCCATTGCTGAGCGGCTCTCTTAGTCGTCTCCCCGTTCATCAGCATGAGGGCTTGAGCAGGAACATTGGTTACATTGCGAACTCCGACCGTGCTTGTCGGAATCGGATAGTTAAAAGTGGTGAGGAAGCGGTTAAGACCATTACGCTTTTGCCCCGTATAGATGGCGCGCTGGCTGGCCTCGTTATTCGCCACAAAGCGAATCGTGTCCAATACCGCCTCCGCGTCCAGCCGACGTGGCGTGTAGTAGGCAAGATGGAGATTGCCATCATCTTTTCCAAGATTCACCACAGGCTCGGTGCTGGCCGAGCGAAAGGCTCGGCTCATGACCAGCTGGCGTACCGTTCGCTTCATGGACCATCCATTCTCACGGAAATCGAGAGCGAGATGGTCAAGAAGGCTCTGATGGCTTGGTTCGCTTCCCAACCGCCCAAAATTATCGGCCGATGCAACTAGTCCCCGTCCAAAAACATGGTGCCAGAGCCTGTTTACGATGACACGGGCAGTTAACGGATTCTCATCTCTCACCAAATCCTCGGCCAGCTCCCGACGCCCGCTTCCCTTCTTAGTGTAGGTCCTGCCCCCGAACACCTCAAGGAAGCCCCGCTCCACCGGGCTTTTTTCACTCTTATAGTCACCACGGTCCAGAAGCGGTTGGTCCCAAGGCTGACCATCCATTACCCCGGGCACCCTGACTGGACTTCGAATCTCGCTTTCCAGTTTGCGGTAGCGCTCCACCAGATCCCTCACCTCATCAGGAAGCTCAGCAAGCTCCCCCGGAAGAAACCCCCGTGCCACCATGGAGTGGAGCAGGAGCGCCTGCGGATCTTTCATGGTTTTGCTTTCCCATCCCTTGAGGGCTTCCAACAGCGAACGGCGATAAAACTCCTCAAGGGATGCCTGGTCCTTCACCTCGCTAAGGTCACCGGGCAGAGCCACCATCGGGGCTCCTAGCTCACGCATGACTTCGTCACCTGCATAGACCTCGAACACCCCAAACCAGGACCTTGGGCTCCCCCCATTCCGGAAGGTGGAATCGGATGAGGTGTTGATGTGATAATAACCCTTCTCCCCGTTCCAATATTTGTATTTGTTCAGATTGACCCAGCTGACCTCGGAACGCAGTCCGGGAGTAGGATGAAGTCCCCCGTGAGAAAGAGGATAGCTCCGCAGGGTAAAGCGAGCAATCGAGCCTTCTCCCATCGCCCGGATGGAATTCCGCCCGCCTTTGGCCAGATGGAAGACCGAGCTCAGGGTCGCACTGTGTTTATCGGAAATCATGTGGGAGTAGATTCCGGAAGGATAGATTGCCTTCAGTATTCTTCCGCCCTCCGGGGCCACAACGAATGATCCGGCTGGGCTCACCGCATCACTGAGGCCATTCCCACTCTTAAACCAGCGATCATACCCAGACTGCTCCCGAAGATCCGCGTAGAAGGTTGCATTTCCCTTCACCTTTCGATTGTGCTCTAGCCCTTCATCATAAGCTTTTCGCATCTGAGCCAGCTCTGCTACCAGTGGATCTGGATCCTGATCCTTGAGCTTGGCCCAACCAGCCAAAGGATCCGTATCCGGGACCTTCTCCAGCTTGGCCTCCTTCAGCTTCTCCATTGCTACACCGACTTTCTCCTTCCAATGCCGCCCGAGAGCACCCCGAATCTGCTCCTTGAGCTTCTCCAGCTCTCCCCTGTGAAGATCATTCAGCCTTGGCGAATCCACATTCACGATCGCAGGGCGACTACTTACCATCATTCCGTAGAACTTGTAGTAGTCCTTCTGACTGATCGGGTCGAATTTGTGATTATGGCACCGTGCGCAGGAGACCGTTAACCCCAAGGTCGCCTTTGTCAGAACATCTACCGCATTGTCAGTAAAGGTTATCTGCTCATCGTAGGCATCAGTAACTCCGAAGCCGTGAGGAACCATTCGGAAATGAGCAGGTCCAATGGCACTCTCGTTGAGCCCCTCGTCCTCGTTAACCCTCGGATTTTCCAGCAAGTCCCCTGCCACTGCTTCCCGCAGGAGCTGGTCATATGGAACATCCTCATTAAGAGCGCGGATCACATAGTCCCGGTAGCGCTGTGCGTAGGGAACATTAGGATCTCCCTCGCTACCATAAGACTCCGCATAGCGGAACCAATCCAGCCAGTAACGCCCCCAACGCTCCCCATACGCCTTGGATGACATGAGCTCTTCCACCATTTTCCCATAAGCCTCCTCGCTGGGGTCCTTGACGAATTTCTCCACGTCCTCAGGTTTTGGTGGTAGTCCTGTCAGTATCAGATGCAACCGCCTCGCCAGGGTTCCCGGCGCCGCGACAACCTGAGGGCTCAGGCCCTTCTTCTCCAAGCCTTCATAAACATACCGGTCGATCGCGCTTTTGTTCCACTCCACACTCTTCGACTCCGGAGGCGTCGTTTTAACGGGAGGACGAAACGACCACCACTCTGCCCTTTTGTCGCGCACTGCGTCCCAGTCAACCTGACTGGCAAGCTCCTCCTTAGTCGGTTTGGTGGCCCGGGGGTCCGGAGCTCCCATTCGAACCCAATCCTCAAAGTTCTTAATGATCAGCTTGGCCAGTTTCGGACTCTTCATCGGCATGGGCTCATAATCTCCCTCGTGCCGAATCGCCTGTATGAGCGGGCTCTCCTCCGGTTTGCCTGGGACGATCACTCCGGACTCGACCAGGGGTTCTCTCCAATCGAGGGCCAGATCCCCCTTCTTCTTGTTGATGCTGTTGTGGCATTCGTAGCAGCTCTCAGCGAGCACGGGACGAATCTTCTTCTCGAAAAATTCCGTCTGCTCGGAAGTCAGGGAGTCCCCTCTGACCGCTAACAGACCAGCCGCAAAAAACACGAACGCTGGGACAGTGATGGGTAGCCTCATGGTCGACTCCGTATTGGAGACTCCATAAGATCATTTTTCAAGCGCCAAGCTTACCAAGACACTCACACGATCCTTTGACAGGCGACCCTGCGCTCACTAGCCCTCCAGTCCAGACCATCTTCGCCCAGACCAATTCTCCTTGAGCTGGCCCGCAGGGACAACGGAAACACCGGACTTCGCACGACCACCCTTGCCGAGCTCCGGGAAGTTCTTCAAGAGGACCATGGTGAATCCTGGACCGACTGGGCTCTCGCCCTGTCCGAGCATCTCGCCACCCGGGAGGGCTTCCTTCCCACTGATGCCTCCCCTGGGAGACTCTCACTCCACTATCAGCATACCCTTCATCACCCTCCAGTGTCCCGGGAAAGTACACAGGAAGGGGTAGCGACCCGGCTGCTCCGGAGCGGTAAATTCTTGTTCAACCTCACCCTTTCCATTCACTAGGGGAGTCGCCCAGATCACCTTATCAGAGTCCGGGACAAACGCCCTTTCCATTGCGTCAGGATCCTGGGCCATCTGGTCCGCGAGAAGACCGACCTCCTCTTCCGATCCGGGCCTGACGACCACCATGTTGTGAATCTGAAGATCTGGATTCTGGAAGGAAATTCGCACGGAAGCACCCGCTTTGAGCCGGAACTCGCGCGGGAAAAAGGCCAACTGGTTCGGAACTGCACTGATTCGGATCACAGAGTCCTTCAGTCCATGGAGCTGCTCATGTTCGGCTGACATAGCTCGCAGTTGCTCTTCTGTCTCCGCCATGACCAGCCCGTCTACCCGGGCCCCCAGCGGATCATACAGATACACGGGAGCATATCCCCGGGCTCCTCGCCCCTTCACATACCGCGCCTCGATCTGGTTGATTCCCTCCTGCAGTTCAACCTGCACATTCCAATCAGAACTCCACCAGTTAGCCGAGGAGATGACCGGGGTCCCATTCAGGAAGACCTTCACATAACTGTGCCTGATCGACAGGACTGCCTTCCTTCTTTCCGGGGAGCGCACAAAGGTGCGCATCGTTCCGAAAGATCCGGCCTTGGCTCCGAAGGCAAAGAACCGTTCCTTCTGCCCATCCTCCTCAAGTAGCCAGAGACCCAGTTTACTCTCTTCAGGTTTCTGCAGGACGGGAATCTCGGGGCCCATCCCCGAACTGACACCATGACTGGCATCCTCTAGGATGGTCTGAAGCTCTTTGCTTTCCGAGACATCCACCTCCCCGAGGAGGGCTGCATAGGACTGGTCTTTCTGCTGAAGGTGGGACACCACGTGGATCACCTCAGTGCGAACTCTAGGATGGGCGTCCCGGGACATTCGCAGTAACAGACCGTGGGCCTTTTCCAGCTGCTCTTCCTGAAAGCGGATCAGATGAGTTGCCGCTGCCCGGATCCGGTAATCGGGAGAACTCATCAGCCTCTCCAGGAGGGCTTGCCGCACCTCCCCATGATCGTGCAGGACCCAGAGCCCCTCGAGGATGACCTCATCGCTTTCCTGCTCCTCCAACCACAAGTCAACAATCTTCACCACTCCCGGGGTATGCCGCAGTTTCCGCCGGGCATGGTCCCGGATCACATCCTGGGGGTGCTCAAGTAGAGAAAGAAGCTCCCGAGGAGACGCTCCCTCAAGACGGGGCCAATCCCTGACCAACGGTTTTGCGCTGTGGGTGATTCGCCAGATCCGTCCCGTATGAGGGTCCCATCGAGGATCCCGCATCGAGTTCTGGGCGTGACCAATGATCCGCGTACAGAAGTCCGAGACATACATTGCTCCATCAAAACCGAACGCGATATCAACGGGTCGGAAGAGGTCGCTTGGCGATGACAGGAGATCGAGGCGGTCACTCGCCTTATAATAGGCTCCATCCGCCCTGTGCTTTGAAATCGAAACGAAGCACCTCCTCAAAAGAACCGCGGAGGCCATCCCCTGCTGATACTCATCAGGAAAATGAGGACTCGAAATTACACAGGCAGCCGAACCCTTCCCATAAGCAATGGAAATGGCCCGACGGAACGGATGGTAGACCCCAAACGGACTCCACGGGATAGCATGGCTATCCTGAACAAACCCATCCCCATACATCTGAAAGAGATTGCCCCAGCGATCCCAGGTCACCTTCCATGGATTGGGCGTAAGAGTCTGGTATTCGCGCTCTACAGTACCTCTGCGCAGGTCAAGCCGGTAGGTGGTGGCATCGACACCCCGGGTTACCCCATGGGGCGTTTCCAGCTGCGAGCGGTGAAACACTCCATCACAAAAAATGACATGACCCATCGGCCCCATTGCGATCATCCCTCCGTGGTGCGCATCGGTAACATCGATACCCCGCAGGATCTCCCTCTTTTCGTCAGCCTTTCCATCCCCATCCCGGTCCCTCATGAAGACGAGCCGCGGCTGATGGGAGATAATCACCCCATCGTCATAAAAGGCCAACCCGTCAGGAACAGTGAGATGGTCCGCGAAGACCGTCGACTTGTCCGCTCTCCCATCACGATCCGTATCCTCCAGGATAAGAATCTTATCATGAGGAACATCACCTGGGATAGTCCCGGGGAAAGACGGCATCGTCACAACCCAGAGGCGACCGCTGGAGTCGAAGGCGATCTGTTCCGGGTTCCGTAGTTCCGGAAATTCCTTCTCGGAAGCGAAAAGGTTCACTTCGTAGCCGTCTGCAACCCGGAACGACTTAAGCATCTCATCCGGCGACGGCAGCTTGGCCGGGGTTCTCTCAACGAGAGGAGGAAGAGTCACGGGGGCCGGATTAAACCCCAGCGAGCGATCTCTCAGCATCGCATGCATCCGTGTATCGGAGCGAGCAATCAGCTCATGGAAGCGAGGGATCTCAGCATCATACTCATGGGCCCTCCCCCGAACTCCGAAGTAAAGAACGGTGTTCACTGGTCGCACAACTGAGGCCACATATTGCGCCTTTCTCCGGACCTCTCGGGCCACGACCTCCGCACGCGCAAAATCCAGCTTTGCATACCTCTCATCTCCGAGGAGCTCGCGACTCAGCGCTCTCGCGATCATGGCGTATCCTTGGTCGTTCAGATGAATCCCGTTGCTGGTAAGCGGAGCCTCCTCTTTCGCGTAGGCTGCCAGACTCGGAGTAAAGAGGTCCACAAAATCAGCCTCACTTTGGGAACTGACTTCACGCATGATCCGCAAGTAAGACCGGATTTCAGAATTTCGTCGGCCTATTTCAGGATAATATGGATGCTTGAGGTCCTCGGTCGCAATGGGCGAGAGAACGATCAGAGAAGCTCCGGGGTGGCGGCGCTTCATTTCCCGCAGATAACTCTTAAAGTCCTGCCGGAAAGTGTCGACCCCGGCCTCACCCGCAAAGGACTCATTGAGTCCAAAACCAAGAATCACCACATTGGCAGGCCAGCGGTCGAGGAGTTTCCTGAGGTGATTACTGTAACGCTCGGGCCGCAGACGGTAACCCACCTCATCCCCTGTCCAGGCAAGGCTGCGGAACTCCAGCTTCTTCTCCGGATGAGCCATCTGAACCGCAGCCTCAAACAAACCATGCTCCTGCAAACGCCCAACAAAGGAGTTTCCGTAGAGTAATACTCTTCCGCCCTTCTCAACAGGGAGTTCGGATCGAGCAACCAGACTGGCAAGCGCCAGCACCACGAAACAGATGATCTTCGACATGAAATTTTCTCAGGTAAGGATTTTCTTCACGATCTCGCCATGGACATCGGTGAGACGATAATCGCGGCCTTGGAATTTAAAGGTGAGTTGCTTGTGGTCTACTCCAAGAAGGTGCATCAGGGTGGCATTCAGGTCATGGACGTGCACGGGATCCCGGGTCACATTGTAGCAATAGTCATCAGTCGCGCCATGGACATGGCCGCCCCTGACCCCCGCACCGGCCAGCATTTGTGTAAAACAACCCGGATGATGGTCACGGCCGGCAGCGTTGCCGGGTTTCTGCGCGTAGGTGGTCCGCCCGAACTCCCCACCCCACACCACGAGAGTATCCTTGAGGAGGCCCCTTTGCTTAAGATCCTTGATCAACCCCGCCACTGGCTGCTCGGTATCCCGACACTGGCGAGAGAGAGTCTCTTTCAACTTATCATGCTGGTCCCATCCCATGTGGAAGAGCTGGATGAAGCGAACGTCCCGCTCAGCCAGACGGCGGGCTACCAGGCAATTCCTCGCAAAACTCCCCTGTTTTCCTACGTTGGGCCCATAGAGCTTCAACACGTGTTCCGGCTCCTTCGAGATGTCCGCTAACTCTGGAACACTTGCTTGCATCCGGAAGGCCATCTCATACTGAGCAATCCGTGATTCAATCGCAGGGTCTCCAATGACCGTATGCCGCTTCTGATTGAGCCTCTGGAGATCATCAAGGGTATCCCGTCGCATTCCACGATCTATCCCCGGAGGATTCTCGAGGAAATATACCGGGTCTCCGGTATTACGCAGCTTCACCCCGGAATGCTCCGCGGGCAGGAATCCAGAATTCCATAGTCGGCTATAAAGAGGCTGCGCTCCTCCAGAGGTCGACCGTGAAGTGAGAACAACATATGCGGGGAGATCCCTGTTCAAGGCGCCAAGCCCATAAGAAACCCAGGACCCGATGCTGGGTCGCCCGGCTAGCTGGAACCCAGTCTGGAAAAAGGTAATCGCGGGGTCATGGTTAATAGCTTCAGTCTTCATGGAGCGAATGACGCACAGGTCGTCCGCCACATCTCCCCAGTGGGGAAGCAACTCGCTCAATTCCAAACCCGATTGCCCATGAGCAGAAAACTTGAAGGGACTGGGCAGGACCGGAAGCTCCTTCTGCCCCGAGGTCATCGTGGTGATCCTCTGTTCCCCCCGCACTGACGCGGGCAATTCCTTCCCTCTCTCTTTTTCCAGGCCTGGCTTGGGGTCAAGCAGGTCCATCTGGGAAGGCCCTCCTGACATGAAGAGAGAGATCACCCGCCTGACCTTCGCATTTTCCGGCGCTACAGTGGCAGCCCTTCCTTCCTTATCAAAAAGGAGGGAACTCAGGGCCAAGGCCCCGAACCCATGCCCGGAGGTCTGCAGGAAGGAGCGTCGCCCGAGAAGCCTCGAACTCTCGCCTGACTCTCCCACCTCTGTCCCACCAAGGCCTCTAGCTCTACTACGCTCCTTCATCTGTTAATCACTTCATCGAGGTTCAGGATCACATTAGCCACCGTTGTCAGGGCCGCCATCTCCGGCTTGGGAAGGTAATCCGCGACCTTGGATTCTCCCTGCCCCAGTAAATTCTCGGCAGCCTTGCCATCCCTGCGGTAGCGCTCCACCCGCCGTTCATATCCCTTTACCAGAATCTCCAGCTCCTCCTTCTCAGCCACCCGGGAAGTGGCACAGCGAAACCCCCATGCGATTCTCTCCCCCGGCGTTCCACCCTTGGTCATCATGCGCTCAGCAAATTTCTTCGCGGCCTCGACATAGGTCACCTCATTCATGAGGGCGAGGGCCTGCAGAGGAGTATTGGTCAAGGTTCTCTTCACTGAACACATCTCCCGACTGGGCATATCAAAGAGGAGCATACTGGGCGGGGCCACTGTCCTCCGAATACGAGAGTAAAGACTGCGCCGATAGAGCTTCTCTCCATGATCCTGCACGAAGGCTCCTCGTTTCTCTACTTCCAGCCAGAGTCCAGCCGGCTGATACACCCACCAACTCGGACCTCCCACCCGCTCTACTAGCAGACCTGAAAGAAAGAGAGCCTGGTCGCGCAGCATCTCAGCCTGCAACCTTGTTCTCGGCCCCCGACTCAGCAAGCGGTTCTCCGGATCGCGTTGAAGTCTCTCTTCATCAATGACAGAACTTTGGCGATAGGACCGGCTCATGACTATTGCTCTGATGAGCCCCTTGACGTCCCAGCCGGACTCCACAAAGTCCACCGCAATCCAATCGAGGAGTTCAGGATGGCTCGGCCAGTCGCTTTGTCGTCCCAGATTTTCGGAACTTTTGACGATACCGGTCCCAAAGAACTGCTCCCAGATCCGGTTCACAAAGACCCGGGATGTCAAGGGGTGCTCTCCATCAACCAGCCACCTCGCCAGATCGAGACGGGTCAGGCTCTCTCCCTCCGGAACCGGAGAGAACGCTTCCGGCAACCCAGGGTGCACTTCCTCACCTTTGTCATCATATTGCCCCCTCTTGAGAATAAACGCCTTCCGATCCACTTCATCCCGCATCACCATGACGTGCGGATGAGCTGCTTCCAGCTCTTTTACCCTGCCACTCCGGGCCTTCGCGTCCGGGATATCCGTTTCAAGCTTCTTCACTGCTGCTTCAAAATCGCTCTTCCTATACCGATGACGAGGTTCGGCACTGCCCCTTAGATTATTGATAAACCCTTTTTCTTCCAGCCCATCGAACATCGCGAAAAGCTGATAGAACTCCTTCTGGCTGATGGGGTCATATTTGTGGTCATGGCAGCGAGCACAACTCAGCGTCAAACCAAGGAACACCGACCCCATGGTTTCCACCCGGTCCATTACATATTCCGTGCGCCACTCCTCTTCGATCGCTCCCCCCTCGGTCTGGATCCGATGGTTCCGGTTGAATCCGGTGGCCACGATCTGGTCATCGCTGGCATCTGGCATAAGATCCCCCGCCAGCTGCCAGGTTACAAACTGGTCATAGGGCTGGTTAGTATTGAAGGATTCAATAATCCAGTTCCGCCACGGCCACTGAGCATTCTCGAGATCATTGTCATAGCCGTGGCTGTCCCCATACCGCGCACCATCCAACCACCAGGCTGCCATGCGCTCCCCATAACGAGGAGATCCCAGCAGACGATCCACAACCCTGCTGTATGCTCCCTGCGACTGGTCAGCGACAAAGGCTTCCACCTCCTCGATACTGGGTGGAAGTCCTGTGAGATCGATCGACACGCGCCGGATAAGTTCCCCCCTCGTGGCTTCCTCCTGCAGTTGGAATCCAGCCCGGGAAAGCCTCTCCTGTACGAAGGCATCGATAACCTGCTCCTTTCCCTCCTTCAGATCAGAAAGCCTGCTCTTAACCGGTGACCGGAAGGCCCAGTGACGCTCATATTCAGCTCCCTCACTGATCCACTTCTTAAGAATCTCCTTCTCGGCATCAGTCAATTCCGCTCCCTCTCCCGGCGGAGGCATAACCTCGTCCTCATCCTTTGAAAAAATCCGATGAACAAGCTCACTCTGATCCGGATCCCCCGGAACGACCACACGCAATCCATCACGCTCCCTGTATGCTTCCCCGGGGTCATCGAGTCGCAAGTCCGCCTTTTGTTTCGACACGTCCGGCCCGTGGCAGGCAAGGCACTTCGCAGTCAGAATCGGCAGAACCTCCCTGTTGTATTCTACCTTCGCTCCGGCGGTCAGCGAACAACCGAGAAAGATTACTACACATGAAAACAGCTTCATCGACCCCTGGCTGCTAGGAGTTTGTTTTTGGGGATGAGTGCCGTAGGGCTTCATTGAAGGGATCGGAGAGGGGCGAAAGGGGGATAATTTGTCTAGACAAACTTACACGGATGCATTTTCGAATTCAATTCATTGCATTTGAGTTAAGCTAACCTTACCAGCAATTAATAACCTACTGACTGCTACGAGTTTGCTATTGGGATGGTAAGCTCCTTTTTGCAGACTTGCCAGCCGGACCCACAACTTGAAGGATAGTCAGATCATGAAGGTTTTCCTCATCCTTGCCCTCCTCCTTCCCGGCTTCGCCATCGCTAAAAAGCCAAATCTAATCTACATCCTCACCGACGACCTAGGCTACGGTGATCTTGGCTGCTATGGCCAGAAAGTGGTGCGGACCCCACGCATTGATGAAATGGCAAAAAAGGGACTTCGTTTCACCGATCACTACGCTGGTCACACCGTTTGCCGACCCTCACGCCTCTCTTTTCTAAAAGGGCAGCACACCGGTCACACCGCCATCGCGGGCAACAACGCACACATCCTCCCTCCTGATTCCGTCACCATCAATTCCCTCCTCCAAGACGCCGGCTACCGAACCGCCTCCGTCGGAAAGTGGGCCCTCGGGCGCGAAGGTGAAACCGGCCACCCCAACAAACAGGGTGTCGATTTTTTCTACGGTTGGATCGACCAGAGCGAAGCGCACGACTATTACCCCGAGTATCTCTGGCGAAACGAAGAAAAGGAACGCCTCCCCGGCAACGAGAACAGCGGCAAAAAAAATGTCTCTTCCAAAAAAACCACCTACGCCCACACCCGCGTCACCGAAGAAGCCCTCGCCTTCATCGAACGCAACAAGGACGCCCCCTTTTACCTAAACCTGAACTGGACCATCCCACACACCAACAATGAAGCGGGACGCTTCGAAAAAAACGGCCAGGAAGTCCCCGACTGGGGAATCTACAAGGACAAGGACTGGCCCGATCCCGAAAAAGGTTTTGCCGCCATGGTCACCCTCATGGATACCGACACCGGACGAATTCTCGACCTCCTCGAAAAACTCGACCTCACCGAAAATACCCTCGTCATTTTCACCTCCGACAACGGCCCTCACCAGGAAGGCGGCCACAAGATGAACTTCTTCGATTCAAACGGACCACTCAAAGGTTACAAACGCTCACTTCACGACGGGGGTATCCGCGTGCCCATGATCGCCTTCTGGCCCGGAACCGTAAAACCCGGCATCAGTGATCACGCTTCCGCTTTCTGGGATTGGATGCCCACCGCCTGCGAACTCGCCAACATCGAATCCTGGAAAGAGAGCGATGGCCTCTCCTTCGCACCCCTTCTCCTCGGGAAAGAACAAAAACAATGCGACTACCTCTTCTGGCGTTGGAGCAAATTTCGGGCCGTCCGCATCGGCCATTGGAAAGGCGTCGCCACCGATGGCAAACTCGCCCTCTACGACCTCAAAAATGATCTTGGTGAACAAAACGACATCGCTGCCAAGCACCCCAAGATCGCAAAGGAGATGGAAACCATTATCTCAGAACTTGAATAAAAAAACCCTGCCCCAACCATGAAACATTTCCTCGTCCTGGCGCTCTTCCTTCTTCCATTCACTAACGCCGCAGAAGTCCGCCCCAATGTCCTCCTCATCACCGTCGATGACATGTCTGCCGATTCCCTCGGCTGTTTTGGAAGCAAGCTCAAGAACACTTCCCCCCGCACCGACCAATTCGCGAGGGAATCTCTCCGCTTCCAGCATGCCCACGTCTGCGTCGCCAATTGCTACCCCAGTCGCAACGTCATGTTCTCCGGGCTCTACCCGCACAACAACGGTGTCGAAGGATTCTACCCCATCAAAAACAAATACCCCATTCTCTGCGACATCCTGAAATCAAAAGGCTACTACACCGGCATCCGCGGCAAGGTCACCCATTCCACGCCCTATCATCCTTACCCCGGCTGGGACCACGACCTAACCATCGCGCCCGACGGCTCTAAATATCACATCAAAGACGTCTCCTCTTACGGCACCTCAACCACCACCGGAATCAACCACGCTAAGAAGGCCAACAAACCCTTCTTCCTCAACGTCAACATCTCCGACCCACACAAACCTTTTTGGAAACCCGGAGATCAAACAAAGCATCCCGCCTCAAAAACCTTCAAAGCCGACGAAGTCCCCATCCCCGGCTTCCTCTTCGACCACCCCAAAGTCCGCGAAGAACTCGCCCTCTACTATTCCTCGGTCCGACGAGCTGATGACGCCGTCGGCTCCATCCTCGATGCCCTCAAAAAATCCGGTGAAGCCAACAACACCATCGTCATTTTTCTCTCCGATCACGGGATGCCCCTCCCCTTCGCCAAGACCGCCCTCTGGCATCACTCAACCCACACTCCACTCATCATCAAAATCCCCGGCATCACCAAACCAAACGCCATCGATTCCGATCACGTCGTCTCCGCCGTCGACTTTGCCCCCACCATCCTCGACCTCCTCAAAATCACCCCCTCCACCAAGTTCGATGGCCACTCATTCGCCCCCGCCATTCGTGGAGAAAAACAACCCGACTTCAGCGCTGTCTTCAAAGTTTACAATGAAAACTCCGGAGCCGGACGCAATCCCATGCGTGCCATCCAAACCAAAGACTACCTGTATCTCTGGAACCCCTGGTCCAACGGAGAACGAAAATTTAAAACCGCCACCACCGGCACTGCAACCTACCGCACTATGAAGGAACTTGCCGCCAGCGACCCCGCCATCGCCAAACGCCTCGAACTTTTCGATTACGGAACCATCCACGAACTCTACCACATAAAATCAGATCCCGATTGCCTCAATAACGTCATTCGCTCTGCAAAACACACCGACGCCCGCAGCTCTCTTCAGTCTCAACTGCTCACCAAAATGTCCGACACAAGAGACCACGCCCTCGAAGCATTCCAAAAACGCAACGATCCCAAAATAGGCCATTTTTACACCGATAAAAAACAAGAGGAAGCCACCACCCGTCGCGCCTCCCGTCGAAAAAACAAACAGCCGAAAAACAAGAGTAACCAAAAACTCATCTCCCTCGTCGCCCCCAAAACCGCCACCCAAGGCAAAGAGGTCACCCTCATCATCAGCCATACCATTTCTAAAAAACTGGGCGTCCAGAAAGTCCATATCACTCTCAAAGACGGCACCAAAGCAAAACGCCTTGAGCGAAAAGTGATCACCGCGGCCGGGAAAGGAACCCAAAAAATCACCTTCACCCTCCCCGCCGAAATCACCGACCACCAAATATCCTTCTCGGCCTTCGTCGGCCCCGACTACCCCAACAACCTCCAACACGTGACGTCCAAACCCATCTCCACCCAAAAATAACCACC
>JAQWTV010000060.1 GCA_029242545.1 Roseibacillus sp.
GAAGCAGAGACCAAAGGGGTTCACCTGCCCATGGCTCCAGACCTCAATGCGTGATCCATCTGGTCTGAACCGGAAGACATTACCGGAGTTCATCTCGACCCGCGAGCCGTCGCCAGCAGTGACGGTTGATGTGTTGTTGAACCCATGCGTGGCATAGATCCATCCATCGGGGCCAAGTCGAAAGCTGGAACACATCCCATGGGTATCCCGTTCGTATCCCATCGGCCCGAAAAGGACCTCTCGAAGGTCGGCCTTCCCGTCCCCGGTGGTATCTGCGAAGTACCATATGTTCGGGATGCTCCATGCAATACAGCCGTCCTTGTGTTCCGGTCGGTGCCAGGGGACTACCCCGGTTGGAATGTTGAGGCCGTCTGCGAAGTCCGTTACGGTGTCTGCCTTTCCGTCTCCATCGATGTCTTCAAGAATCTTGATGGCATCGCGGCTGTCCCTGACTTTCGAGCCTTTGTCATCGGCCCATCTGCCTTTTTCCGCGGCATAGGGATACTCCACCGTGGAGGAGACCCAGAGCCGCCCCTTTTTATCCCAAGCCAGATTGATCGGTTTGTTGATCATCGGCTCGGAGGCAAAGAGCTGAATTTTGAAGTCGTCCGGGACAGAGAACCCCTTCAACTCCTCTTCGGGAGTGAGGGGGGCGGTCTCACGAATGAGGACAGGGTTGGCCGGAATTAAACTGGAAAGAGCCAGAGTGATGGACGTGCAGATAAACCGCATGAATTCCTCTTAGGGGTGTTCACGGATCGGAGCAAGCTCCTGCACGGAACGGAAGGTAGTCGGATCAGGGGAGAGGGATGACGTCTTTCCTTTTATTTGCCAGGGGTCAGAGGGGAGAGGATCGGCGACTCCTTCTCTTCGTCGAGCCAGGAGACGCCTGCTGGATACGATAGAGGTTTTTGAAAGGGGTCAACACCCGCGTGATCCCGGGCGTAATTGCTTTGAAGGCAGTTCTTTATATCTACCATGTTCCTGATGACTTCGACCGATTGCTTCGGGTTGAGAAATTCCAGTGGCGGAGAGAGAGAGTAATCATCCCCGAACTTGTTTCCTCTCAGGAAGCTGATCGCATCAAAGAGGATCTTCGAATACCCCCGTTGCTCCCCATCGGCAACGTCGCCATCAGTAATCGATCCGGAATATCCGTCTTCAGTCGTTGGCTCTGGAAAGTCTTCCTCGGCGATATCTATTGTGAAGAAAGGAAGGTCATCTTCGTCGCAGCGTGGGATAATGTGGACTTTTTTGTTCTCTTTCATCAGAGCTTTTGCACTCCGGATATAAACTGTCACTGTGCGGGGGCAGCTTCCGTCGGGTTCCGAGACTCTGAGCTCGATCTTGATGCTGAAGTAGGTTTCCTGATTCAGACTGGTAGCGCCACTATCAGTCTGAATCTGATCTGCCGCGGCCATAAAATTCTCTTCGGATCCTACCGCGAGGCACTCGCATCGATCTCTCACTACCATAACACTCTTGCCGGCGAAGAGAAACTGGAGAGCAACAAGCGCGTGCGGCATCATATCATTAAAGAGGCCGGTGCTTGCCATGTAACCTGTACGAAACATTGGGATGAATTTCTTCTCGGACAGATCAATGACTACCCGTTCCGTGTTGGAGACGATGTCCCGGAAGGTCTGGATTTCGTGCACCATGCCCGGGAGGCGGGACAGCGTCCACTTGGCTGCGTAGTGATCAACGGAATAGAATTGCAGCCCAAGCGACTCCTCTTCCATGGTCTCCAGATCCTGAGCAAGGTCAGTGGCTTCCTCCAGTGTCGTCTGGAAGGGTTTTTCGAGCAGAATCAGCTTTCTGGTTTTCGAGGCCTCGGAATGGGGTGTAGCGTTCCTGAACGCATTCCGAATGCGACGGCAGGTGTCCGCGTAGGCTGCTGGTGGTAGAGCGAGGTAGAATATCCAATCCGAATCAATGATCTGGGAGTTGGTGAACACCGAATCGAACTCTTCAGCGGTGCCGGTGGTGCAGTAGTTCGCTACGAGGAATTGCCCGAGAGAGGTCAGGATCTCTGTCTCGGAATTCGTGACGGCATCGCTGATTCTCTGCTCCAGATCCTTAGAATCCGGCCCTCCGGTATCTCCGCCTTGTTCGAGGGAATCGAGGAAGACACGGGTGAAGTAGGATTCCAGTTGGTGGTAGCTCTTGCACCTCGAATAAAGCTCCCCGATCAATCCGGGCGTATCGTAATCGGCAACTCTACCGCAAAAATAGACTTCACGCAGCGACTTGGGATACACCGTGGAGGTGTATTCGTGGACCTGATGATTGATGCGGGACAGAGCAAGGTCCCCAAGTGCCCCGAATAAAGCGAATTTCACGGGGTATTCCGGTCGCTCGTCGGAAGGGTCCCGGACAAACAGGCTGAAGCTGTCATCAGATGCTGGAGGCGCTGGGGTCATATGAAGAGGGCGATTGCAATCAAACCTGATTGCCGATCCTTCGCAAGAGTGGCATGTGGTAATATTGCAGCATGAGAATCCTCTGGCACAGGAGATCTAGGCCAGAATTTCATTTACCACGCGGCCATGCACGTCGGTGAGCCGGAAGTCTCGTCCCTGAAAGCGGTAGGTGAGCCGTTCGTGATCAAAACCCAGCAGATGCAGGAGAGTGGCGTGCAAATCGTGAACGTGAACTTTGCCATTCACGACACCGAAGCCAAGTTCGTCGGTCTCACCATGGATGTAGCCCTTCTTCAATCCGGCTCCAGCCATCCACATGGTGAATGCGTCGATGTGGTGATCGCGTCCTGTAGTCTTGCGGTTTTCTCCCATAGGGGTGCGGCCGAATTCCCCGCCCCAGATGACAAGGGTGTCTTCGAGCATGCCCCGCTCCTTGAGATCGAGGACGAGGGCAGCACTGGCCTGATCGGCTGACTTGCAGACTTTTTCGAAGTCTTTGGAGAGGGTTTCGCCCGGGCCGCCATGGCTATCCCAATTGCTGTGGTAGAGTTGTACGAAGCGGACTCCGCGCTCTACCAGACGGCGGGCAAGGAGGCAATTAGAGGCATAGGATGGCTGGCCCGGAGTCACCCCATAGAGATCGAGGGTGCGGGAGGACTCTTTGCTTAAATCCATCAGCTCGGGAGCGCTGCTCTGCATCCGGTAGGCCATCTCATAGGCATTGAGTCGGGTCAGGATTTCGGGGTCGCCGGTTGCTTCCAGGCGGGCGCGGTTGAGGGCGCCCACCGCGTCGTAGAACCTGCGCTCGCGTTTCCGGGTCATTCCCTCCGGGCTCCGCAGGTGGAGGATGGGGTCACCCTTGCCGCGGAAAGGCACGCCCTGGAAGGATGTTGGGAGGAACCCGCTGGCCCAGAGCGAATTGCCTGCGCGTGGTCCCCGCGGCCCGCTCTGCAGAACCACGAATCCGGGGAGACTGTTGTTCTCGCTGCCAAGGCCGTAGGTTATCCAGGAGCCCATGCTCGGACGCCCCGGAGCCTGGAATCCGGTGTTCATGAAGAGCTTTGCCGGGCCGTGGTTAAAGACATCAGTGGTCATCCCACGAAGCCATACTACCTCATCTACGATCTTGCGGTGGTGTGGGATCTGATCGCTCAGGGACATCCCGCACTGTCCGTGGCGTAGGAACGGGCGTGAGTTGCCGAGGAGCGTTTCATTACCCTTGAGGAAGGCGAAGCGTTTGCCTTCCATCAGGCTCTTGGGGGGCGTCTTACCATGGAACTCACGCAGCTTCGGCTTGTCTTCGAAAAGTTCGAGCTGGCTGGGAGCACCAGCCATATGAAGGAAGATAACGTTTTTGGCCTTCGCCTGCAGGGGTGGAATGCGGGCGTCCATGGGTTGGGCAGGATCGATGACCGGGAGGTGACGGGCCTGCAACTGCCCGAGCAGTGAATTCAAGGCAATGGTCCCCAGGCCTACTCCGCAGTCGCGGAAGAAGTGCCGCCGCGTAGGCTCTGCCAGCCAGTTTTTGACGTGATCGTGATCGTTCATTCGCGCGTAATGAAATTGTCAGTGTTGAGGATGGCCCGGGCTACGCACACGAGTGCTGCGCTCCGGGCGTAAGATTCCGGACCCGCCTTCATCGCGGGGGTGGCTAACTTTCCTGCGGCCACTGCATCATTGGCAAAGTCGGCGGCTTGCGCTTCAAAGTAATCGGTGAGGAGCTTGTGTTCCACCTCGCTGGGAATACGGGAGAGCGCGAGCTGATATGCCCTTTTAATGCGGGCGGTGATATCGGCGGAGGGTAATTCACGCAGCAGCCGTTCGGTTAATCCCTGAGCGAGCTCGAGGAAGGCGGGATCGTTGGCCACAGTGAGAGCCTGAAGAGGCGTATTTGAATTTACTCGTCTCGTGCAGGTGGTCTGGAAGTCAGGGGCGTCGAAGGTTTGCAGAAGGGGATAGGGAGCGCTTCGGTAGAAGAAGATGTACATGCCGCGCCGGTAGCGGTCTTCTCCCGTGCTGGTCTTCCAGGTCTTCCTGCTCTGCGTAAAGGCGTAGATGTCCGGGGGCTGCGGAGGGTAGACACCGGGCCCGCCAATTTTCGGGGCGAGCAGTCCGCTGGCGCAGAGAGCAGCGTCACGCACAATCTCGGCATCGAGCCTGATCCGGTTCTGGTGGGCCAGAAGATAGTTGCCCGGGTCGACCTCCACGAGGTCGGGCCGGGCATGCGAGGAGCGCTGATAGGTCTTGCTGGTGACGATAAGGCGATGGATCTTCTTCGTCGACCAGCCTTCAGCCACGAAACGGTGGCTCAGGTAGTCGAGCAGACCGGGGTGACTGGGGGGGCTTCCCTGGGTTCCGAAGTCTTCCTCTGTTTCCACGAGACCGCGTCCGAAGTAGCGCATCCAGATCCGGTTGACGGTTACGCGTGGAGTAAGCGGATTCTCGGGATGAACCAGCCAGCGGGCCAGCTCGAGCCGCGTGGGGCGTTCGCGTGATTCTCCGAGAGCAGGGCGAATCTGTGAGAGGGTGTCCGGGGCGATTTCGCCTGACTCCTTATGAGGGCGGGTAAAGTCGCCGCGGGTGAAGAGGAAGGTCGATCGAGGCTTGGGAAGCTCCTTCATCACCATCACCCTGCCTTTACGTGGTTTGACAATTTCAGCGGGCCTGGGGGCTGGTGCGGGAGGAACTGTGGGAGACAGTTCGATCGCGAAGCGGCCTACCAGATAGCTCTCGTTGAGGGTGTGCTCCATTGTAACTTCGAGGGGCTCTCCCTTTGTCTCGAGAGGTTCCGTGAAAACAAAAACGGCCTCGTGTGGCGAATTCATGTCTGCCTTCCGGGTCCCTCCGACATTTATGGCCCATCCACTCTTCGCGTCCTGATCTAACGTGCCCGCGATGGGGTAGCCCGGCTGTTCGTGATCGGCGAAGGCATGACTTATGGCAATTGGTTTTCCTCGTGACTGGATACGCAACTTGGTGAGAACGAAATTGCCGTTGGCAGCAGTGCCAGGGCCATTCCGGGGGAGAGATTTGTCCGGTAATACGCGGAGGCGCAAGGCAGCCACGCGGTCGAGGTAGGTCGTTGCCTGCACACGATAGGAGTCATTCCTGCCTGCTGCCTTGTCCACGAGGAGAGAGTTGTCTTTTTGCAGGTGCAGAGGCTTTCCGGAGCTTGTAACGGGGTTCCGGTAGTGCACCGGATTCCACTTGGCCCTCGCTGAGGGGAAAGTTTTTACGGGTGTTGCTTCAGGTGCGTTTCCCAGGATTTCGTATTCTTCCACCTCTACGGTGGCGCCGGTGCTGTTAGCATCTTCCGTATTATTGAAGAAGGCGAAGAGCTGGTAATACTCACGCTGTGTGATGGGGTCAAACTTATGGGTGTGGCACTGTGCGCAGCCGACAGTGAGTCCCAGCCAGACTGCCCCCGTGGTGTTGACACGGTCAATAACCGACTCGACCCGGAACTGTTCGCGGTCCGATCCGCCCTCTTGGTTAATGAGAGTGTTACGGTGGAAAGCCGAAGCGACATGCTGGGCCTTGGTACGATTGGGCAGAAGGTCTCCCGCAAGTTGTTCGATAGTGAACTGGTCAAAGGGTAAGTCGTCGTTCAAGGCCTTGATTACCCAGTCGCGGAAGGGCCACATCTGGCGGTCGCCATCGATGGAGTAACCATGGGAATCGGCGTAGCGCGCTTGGTCGAGCCAGTGGCGGCCCCAGCGCTCGCCGAAATGAGGGGATGCCAGCAGACGGTCAACTGTAGACTCAAGGCCTGCATCTGGAAAAGACAGTTGCTCTTCTAGGCTTGGCAATAGGCCAGTCAGGTCCAGCGATAAGCGGCGGAGCAGCGTTTCTGAGTCGGCCGGACCGCTGGGAGTGATTCCTGACTCCTTCAGTCGTTTCTCGACAAAATAGTCGACGGGGTTGTTCGACCAAGATTCGGGAACCCTCACATCGGCGACTGGCTCGAAAGCCCAGTGACTCTGGTAGGGAGCGCCTTGTTTGATCCATCTGCGGAGAAGAGAAACTTCTCCCGTGGTAAGTTGTCCTCGATTGGAATCGGGAGGGGGCATCAGTTCAGAGGGGTCTTCGTGGGCGAGGACCCGGGCGAGGAGTTCACTCTCATCTGGCATGCCTGGTACGACGGCGGCATATCCGCCGAGGTCGGCAAGCGCGCCGTCCCGCTGGTCGAGGCGCAGGTCTGCCTTCCGTTTTTTCTCGTCCGGTCCATGGCAGAGAAAGCATTTGTCTGAGAGAATGGGCCGGATATCGCGGTTGAACTGGATCTCCTGCGAGAACGTTGATGGCCCCAGCAGGAGCGGAAGCAGGAATGGCAGGAAACGAAACATCTCGACGGGCAGGGCCATCTTTAGACAGGAACGCCACTAAGGGCAATCTCCGGAACAGAGATCTGCGGGGTGAAGCTTGTGCTTTTGTTTCCTTCTCTCTAAGCACTCGACACCATGAGCGTGATTGACCTGCGAAGTGATACCGTGACCCGACCGGGATCTGCAATGAGGCGTGTGATGGCGGAGGCCGAGGTGGGAGATGATGTTTTTCGCGATGACCCCACGGTGGACAGGCTGGAGGATCTGACTGCGGGGATGCTCGGCAAGGAAGCCGGACTTTTTGTGGCCAGTGGAACCCAGAGTAATCTCTGTGCCTTGCTGACTCATTGCGGGCGGGGAGACGAATATATCGTCGGTCAGCAGGCACACACCTACATCTATGAGGGAGGAGGGGCTGCAGCACTCGGAGGGATCCAACCCCAGCCAATGGACCAGGAAAAAGACGGGAGCCTCGACCTCGAGAAGGTGGAGAAACTCATCAAGCCAGACGATTATCACTACGCAAGAACTCGTCTCCTTTGTCTTGAAAATACAACGAATGGAAGAGTTCTTCCGGACGGTTATACCCGGCAGGCTCAAGAGCTGGCGACCCGCTTTGGGTTAAGCCTCCATTTAGATGGAGCCCGCCTCTTTAACGCAGCTGTTCAAATGGAAAAGCCCGCTGCTGCTCTTGCTGCACCGTTCGACACCGTTTCGGTCTGCCTTTCCAAGGGGCTTGGCGCACCAGTTGGATCAGTGCTCGCCGGGTCCGCGGAGTTTATTGCGGGTGCCCGGCGATGGCGGAAGGTCGTCGGAGGGGGGATGAGGCAGGCTGGACTGCTCGCTGCAGGGGGGATTTATGTTCTGGAGAATCATGTTGAGCGACTGGCAGACGACCACGCCAATGCCAGAACACTAGCCGAGGGTCTCCGTGCTTTAGTCGGATGCAGGATCGATATGACCCTGGTGCAGACCAATATGGTTTACCTTGGGTTGCCTGAAGACAAGGCGAGTGAGATTCCCCAGCAATTAAAGGAGAGAGGCATTCTGGTCTGTCCCGGTAATCCAATGCGACTGGTCACTCATCTGGACGTCTCTGGTGAGGATATTCAAAAGACCCTGAGGGCGTTTGAGGAAATCCTCTGAGAAAATTGGGTTCCGAGGCTCTATAATGCCGGACCGAGAGCATGAATCGTATTGTGCAGGGCTCCGATCATTTCATCGCCATTTGCGGTCTCGAGATCAAATTCAATTTTCATCTGCATGACAGGAGCAAGGTTGGGAATTTCGAGGAAGACTTCCTGCCCTCCCGGGAGGAGCCGAGCAGAACGGACTTCTACCTTGTCGTGTCCGGTAGCCGATGGTTCCGAGACCTTGTATTCCTTTGAGCCGTATTTGCTGGTCCACTGGTAATTCCATTGTTCGATCTGCCAGCTATCGAGATCCTCGGCGAGCTCCTTGTCGAGTTGCTGAGTAAAGCCGACACGAATACCATTTTCATGGATATTCAGGCTTCGGGGCATAGTGACCTTGGCCCCTGTAAAGCGAACCCGCTGGAGGCATCCGTCCTTGGCTCCGCTTGTCTGCCATCCTTTGAGGCCGCTGACATATAGCTGGCCATCATGAGGGTTGAAACGGGCCCGCATTCCACCCGACTGAAATTTAAAGGGGAACTGGAAGACCCCTGCTTGGTCGACTCCTCCGACGTTTTCCTGCATTACGAGGAAGAGGGTGCACTTTCCGTAGGAGCAATGAACCATGTGCCCTTTGAAAGGGCCCCATTTATCCGAGGTATTCCATGTTTGGCCTCCACAGGAATTATCTACTTTATGGGGAATCCAACAGAGAGGGCCGTCGTAGGAGGTTGGAGCCTCTTTCCGGTGGTGAGCATTCATGAATCCGTAAAAGCCCCCATTTTTGACCAGATCTACTCGGGAGGAAGGGACCCACGTTCCCTGCTGGTCAGCTACCGTAAGCTCGCCGTTGGGTCCGGCTCCAGAGCCGTTAGGCCAGCGGAATCCCGTCGCGACCACGCTGATATCAGCCCCATCAGCGGAAACTTTCAGCAGAGTGCCCGCGTGCTCATTATTAGCTCCGTGGCCCTTGACGTAGTAAAAGTTCCCCTCAGGGTCCGTTTCCAGTCCGGTGGCATATTCGTGGACATGTTTCCCGATACGGCATCCGTTGTTGAAGCATTCGTAGAGGTCAGCCTCGCCGTCCCCATTTAAATCGTGAAGTCGGGTGATCTGGTCCCTGCCGAGGACATGCACCTTGTCCTTTACGACCTTCAGCCCCAGAGGCTGAAAAAGACCAGTGGCCAGACGGCGCCAGCTGATTTTATCGAGCTTTGAGTCAATGCCTGAAACACGCCATACGTCACCGTCTATTGAGCAGACGGCAATGTCTCCGTTTGAGAAGAAGTCATGTCCACCAAATCGGAAAAGGATCTTATCCGGGTTATCAAAAGGAGGAGTGATAGTATCGACAACGTAGGGGCCTTTCTCCCCACTGAGAGCCCCCTTGGTGACGAGCGGTGCGGGGTGACGAGGGGGGCCTCCTTTTAAGAAGCGGGAGAGGTCCTCAGCCGCTGGAATAGCCGAAGTGGCGGCTACAATCTTCTGGCTCTGATTCGTGGCCGCTGAGGCCAGTATCATTTTGATTCGAACCTTGCTCTTTCTCGCTTTGATGCCCAGATGCCACTCCCCATCTTCCTTCGCAAGTGCAAAGGAAGGATCGGGCTTGCCCTGAGGCATGACAACTGTTGGAGCTTCGGTGTTGTCCCGGGCCTGGCAAATCTTCAGGACCAAGCTTAAGTCCGAGGGGTTGATCTCCAGCGTCCTGGTGAAGACTTTGAGGCCCCCGACCTCTTCAATCCATGGCATATCGAGAATATCGACTCCGTTGATGCGGTAGGAAAACACTACCCGCTCCCCGTGGCGGTAGAGTCCACGGTATTGGGCCCACGACCTCGGAAGTGGACCTGCTTTCTTGCCCTCTCGAAGATCTTCGAAGTTCCCCTCTTCATCGGCCCATGATGGACCGCTCTCAGCGGTGAAAAGATAAGGAGATCCGACCCAGTGGCCTGCTCCCCCAAGCCCATCCCGGTATGTATTGAACATCACGGTTTTGCTGGGGATCGCGCAGGCCATACGCATCATTTCGGTATCAAAGAGAACGGTGCCATTTTTTCCGCCCTCTCCGAGTCGCACTGCGATCGCTTTGTAAATGGTGCGATGGGATACCTTGGCGTCTCCCCGCATATCCACTGTGCCGCTGAAGACCCCTCCAAGCTCCGATTTAGAGAAGCGGGGCTGTGGAGCATCCCACCAGGGCTTCTTTTCTTCCTCGACCTGATTTTTCTGGGCAGAAAGCGGCCCAGTGCCTGCGAGAAGGAGTGAAATAGTGGCTAGGGAATGGAGGAGGATTGGCCGAGTGTTGCGCATGAAAACGGAGAAGTTATTCCTTGTATAAAGGGGGCTGCGCGACCCTGCGAGATGCTTTTTTCCTCCATTCGGGTGGACCTCTCCGCCTCACTGTGCGAAGCGAAAGGCATGACCCGGGCAGAGCGCATCTACTTGGCCAGCCATCGCTGTCATGATGTTGACTTTCTTTTGAAGCGTTGGCGGATGGTTGCCAGGAAGGCAGGCTTGCAGGTAGACGACCTTGAAGGAGTGAACCATTCGACCATTCTGGCCCTTTCAAATCATCGGGAGAGCTCTGGTAGAGCTCTTTATCTCAGTGCCGGTATTCATGGCGATGAGCCAGCGGCAGTGCAGGGGCTTCTTCAATGGGCTGAAGAGAACATCCCCTTCCTGCAGAATCACCCAGTGATCATCTTTCCATGTCTGAATCCATGGGGCCTCGTTAATAATATAAGAGAGGATGAAAAGGGCAGGGATTTGAACCGTTGTTTTGACCAGCCCGATATCAGGATGATCGCTGAGATACACCATTTAATCGAAGGCTGTAATTTCGGTATCGCAGCCTGCCTTCATGAGGATTTTGATGCCAAGGGAGTCTACGTCTATGAACTTGCCCGGCGGGGGGAAAAATTGGGAGCCGCACTTCTCAAGAAGGTGGAAAGGACCATTCCCCGCCACCGAGGGAGAGTCGATGGCAGGGAGTCAAGGAATGGTGTGATGCGGAGAACCCGCGGACTGGAACAAATCGTGGAGGAGATCGGAGGTGTGCCAGAAGCTGTTCACCTCTTTCTGAATCATGCACGGACAGCTTTGACTTTTGAAACGCCCTCGGAATATTCACTCTATCGGCGGGTTCAATGCCATATCCGCTTCCTGGATGGGTTGGCGGATATTACGAGGCGGGCTGCCGAATAAGAATTCTCTAGAGGCTCTCTTCCTCGATTCTCCAGAATCCCCTTGGAGCCCTGTTACTGCCGCGGTGTCGGAACCGCAGGGTTTCCCTTCCGCCCGAGAAAATGGAACCGACAGAATCCCAGGTTTCGAGATCAGGAGAGTAGAGAATACGATAGATGTAGGCTCCGGGAGTGGCTCTAGTGGTGAAAGTGATGATTGTATCCTCGGCGGCCCTTTCGATCCCAAGGAGCTTAAACCGTCCGCCAAGGCCTTTCAAGGAGACCTCAAAAACCGGGGTGGAGGGGTCGTTACTCGTGATTTGGAGATCTGCGATCCGCACGCCTTGTTCCGTGGGGCGAAAGTTAATATGGAGGGGGAATGTCCCCGCCGGATCAATCTGGACTGGTGGAGTGTTTGAGGTGCTGAATTCGGCGCCGTGCGGGCCCAGAATTTGAATGCCGCTGATCGTGAGGGTAGCGTCGCCGGTGTTTTCGATCATAAAGACACGAGTAGAGATAGCTTGCAGGTCGGCCTCAGGAAATTGGGTGTGATTTTCCGGACGAGGGGAATCCTCCCCCGGAAGGATTTCCAGCCCGTTACCTGTCAGAACGATTCTGGGATACTGTGAGACACCAGTCCCCCGGAGGGTAAAGCTGTAAGTTCTTTCGGTCGGGGAGGGGTCATTGCTGGTGATCAGGATGGTGACTCGATGTGCGCCTTCCCGGTCCGGATTGAAGCGAATATCGAAACTGGTCTCTCCCCCAGGGGGAACAAAGGTAGCGGGCTCTCTGCTGATTGCGAACTGATCGCTGTTAATCCCGGTGACGCTGAGGCCGCCAATCCGGAGCGTCTGGTCGCCGTCGTTCTGGAGGGAAAATGTGCGCGTGCGCGGAGTGTCCCCAAGGTTAAGGGTTCCGAAGTCTGTGTTGTTGGTTTCAAGCGGGGAGAACGCTCCGTCAGGGATCACTACGTCATTTCCCAAGACAATAATATTGGGAGCGGGCAGGATGAGTTCACCTGCGATGTCGAATTGGAAGTCACCGTCGATTGAAGATGTCGTCACGAGCCGGATGGTCGCACTCCTTAGCCCCCCGGTGGCAGGAGGGATAAACCGGACCGTGATGGAAGCTTCTCCATTTCCCGGAATTACAGGCTCGGGGGGGTCGGTGATAGTGAAGTTGCCCGGGTGAGTCCCAGTCCGCTGGAAGAAAAGGATCTGCAGAGGAACCTGGCTAAGATTCCGGATGAGAAAATTCCGGTCGACTGGTCCAGATCCTGCCAGCACTTGGCCGAAATCGGTATGGTCCCTGCTACTTGGAGTGGTATCTCCGTTGCTGATAGTCCGCCCGTTCCCCGAAATCTGAATTAGCTGACCAGCTGCGGGAGTGATCATCAGAAGCGCGAGGGCAACTGGAACGAGGCTCTGGTGGAGGGGGAAGAGCGATCGCAGGATGAACATGACAGGAGGGGTAGTAGCGAGGGTGCCGCGGAGGAAGCGGGGGTCAAGGAAAACCCGGAAGGCCTAAATTACAGCGTTTTGATGAGGGGGTCTCAAGATTCTCGGGGCTCCGGCTACGGAAATACTGAATATGTGGGAGAGCACGGATCCCGCTATTTACTCCTTCTTCCGACCACGCCCAGATCCGCCGCGGAACCCCAGGCCTTCCCATTAACTTCGGACAGGACGCGAACCTTCACATAGCGGCCATGGGCAGGTTTTTTGCAGCGCGCGGACTGGACTTTCCTCGTCTTGGTGAAGCTGGCCTTGACGGCACATTCAGTGAACGAGGTGGGGGAATTGCTTACATAGAACTCGGTCTCAGCAAAGGCCCCGTTCCATCCTCCATCCTGGCGCGCAAGATAGCGGAACCCCGTGATGTTACATGGGGATCCAAGGTCGATGACCAATTCATGCGGATGCGCGTTCAGTCCATCAGACCAGCTTGAGTGCCATAGCGTATCCGGACGGCCGTCGATCGCAAAGGTGGCCTTCCGATTATTCGACCGATTTTCGCTGCTGGAGCTCAGGAGTTTCATCTCTTCGAAGGGAATGAGACCTTTTTCCTTGATACGGTTCATCTTGCCTGCTCCCGGGGCTTGCTGGGGAAGGGAGGTTCCCCACTTTGCCCGCCGGTCCCGCTCGTGCCGCTCCCTCGTGGTATAGGTGCCAGGGCGGGCCGGCTCATGGCTTTCCTCTATGACGGTGGTCATTTTGGCAATGATCCCCGGGTGATCCGCAGCTAGATTGGTCGTTTCACTGATATCGCTATCGAGGTCGTATAGTTCCCACTCTTTTTTATTCCGGATATGGATGCCCTTCCAATTTTGAATGCGCACGGCCTGCATATTTCCGAACTCCCAGTAAAAGTGGGGGTGGAGCTTCTGCTTGGCTGAATTCTCTCCGGTTCCCAGCAGGGTTGGCAGGATAGAAATGCCATCTGTATCACTCGGAGCTTTTGCTCCCGCCAGGGCCGAAAGGGTAGCAAGAATATCATATTGGGCGAACATCAGGTCGCTGACCTGGCCGGGCTGGATCCGTCCCGGCCACTGAACGAGAAATGGAATGCGAAGTCCCCCCTCATAGAGGCTGCCCTTGCCGCCGCGGAATTCCACGCCAGTTACGGGGTTTTTGTTAGGTCCAAAGAACCCCCTGGGGTGTTTCGGGCTGCGAAATCGGTCCTGTCCTCCATTATCTCCAGAGAAGAAGACAATGGTATCATTACTCAAGTTGAGTTCGGCAAGGAGGTCGAATACCTGCCCGACGTTGTCGTCGACCATGGTCACCATGGCTGCATAATTTTTCACATCTTGTGAAATCTTATCGTCTTTCATCCAAGCTTCATTCCCATAGTGCTCCCATGCAGGGTCATCGCGGGGAATATCGTACATGCCGTGTGGAGGCGTGATGGGCAGATAGCAGAAGAAGGGTTTTTCCCTGTTGTCCCGGATGAATTTGAGACCCTCTTCCATGATGGCGTAATGCGAGTAGGTTTTTCCGCTGCGTCCGCCTTCGTTCCCTGCCAGTTTTACCTCCTCGCTGTTGCGAATGAGGTAGGGTGGATAAAACGAATGAGCATGAACTTGGTCGTAGTAGCCATAGAATATATCGAATCCGTGTTTCTCCGGAACACCAGTAGAGTCCCGGCCGCCAGCACCCCACTTGCCGAATCCTCCGGTGGAGTAATCCTTTTTCTTCAGCAGGGAAGCAATGGTAACTTCATCGGCGCGGAGGGGAGTGCCTCCATCATTTGCACGAACTGAGGTGTGACCAGCATGCTTCCCCGTCATGAGGTTGCAGCGTAGTGGCGCACAAACGGGAGCTGCAGCAAAGGCATGGGTGAAGCGTATTCCATCCTTCGCCATGGCATCGATCCGTGGAGTCTTGATGTAGGGATTTCCCATGTGAGACAGCTCATAATAGGCCAGTTCATCAGACATGATGTAGACGATATTGGGCGGTCGACCGCTGGCGGCAGAGGCAAGAGAGAGGGAAAGGGCCAGAAGGGCGGGGAAGCAGCGCATATTCTCTTGTAGATCCCCAGCGATGATTTGGAAAGGCCTTCGATGGGGCCGAGGCCTCCTGCCTGGAAATCAGTCCGCGGTGACCCAGGCGCTCAGGGTCGAGTTGTCGTAGAAAAGCAGGGTGCGGCCGAATGAAAGAAGGCGCTGGCCCGGGGCCTTGATAAAGCGCTCTTCGGTAAAGCGCTCAGTCTGGGTTTCCATCGTTCCCTCGACGATCTTGCCACTGGCAGTGTTTATAATGGTAAGCTCCTGCTTGTTGCCGTGATGGACAATTTTCAGGAAATGCCCGTTGGAGATCCGGACAAAGGTTCCATTCTGATTACGGCGAGAGCCTGGACTTTCTGGTATTTCGAGGAACTGCTTTTTCTTCAGATCGGCTACTGCAATCTTGTGGCGCCCCATTGTCAGCCGGTCTCCCTCGATGACGATGTGCCCATGATGACCATGGTTGATGCGAGGGGTGAGTTCAAAGCGGTAGGAAGGATCATCGGAGCGCCGCAGGATAAGTTTGTTCTGGGAGGTGATCAGGGCGTAAGGCCCGTGCATGGAGAGAAGATGGGCCTGATTCTCGACAAGTTTCGTGGTCTGTTTATCGAGATCATGCCGGAAAACGGCCTGATCCTTGCCCGGATAGTTGCGAGCATCGAAGAAGACAGCACCGGGTCCGAAATAGTTTCGTGTCACCCTGAGCCGGTTGACGAGTACTCCTGCAGCAACAGGAGTTCCCCAGTCCTGATGATTTTCCCGGGAATGAAACTCGTAATCGCGGATCATGCCATTGTTATTATTGATATTGGCTGGAAGATAGCGGAACCCACTGATTCTGTAGTTCTGCCCAAGGTTGATATGGATAAAATGGGGATGGGGAATAATTTTCCCGATGACGGGCTTTTCGGGATCTTTCCATGGAGAGTGCCACCATGTTGACGGATCACCATCGATCAGATTGCGAGGTAGGGCCCGTAGGCCGTTGTTCCTTTCATGCTCCGCTTCAATGGCCCATTTGTTCCTTGGTAGAGGCTTGCCCTCCGCATCGAGAACATGGAGCTCTGCGGCAGACGCCCACCCTTGACCGTTAACCTCGGAAAGGGCTGTCAGTCGAATCCAACTTGCGGTCCTTTCAGGGAAGCGGACTTCCAGCCATCCATCATCTACGGGCTTGGCAATGTTGGGGGCGGCCGAGGCGCTCATCATGACGGAATCACGCGTGACCGTGTTTCCCGTAGCAGGATCAAGAACGAGGAGGTGCGGTCCGTGCCACGATGACGCATGGAAGATGTGCAGCCGCTTCCCATCCCAGTGCGGATCTACCAGATCTCCCTCGTCCAAGGTGCGTTGCCAGACTATTTTTCCGGTTTCAAGGTCCAACACCACCATTTTTCCCCGGCGATCATGATACATGAGCTTGCGGTCAAAGAAGAGTGGGTTGCCAAGTGAGGCAGGAACCATGGATTCCCACAGGATGCGCCCGGATTTGGCACTGAAGGCGACAGCGCGGCTGTAGCCACGCCGGGTTCGTCCGTTTTCCACGAGGAGAAGCTTGTCATCGAAGAATGACAGCTGGGCCTTGTGGGCATCCACAAAACGGCGCCAGTTGATCGATCCACTCGGGCTGAGGTCGATGGACTCGAGGATCCCCCCGGAGAGAATGTAGGCGGATTCCCTCAGATTTGAAGTGGCAGGGGGGATGGCGATCCGTGCGTTACCGCGGTTGAGCTGCCATGTTCGTTTGAGAGGAAGCTCTAGGGCGCGCGCGGGGGTGTCAACCTTAGCCAGGGGCTTGCCAAGATCGTGGCGGTGGTCCGGAGCGGGACTATCGCTTATCACGAATAACCGGTTCCCCTTAACGGTGAATGCCAGAGGTCTTTCGTTACCCAGCGCCCAGAGCCGCTCTTCCAAAACCTTTCCAGTAGATGCGTCCAATCGGACAAGCTGGTTTACGGAGCCTACATACACGGAGTTTTCTATCAGCAAGGACCGTCCCAACGGGCCTTCCGGGATAGGGCGGAACCAGCGGGCCTTTCCGGTGCCGACGTCCAGCCCTGCCATAACTCCTGCTCCGCGGACTATAAGAATATCTCGGCACACTCCGATAGCCTCAGTGCCGACCACGAGAGGGTTGTCCCACACCAGAAGGCCAGTCTTTTGGTCGAGGGCAAAAATCCGGCCATCATCTCTCGGCATGCAGATGACATTATTGCCGCTGATAATTGGGCGGGTGCCCAGGTTTTCTGAGACGAGGCTGGAATTCTTTCTGCGGTAGTTATGAGTCCAGTCGACCTGTCCATCGCGGATATCACAGCGAATGATCATTCCGGCATTGGTGTTGCAGTAGACAGCTCCGCGGTGAACTGTGACCGAATTTCCGTAAAGGGTATTCTGGGGTGCAGATTTTTGGATGCTTCCGGCCATATCCATGGCTTTTCCCGAGCTTGCAAGATCCGCTGACCATCGGGGGTGCCGCTTTTGCAGGTCAAAGTTGATTAGGCTAATAGTACGATTCCGGTCAGTAACGTCACCTGGGGTATGCCATTGCAGGTAAAAAAGACTCCCATCCGCCGCTGCCGGATCGCCCATCGGAACGCCTTTGGAAAATGGGGAGCGTCCCCGTTCGTAAGTGTAGGCCCAGAGTGGCTTTCCTCCGTCGATCATGAATGCGGCAATCCCGTCAGGGAGAGAGTTAAGCCCCCATCTCGTGTAAATTATCCCGTTGCTTATCAAGGGTTGGAAATAGCCGGGGTGATATCCGGTCCTTCGATGGTGCTCAACAGGATGGCGCTGGAGCTGGGACCAGAGTGGGGAACCAGGGTTCTCGGCATCGTAGCTTACAAGCAGGTTGCGGCCGCTGGCGATGACCTGCGTCCCAGATACCTGCAGGTCGATCCCAAAGCCGACAGCGGGAGTGTCTGTTGGCCATGGGGAAACCGGAGGAAGGTTCAGGACGTGTTGACTCAAGGATTCGAGAGTGGGGGCAATGATTTCCGTGGGGGCGACGTGGTCTTTAAGGAGTTCGCGTCTGATGTCTGCAGCTCTGGCAGGCTTTCCCATCCATAAGTAGGTCTTGCCCGGGTCTAGAATACCGGCGGAAGCCTTAATCTCGTTTGTGGCTCCAATCTCTTTCAGGGCGGTCCAGAGTCCTGTCTGGGCATTCCCGCTGAGTTCTGGATCCTCGGTGTGACTGAGGAGTTCCTGAAAGCTGCGCAGGGCGGATTCAGGGCGTCCGGTCCAGAGTGCGGTGTTGCCCAGTGCGAGGAGTTTCCTGTGCATGGTGTCGGACCAAGCAAAACGTCGGCTAAGGGTCAGGAGTTCTCTCTCTCTGGGATCTGTTGGGAGCCTTTCCCGGGCGAAAAGATCGTTCTGGAGTTCACGCAGGGCCTTGAGTTCCAGAGGGGGCTTGCTTTGGAGGTGGAGGTCAAGAGCTCGCAGGGGATCGGTGAGCCCGGTTTGATCTGCCCAAGGCACGATCTGGGTGGCAGAGAGAGCCGCGACCCGGTCAACCATGGTGGGGATATCTGCCGGAGATCGGTCCAGCACGGTTCTCCAGTAACCATCCGGATCATCCGGCTCCATGAGAAGAAGTGGGGTTCCCTTGGGAAGAGGGTAGATAGGCTCGGGAAGCTGCTCGATGGTCTTAAGTTCTGGCTGTATCCAGGCCCACAGTTGGCGGGTAGACGGATGGGGATGGTCAGGATCGTATTCCTCCTTCAATTTCTGGTAGAGAGGAAGAGTATCGAGCAGGTCCATTCTCCGGTAGTTGTAAGCGTGGCGAATGCGCCAGTAGAGGTCGTTTGGGTTCTTCCGCAGGAACCGGTCGCTGGTCGCGCGGGCTTCAAGGTGCCGCCCCTCCAGAAGAGCCTTGTCAATGACGCGGGAGACAGCCTCGTGGACGACTTCGGTATTTGCCGAGATTGCCCCAAACTGCTCGAGGGCCATAAGTCTGTCAGCTGCAAGATCGATCCACGGATTGGATTTCAGGGGCCGGCCCTCCACCTCGAGAATTGCGGAATAGCAAGCTACTGCGAGGCCGAGATCGCCCGGGCAGGAGTCGGTGAGTGCGATAAGGAGTCGGTGACCTTCGTCCTTGTTGCCCGTCTGATGACTGCTCTGCGCCTCGGCCCAGCGCGGGTCAGAGGTTGGTGGCCCCTCGGGAGCAGCGAAGGTTTTAGCGCTGAGCAGGAGAAGTATGCAGAGAAGCAATCGCATACTCTGGCTCATGGTCTTCGGAAAGGAGTAGGGATTCCATTGGAATCTGTGAGGCGTAGTCGCACCCACCAACGGTGATCAATGTTCGCGGACTTGACGATGAACCGGTTGGTGCCGGCCACGAGCTTGACCTTAAGCCCCTTGTCTTCAGCGATGCAGTCCTTGCGGTGTTCGTAGGGAGCGATTTTTTCCGATATCTTTTCGTCGTTAAGCCATACCCGAAAGGCGTCGTCCCCATCGATGTCGAGAAATACCTCCCTCTCACTATCAACGTGGATATCTGCTACAGCGTAACCCACCGCGAAGGATCCAGGCGGAGGCAACTGCGAGGACATGGAGAGTTTTCCATCCGTCTGGTCGACGATGCCTTCACCCCAGGTGACTTCTCGCTCGATCGGTTTATCGCTCCGGCCCTCGAGGAGCCAGATATAGGTCGCCTTGTAGCTTTTCTCGAAATCGAGCTCCTTTTCTGGTTCATGAATTTCATGGAAGGCCTTGTGCTCCTTGTCGTTGAGGAAGGTGCCGATCACCATCCAGTGGGCGAGGTATCCTTGGGCCGCCACCACCTCTCCGATCTGATCCTCAGGAGCAAGAGCGCCTAAGGCAGTTGCGGCGGACGAACGAAGGGTCTCATCGGTGCCGGTGAGAAGCTCCTCAAGAGCGGCCATCGCCGGGCGAAAGTCGGCTTCGCTGCCTGCATGGGCGAGGACCTCATAAGCGAGGGACCGAATAGACTCGTTGTTACTGGACAGGGGCGTTTCAAGATAGGAAACCAACCGCCCCTTGGGGGCATTGACCGCGGGCTGCCGCTTGAGAGCACTGAGAGCGGCTTCAACCACCTCAAAGTCCTCATCGTCCAGGCTCTCCCGCAAAACTTCGTAGTGATTGATCTCCTTGCAGTGAGCGAGGCAGCGAATGCTCAAGGAGCGAATCGGTGATTCCTCATGCCTGAGCTTCGAGCGAAAGAACTCCTGGTGCTCATCGGGATTCATTGCCGCGGAACCGAGAGCGATCAGGCCGGCCTCGATTGTCTCGGTCCGGGTGGCCTTACCCAGTGCTTTGCGAAGAGGAGCGCCAAGCTCCGGGGAGCGGGTAAGGGTTGTGATGAGACGGGCGCCAGTTCTCACCTTTTCCTCGCTACCGCTTTGAATAAAGGAGGTAAGGCCGGTGGTCACTTCCTTCCATTCCTGATTCTGCAAAGTGGTGAGGATCATTCCGTAGTTCAGGTGAGTTTCCTCGAGATTGGGTAGTAGGTTCAGCAGGATCGGGATCAGCTTTGGATCTTCGATGCTCCGGACTCCTCGTAGGGATTCCCGCATTAAACCCGGCTTCGAGATTTGCATTGTGAGTCGTGCTTGGGCTTCCGCGGTGCCCGTGAAGGCAAGGGCCCTTGCGGAGGCCCTCGCGGCAGAGACGGAGGGCTCCAGGGTGAGTGGGTCCACTACATTCCATGCGGCAGCCTCTCGGCGTTTGGCAAGAGCTGCGGCAGCATGGCACTTGACGACCAAGTCTGAATCCTTGAGCAGGATTTCGATCCACGTCATTGCGGAATTGCCTCCGTAAGACTCGAGAACCTCAGCGGCAGCCGCCCGGACGGCGGCGTCAGCATGGGCAACCCATCTTCCGAATTCACCCGGATCCACTTTTCCTTCAATGTGAGACAGGGAAAGAAGGGCCTGACCACGAGTCCAGGGGTGGACGGTCTTTGCCTCCAGCAGTGATCGCACCGGCCTCGCGGCCATCTCAACACGATGTTCCCCCAAGTAGTGAAGAGCTTCGGCCTGTTCAATCCAGCTCTCGCTCTGCAGTTGCTGTATCATCCGCCCTGCCCCTGCGGGGGGCGGGGCAGCCTGGCTCCAGCCGCTCACCTGGACGATCAGACCAATGCAAAGGCTGAGGGAAAGTCGTATCATTGGTAACCTTAGCGAGTGAGATGGTGCGAGCCCCGGCTCTCCCGGTGGTCGTATTTCCCTGTCCGGAAGAGGCCGGCTGCTAGCGTTGATAAATCGGTAAAAAGCGGTAGGGCACCCCAAGGATGAGAATCGAGAATCCAGTTCCGTATACTGTGCCGTGGGCCCCGCTCCAGCTTCCATCCTCCCCCTGCTTGGAGACGATGGTCGCTGCTATCCTAGGGTACCAGGACTGAAAGTCCGACTCCCCGGCCTGATACATGGCTTGGATGGCGTAGTAGTGGGAGTAGTGAAAACGGGGATAGTTCTTGTCGAACTTGCGATCGGGATAGGCTTTGAGGAAGGCTAGCCCACGCTGGGTTGCCTTATGTCGGAGCTGTCCGCACATAATGAGAGACATGACTCCGGCTGCGGATCTCGCAAATCCAGGCTCTCCCCCGCCGGGCTGGTAGCGGAACCCTCCGCTGTCTTCGTCCTGGCAGGAAAGGACATATTTGGTGGCTTTTTCGATGGTGGCATCCGGGACCGAGATGCCAGCTTCCCGGGCGGAATTGAGTGCCACCACGTGCATGACCGTCATGGAGAGGTCTGCGTCCCGGGGTTCCGGGTTGTATCGCCATCCACCCTCTGCATTCTGGGCCCGCAGAATGATATCGACTGCGCGGCGCAGGCCGGTTTTCAGACGGGGATTCTTGCTTTGACCCCAGGCTTCTGAGAGAGCCAGCACGGCGAGCCCGTGCTCATACATTCCGGCATGATTATTCGGGGTCCCCATGAATCCACGCTGCTCGCGTCCCTTGTTGATGAGGTAGGAAATGGCCTTGTCCATGAGGCGCCCATATTCTCCACGGCCAGGGACATAGCCCTTCAGCATAAAGGCCATGAGGCCTACCGATGTCTCAGCAACTGGGTTCTGAGAGCCTCCCCAGCTTCCATCCGGATTCTGAACCCCCGCCTTGGCGAGATAGGACAGACCCTTTTTAATGGAGGCTTCGGCTTCCGGGGTGAGCCTTGCGATTCCAACGGTCTGGGTCGGGGCAGATTCATCCTGCGCCTCCGTCCGGGTCGGGCAGAGGGTCAAACTGAAGAGAGAGGCTGCCGCCAGGGCAGCCATGGTTGTGGTGCGAAGTGTTCGGGTATTCATTCCTCTAGAGCTTCGTAATACTCCGCAACCATCTTCCGGAACTCGACCGGAAGGGGCTGCACATAGTTTTGGATGGCAGCAGAGCGTCTGCGCCGGGTGAGAGAAGTATTTGATTGGCGGCTTCGAGCGACAGCGTCTCCTTGGGCGACAGTTGAAGATGTTCCAGCCGCGGAGCTTTCCTGGAGGTCGAGGGGGTTGCCCTTTCCTTGGCCTCCGCCTTGACCCTGTCCCTGACCGCTTCCTTGGCCAGCACCAGCACCAGCACCTGCTCCAGCACCAGCACCAGCACCAGCACCTGCTCCAGCACCTGCTCCAGCACCTGCTCCAGCACCTGCACCTGCACCTGCTCCAGCACCAGCACCTGCTCCAGCACCAGCACCAGCTCCGGCACCAGCTCCGGCACCAGCTCCGGCACCAGCTCCGGCACCAGCTCCGGCACCAGCTCCGTCATCACCAAAGCCATCATCGCCGAAGCCATCGTCGCCGAAGCCATCGTCGCCGAAGCCATCGTCGCCGAAGCCATCGTCGCCGAAGCCATCGTCGCCGAAGCCATCGTCGCCGGCTCCTCCATCGTCGGAAAGGCCATCGCCAGATCCGAGCTCAGCGTCTGCTCCAGCCTCTGCTGCAGCGAGAGCTTTTTCCAATGCGGCGATGACATCGCTCTGGGCCTTGAGGCCGCCATCCTTGTTTCCGGTATTGATTTCTGCGGCTGCCACGGTCACGTGCTCTCCTGCCTCGGTGAGGGCATCACGGAGTGGATCCTCAGTATCCGGAGTTGCTTCCTCGGGGAGGTGTTCTGCGGTCACTTCCTCGACCCGGATGCCAATCTCAAGTTGACGTGCTTCCAGCTGACTCTGCTCGGATTTGAAAACTTCTCCCTCAGCTTGTATAGTGTCCTGTTGCAGATCCTTCTGATCGGCAAGAATCTCGGCAATATCTTCAACGAGGTCCGACATGCCGCTGGATTCAGCGGCAAGGATTTTTTCCACTTCGCGGAGGGCCTCGAGGGCTTTCTCCTGGTCTGTCACCGCATCAGCTGCCTTAGTCTGGGCAATTTGCTCGATTGCTCGGGCCATATGGGCAACAGGCTTGCTCTCAAGGAGGGAGAGCTCAGCCCGGCCAAACCGGCTCAGAGTCTCTTCGTCAACAGCTTCTTTCCGTGCTTTGACAAGAGTTTGGAAAAACTGGCCGTAGCGATCGATAACGGCTTGCTGGGCTCTACCAAGCCGTGCTTGGTCCACTTTGGCAGCCTCCTTGTTGGTGTATGCTTCAATGCCCCACTGCTTGGTCTGGCGTTGCATAAATTCCTCCGTCTTAATGATCTCCCGAATCTGTTTTACGAGGAGGTCGTCGACGAGAACAGTATTGGCGCCGGAGATGATCTTGCCGAGTTCTTCAACGATTTGTTCGATCGTTTTCCCTGCTTCTGTGAGATGAGGATGAGAGACTTCTGGTTTGCCGGGTTGAAATTTCTCACGAGCGTTCGAGAGTTCATCGCGGGCGGCCACAATCTTCTCGTTACGGAGCCCCCTGAGGGCATTGCCTGTTTCGCCAAGAGTAGTGGCATTGCCCTCCTCGGCGAGTCCGTTGGATTGCAGATCTTCAAGAAGGAAACTGAGGCGTCGCACCACGGAATTCATCTTGCGGCCAACTCCATTCTGGCGGTTGACCTCTGTGCCGAGACGCTGCTTGGTGCCAATGATGCTATCAGCTCTCTCATTTTGCTCCTGGGCGAACCCTGGAAGCATGAGAAGACTCGCAGCGGCGAGGGTCACACTGAGTAATTTGCTATTCGTTTTCATCATCATCTTTGACTGGCTCGATGCCTTCTTCGGTCTGTATCTGGATTACCGCCTTCTGGGCGGCGAGCTCCTGGTTGCGGGAACGCTTCAGCTCCTCGATCTGCGATCCGTATTCGCTGCGATACCATTCTAGGTAAGCTTCGGGAGTAACGATAGTCAATTGTCGAGGGGCGGTGCGCCGCAGGTGGATTTCCCGGTCAGGATGCTTGTCAGCAACCTCAATCGCGAAGGATACACGATCGTCCGGCTTGAGTTCCTTGAGATTGTCAGCGAGTTTCCAGCTGTAATCGAAGGTTTTGTTGGTATCTCCCTCGAAATTGAAGATCTCGACCTTGCTTTCGTCGGCGCCATTGAGGGAGTAGACTAGCCAGGCCTTATCGAGACCGATGTCATCGGTTCCCTTCGCTTCCATTTTGACGACTTTGCCCACGGTAGCGTATCCGACTTCGCGGGGTTCGATCAGGTCCACGTCCGGGAGTCCGTCGCTGGTCACCTTAACTCCATACTGGACGTCTTCGTACTGGAATCCATTAGCCTTTTCAGTCCACCGGAAGGAGTATTTGAGAGCCTTGGCGACAGGGATTTCGAATGTGGCGGTGGTGCCTGCCTCGTCGAGATCCGCGAGAATAGAGCGAAACTTGGGAGTATCCTCATCAGTCTCGGGATTGGGCTCCCCGGTGTTGTTTTCGGTGGCTTCCTTCCCCCAATCTGAGGGAACGAGAACCTCCCACGCGCTCACGGGAGTATTACAGGAGACGGTCCACCGTATGGTGGTATTCTCTGGAACCTCAAGATTGAGATCGTCGTGGGTCCCGGCATCCCGGTTCATATATTCCGGATATTGAAGAGCGATTCCGACGCTTGCGATACGCGGAGAAGTAATGACGTCGATGGTGTATTCCTCACTGCGATCATCCCCGATTCTCACATAGAAGAGGGTATCCCGGTCGACGGGCTTGAGTTTGAAAGAGAACTCGTTGCCGGGGTCTTCGCTCCTTCTCATGGGGACCTCCTTCCATGCCGCCTCGGAGGAATTTTTTTCCTTCAAGAAGAGGCGTCCGCCCTCCGGGATTTTTCCGTCCTCTGCGACCGTGGCAGTGATCACCGGCTCTCCTCCCACCCGGATGATGAGATTCTCGCTGGTTGCGGTGATCACGGTATTGGTCGGATACTCCGCATCCTGCCCCAGCAGGCGCTGGAAGAGAACTCCGGTGTGTTCCTTGTTGAAAATTCCGGCGATGAAAAAGATGAGGAAAAGGCCCCCAGCCACTCCCCCAATCTTACGGAGCTGGCCGAGGTCCACGATATCCTTGAAGTCGATGGGGCGAGCGAATTCGATGGCTTGATCCCGCATGGCCTTGATCAGGTCCTGAGAGACGTTCCCCTCGTGCGAGTCAGGGTCGTCCTTGAGTTGCATATAGGAGACGAGCAGGGAGCTCAGTTCCGGATGGCGTTTCTCTACCTCGAGGGCGGTGGTGAGGGGGTCGTAGCTCCGACGGTATTGCCCCCATTCGCGGCGGTAGACCCATATCAGGATTCCTACGTTCACCAGGAGCAGAGCCACGCCGGTAGGGCCGGACATCTGAGTCTTGGCAAAGAGGCCCCAGTCGATGAGGAAGGCAACCGCCAGAAGGGCGATGAGCCAGAGCGTGAGCCGAGATGCTCCGCGTATATTGTACCACCGCCTTTCCTCGCGGTAGGCTTGCCTGAGGCGTTGTTCGATACCGCTGTCTTGTCCTTCGGCCATTAGTCTATTCGGTTGTTGAGTTGTTCAGGATCCGTTAAACGAGGTTATCTTTCCGTCGCAGGAACCACTCTGCGCCAGCGAGGGCGGCGATGAGGATGAACCAGAGGGGGGTATCCCAGAGTTCTCTCTCGATTTTGACGGTATTGGCGATGAGCTTCTCCTCGGGAAGGGTGCTGGGGAATTCTCCAAGGCTGGCCAAGCTTAACTGGCGCCCGCCTGAAATTTCAGCGGCTTGACGTGCGACGTCGGGTTGCATGGCGGTTTCCCGATCCTCAAGGTCGACGGTCTGGACCGAGAACTCTGCGGCGTTGGATTTATCAGCGTCCTGCGGCTGGGTCTTGATCTCGTAATTGCCATCTTTGCTCGCGAGATAGGATCCTGCGTAGAGCCCGGGCGTGCTTTCTACTGCAGTCATCTCGATGGTGGTGGCGGAGTCCGGGTTATTTTTCTCCTCAAGAACTACTTCGTAGCTGTCTCCTTCCACGGGCTCGAATGATTCGGTGAGCACATTGGCGAAGACGCGGATCTGGTCCCCCGCGCTGTAGCTGTTGCTATCAGTCTCGATGCTAATCTGCTTGTTCGCCCCGAGGAGCCGGGAGAGGGTGAGGAACTGAATAGTCTGCCCCCAAAAGCGGGCATGGAAGCGGTCGCCCACCTCAAGGCGCATGCGCCAGAGGTCTTCGGTGGCCACAAACAGGCTCTTGCCGGTGCCATAGCGGTGCCACGCCACTAACGGATAGTCGGCTTCCGCATCATTGGCTTTGGGAAGGCGCAGGAGAACGGTAGCCCCGGATTTTGCTCCCGCGAGATTGGGGAGAGACATGTAGTTGACGTTGCGCCAGATGCGGGCACTCACATCCGGTGCGAGGGAGAGAGAGGTCGCAAGGCTCTTCTGGCCGTCTTCGGTGACCTCCGGGGAGACATTGACCCCGGGGGAGAAGGTGCCTCCGGTGCCGATGTTGATGGGCAGAAGGTCGCCGATGGGAGTATCGCGATAGGTGGAGGGCGCTGCCATGGGGCCAGCCAGCATGAGGAGCGAGCCCCCGCGCTCGCGGACGAGTTTCTCGATCAGCTGGGTCTGGGCGGTATTGAAATAGGACGACGAGACATCACCGAGAATGATGAGATCATATTGCAGGGCGACTTTGGGATCCTCCGGGAAGCGGCCGATGTGCAGAGGCGAGGATGCGGCGAGGGCAGGGTCTCCCTGAGTCATGAGGAACTGAACCTGGAGGCGGGGGTCGCGCAGGAGGACCCAGCGCAGGTAGCGGAATTCCCACCGGGGCATGCCTTCGACATAGAGAACCTTGATTTTCTCATCGAGGATCCGGACCTGGTGACTGGTGGCATTGTTGACCTCGGTAATTTCTCCCTCCTGCAGCTTGATCTCGAAGTTGAGCTCCAAGGTGCCTGATTCTGCCTCAGGGATAAACATGAACTCCTCGAATTGGACCGCATTCTTCAGGGTCACCTGTTTGCTCTCCTTCTCTTCTCCATTGACCCGGAAGTAAAGTTGGACTGCCTTGCCCGCAAATCCACGAGACTCGATTTTGACTCTCAGGGGGACGCGGTCGCCCTTGAAGACAACCTCCGGAGCGATTACGCCGCGGACATGGATGTCCGGGGGAGAGGGGAGCCCAACGGGAACAGTGTAGAGAGGTACGCGGCGTTCTTTGAGCCTGCGGGCGACATTGACTGGATCCTTGCCTTCAACCCATGCAAAGTCACTGATGACCATGGCTCCGGCGAGGGGCTGTCCCGAGAATCGATCTACCGCGTCTTCAATGGCATTACCGATCTGGGAGGATATGCCTTCTGCGACGGGCAGGGGAGCGGGTTGCGCATCGTCTTCGGCGGGAAGATCCACGGTGGCGCGGGGATCCTCGCTGCGCAGTTGCGAGTCAAAGGTGAAGAACCGGAGATCGTAGCTCTCCTCCAGCTTGTCGAGAAGCTTCATGTCCTCATTTGCGAGGGCAGCTCGGGCAAGGTCGATGCGGCGGGCGGAGCCGAGTTTTTCCTTCATGCCCCGGGCGTCGTCAGACCCGAGCGCAGGAGCATCGAGAGCCATCTGGCCCAGGGTCTTGGCTGCTTCTTCGACATCGGCGGCCGCGGTTCTGGGATCCTCGATGGCCATGCTTCGCGAGGTGTCGAGCATCACGATCATGGAGCGCTTGGAGTCCTTGCTGGTCCTGATCTTGGCATAAGGTTGCATCAGAACCAGGATCAGAAGGAGGAGGGCAGCCGCCTGGAGAACGATCATCGTTATCCGGCGGTTCCGGGTCACCAGCTCTTCGCGTCGATAGAGAAAGATCGCGAAGGCAATGGCTGCCAGAATGAGGAGAAGTCCCAGGATGGGTCCGCCTCGGAAGGCGAGTTCCCACTGGTCGATCTCTTGTGAGGAATCAAGTCCCAACAGTTTCTTGAGCATGGCGTGAGGCGTTAGTAGTGTGCTTCGAAAAGAGGATTAAGTGACTGGCTAGCTGCGGCGAGCGGCAGCGACCTGGCTCATCTGGAGGGTGGCGGAAAGGTCTTTGGTGTCCTCCCGATTGATGCGGTTGGTAAAACGGCGGGCGAGGATGCTCTGCAGGATGAAAACGATGAGGGCTGCAAGCAGGAGTCGTTGTGATAGTTCGCTTCCACGGCGTTCTTTCTTGATGGCCTGGGACATCGATCCTTCCCCCCTGATAACCCTGACGCCAGTAGGGTCGAGGGTGTTGGTGAGAATCGCTGATTCGACGACCCGGACGTTGGACTCGCTAGCATTCACATTGGCGGCGATCGCCACCCCGGGCTTGTCTGATTCGGCCTTGATTTCGTAGATCCCTTGTCTGGTGAGAGCAACAGGCGCTGCGAGTTGGTCGCCATTCTGAATCACACGAATCTCCTCGGCCTCTTCCGCTCCAGGGCTCAGCAGGGAGACGAACTCACCCGCTTCCCGCTTGGTGAGTGGCAGGGAGGCATCACTGCCTACGGTGAGCTGCAGGCGATCGGGATCGCTGGTTAGCATTGTCACTGCCTGCTGGAGAAGGATCGCATAGAGTGGCTCCCGAGGGAGATTGTTCCAGCGCTTGCTTGCCGAGGTTGTGAAAAGAAGAACTGTGCCGGACCCGGTGGAGCGACTGATCAGGACGGGATTTCCCGACTGGGAGGTGATCAGGACTTCTCCGTTTTCTGTCGGGGTGGCTTCGATCTGTTTCGTGATGCGGATGGCATCCAGAAGCTTTTCCGGATAGCGAGCGGTAAGGCGGGCGAGGAGATGGTCAGACTTTGCCGCTTCCATGGACCAGCCCTCTTCGGTCTCACTAGAGGAGACTTCCCCCAGTTCGGCGGGAAGGATTCCCTCTCCTGCCGTGCCGAGGCTTTGATTGTATGCGGAAGCTTCCACCCGGTCCCCGGCAAAGACGATCAGTCCGCCGCCCTCGGTGACAAAGCGCTTGAGTCTCTTGGCAGTCGAGGAGGAGACGGTGAGAACATTGTTCATCACGACCACGTCATAGTCATTGAGCTTCTCGAGTGCAAAATCAGCTGGATCGATTTCGTTGACAACCACGCCTTCTTCCTCGTCGCTGTCCTGGGGGCTCAGGGCCACCTTGGCATAATAACCACCACTGCGATTCCCCACGGCGTTTTCGATATCGCCCTCAAGGAGGAGGACCTGGATCCCGGGACGGATCCGGGCAACGGCGTGGCGGACATTGTCGTCCGCAAGCTGATCATTACTTAATTCTGCCCGCAAGCTGACATTCCCGGCTTTCTCGAACTGGGTAGTGAATTCGATAGGGCGGGATTCGCCCGCAGCGAGACTGCCAACCGCTACTCGCTTGGTCAGGGTGTCGTCGATCGAAAACTCAAGAGTCGCGCCCTCCTCGGAGCTCCGCCCAGTGTTGCGGACAAGGGCAGTAAAACGGGCTTCGCCTGATTTCCGGAGCGATCCCCAGGTATAGTTCAGACTTTCAATCGCGAGGTTGTCTTCCCCATCGTTGACTGCAGGAACAACGAAGACGTTGGCATTTTCCTGGAGGTTTTCGAGAGAGTCCTGAGCCGCGGGTGGGAGTTCCGCCCAGTCCATTTCCTGAGCATCTGTGATAAGGAAGACTTCCTTGCCCGGAGTCTTGAGCTCGGCGACGAGTTCGTCGAGGAGTTCGATATTGGTTTCAAGGTTCAGGGAGTTGGGCCCTGCGCCATCGAGTTCGTCGAGGATCGTTTTGACCTGAACGGGATCATACCGGGCACTCCGGAGGAGAATCTCGGGACGGCTGCTCATCAGCACGATGCTTACCGGGTCTCCCTCCTTTGCAGTGCCCTCGAAGATTTCGCGGGCTTTTTCTACGGCGTCAGCGAAGCGGGAATTAAGGCCGTGGTTCATGCTGTAGGAAGCATCAATGGCGACAACCATGCCGATTCGTTCCTCTCCGATGACGGATTTGGAGTCGAGGGTGATCCGCATCAGAGCCAGGGCAAGGAGTGCGAGCGCGAGGCACCGCAGGACCAGAATGAGGAGGTCCTCAATCTTGACTTGCCCGGACCGGGTAACCAGAGCCTTGCGTAGAAGTTCCATTGCCGCCCAGTCTGTCTGGCGGCGGTGCTTCCGGTAGAGGAGGTGAATAATGATTGGAACTGCGACGCCAAGCAGGCCGATGATTGTCCATAGTCCGACTGAATTGAGTGCTCCCATGAGGTGTTTCCTTATTCGGGTTTGAGATTGTTTCTACGAATCACGTGTGCGTCCCGGAGGTCTACCCCACAGGGGAAGGCCAAGGGTCCGTCAAATGTGACCTTGATGGTAAGTTCCTCGCTCCGGGGGAGATCGAGGGAGAGAGAGATGGGCTCGAAGCCGCTCTTAATCTTGCCAGACCAGATGGGGGAATCTCCATCGAGGAGGGCGACTTCCAATTGTGCCTGATTACCCGGGACCGGGTGAAGCTGTCCTCGAAAGACAGCTGGACCCTCGGAGGGAGGCAGGGATAGCCGGAGGACGGTATGCGGCATGATGCGCAGGGAGCGCGCATGGCTCTCGCTGACGGTGCTGGTAAGCAGGGGGGGCGGAGGAGGAAGGGCCGGGCCAATAGCTTCCATGACGGTTCTGGTAACTTCGTCTACCCAGATCAGCCCGGGGATATTGCGGCGAAGATAATGAACGCTGCTCCAAGCGATCCTGATCTCTCCCAGAGTTTCGTGCTGGATAATCAGCTGATTGCCCTCGAAGGCTGTGCTGCCGTAAAGAACGCTGCCATCAGAAAGCCCGATTTCGTCTCCCAACTGCTTCTCGGGTGGGGTGGGCCTCGCGAGGACAAACCGAAGGGCGGACGCGCGCGCCACAGGAATCACGCCGAGCGGAGAGCGGATCGCGATATCCTTCGCGCGAACCCAGATCAGACTGCCAGGAAGAGGGTCGCCGTCTTTGCGGTAAAAGGTTCCCGGTTCTCTAGGGTCTCCCGGCTCGCCAGCAATGAATTCCATGCTCGCCAGCGAAGAGAGTGGAACTTTCTGTTCTCCGAAGATCTGGCTCCGGATATTAAGAAGCTTCTTTCTGCCCGCTCCTTCGACGGTTTTCACCTCAGCGTTCCAGATCTCTCCATTGAGCAGTCGTATTGCTCCTGGGAGCCTCGAGACGTTTTCGGGCAGGGGGTTGACCGTAAGGAAGACCTCGTTGTCGATCACCTTGCCTCCGCACGAGAGCTGCCCATTTTCAAGGGTGAGAGCTCCCTGATGCGAGCCACTGCTGGAAATCACTAGGCCACCGGTGGGATTTGGTGGGGCCGGCCGGTTGGTGATGACTCTGGAATCCGCTGACTGGGAGGTCATGAGAATCTCGTCGACGTTGAGATGTCCCCAGAGGCCGCGGTGCTGGTCGCGAATTTCAATTCGCGCAAATTGTCCGCGGAATTCCCGGACGTCCATCGCGACGTTCTCAAAATAGTCGTCGTTACTGCCGGTTGCGCTTCGGACAATTCCCGCAGAGGTTTGCAGGTTAACGCAGATCTGGCCCGGATGTCCGCCACCGCTCATGCGGATCAGGATGTAATCCTGCTCGAGGAGAAATACAGGAGAGCGAAGAGACCCCACCGAGCGCTGGGTATTACTGATCGTGGTGAGGAAGAGTTTTCCTTCAAATGGCCCGACCCTGCGCCGCATCATCTTGGTGCCTGATTGCAGGTCCCGGCTAAAGGCGTCCCCTTCCCGTTGCCAGTTTCCTCCAAGAGCGCCCAGAGGGTTGTCCTTCAGAGGGGTTGCGTGCACCGGGCTCCAGCCAGGATTTTTCCCAAGGTCGTTCTCTTCAAATTCGTGAATTACGATATTGCCATCAGGACGCACAGGCAGCAGGGGAGCCTTGGGGTTTTCCGGGTCGTTGGGGCGCTGCGTATTGAGGAGCAAGGTATATTCCTCGAGGGATAGCTGTCCGTCAGCATCCTTGTCGGCATCGGGGCTCTCGGTCAGGGCGCGTTGTAGGGCAGGATGATTCGCAGAGGTGATGACCTCCTCTTTTCCCATGGCCAGACCCGAAAGCACCACCACCGTAACAACGGCGAGGGTCCGGATCGGGTGGGAAAAGAGGGGTGGCATAATCACAATTCTTTCAGGATCTGATTATTTTGCCTTGGCCAGCGCGGAACGCTGGAGGAGGTAGTTGCTGATGGTTTGTTCGATGGGAACCTTTGTGTTGACCAGCACGTGCTCCACTCCGGACTTGTTGCATGCCTTTTTAATCCCAGTGACGAATTTCTCGAGCTCTTCGAGGTAGTTTGCACGGACCCGGCCAGGCTGGGTGATAACTTCTCCCTCGCCCTCGAGTCCCATGAACTTCCACATTCCATTCAGGGGGAATTCGATCTCATAGGGGTCCATAATGTGCCAGAGAATCACGTTATGGCCTCCATAGCGAAGGTGGTTAAGCCCATCGATGAACTCTTCCGTGTTATCGAAAAGGTCGGAGAAAAGCATGACGAATCCTCGTCGAGTCATCCGATGAGCGAAGTCATGAAGAACGGCTCCCACATTCGTTCTAGGTGCCGGGGTGACCTTCTCCAATTCAGAGGAAATGTCCTGGAGGACCCCCATGTGGCTTTTGGGAGCAATATAGTTTTGCAGCTCCCCATCGAAGATGCCCACTCCGGCGGAGTCGCCCTGATCGATGGTGAGATAGGATAAGCTGGCTGCCAGGTATTTGGCGTATTCGATCTTGGAAATCTTGCCGGACTGGTAGGTCATCGACTGACTCGCATCGAGCAGCATGTTCGAGACGAAGTTCGTCTCCGCATCGAAGAGCTTGATGTAGTATCGGTCACACCGGGCATAGGCTTTCCAGTCGATGTTACGTGTCTCATCACCCTGTGAGTACTGCCTGTATGCGGTGAACTCCGAGCTGATGCCCCTGCTGGGGCTCTTGTGCTGGCCGATCCGCAGGCCCTCAACGACCTTGCGTGCCACAATGTCGAGCGATCCGAGCTTGGAGAGGGTCTCTGGATCGAGATACTTGGGGCCGCGTGGTTTGCTAGAGTCTTCCGGGGAAGAGGAGGAGGGCTCTCTGGATGAAGTAGTCGCTTCAGGCATCTTGAATGGCTAGGGAGGCATCACGCCACCCTTTCTTTGTTGTTGGGTGTGTCAGATCGAAGTGAAGAAGGGCTACCGGTCGCGGGTGAGAGTGTGCCGGGCGCCCTGCTTGGGTTCATCCTCTCCCCCCGCGTGGATTGCAGGGGAAGAAAGATGAGAGCTGGCTTGGGCAGAAGCTCATGAAAGAGGCGTAGGCAGCCGATCAGATTAGGCTGATGCCTCTTCTTTTTCGTAGAGTTCCTTGTCGCTGGGGATTTCCTCAAGGAGACGGCCGACCACATGATCGGCGTCTACTCCCTCTGCCTGAGCTGCGAAGTTGAGCCCCATGCGATGGCGTAGGACAGGCGCGGCGAGGGCTTTGACGTCTTCCAGAGAGGCGCCGAAGCGCCCGCGCAGAATGGCCCGGGCCTTGGCGCCGGTGATCAGGTTGAGGCAGGCGCGTGGGCCACATCCCCAGGAAACGAAATCCTTGATGAAGCCGGGAGCGTTTTCCTCGGAAGGACGAGTGGCACGGACAAGAGCCGCAACGTATTGGAAGATATGTTCAGCCACAGGAACCCGGCCGACAAGATCCTGAAGAAGGAGAATGTCCGCTTTGCTGAGCACTTCCTGAGGGCTGCCACCAGTACTCGAAGTCACGCTACGCATGATGTCAATTTCCTCCTGCTGTGATGGGTAGCCCACATGAATCTTGAACATGAAGCGATCCAACTGGGCTTCCGGGAGCGTATATGTCCCCTCCTGCTCAAGTGGGTTTTGGGTTGCGAGCACAAAGAAGGGAGCGTCCAGAGTGTAGTCGTCGCCGCCGGCCGAAACGATTTTTTCCTGCATAGCCTCGAGCAGTGCTGCCTGAGTCTTGGGCGGAGTCCGGTTAATTTCATCTGCCAGCACGAGGTTTGAGAAGATCGGACCCTTGCTGAACATGAACTTACGTTCGCGGGTTTCGGGGTCGTCCTGGAGAAGCTCACTACCAGTGATGTCTGAGGGCATAAGGTCCGGGGTGAACTGGATCCGCTTGAAAGATAGCGAAAGAGTCTTGGCGATAGAACTGACCAGGAGGGTCTTAGCCAGGCCGGGAACCCCCTCAAGCAATCCATGCCCACGAGAGAAAATAGCAATGAGGACCTCGTCGATGACCTGATCCATTCCGACAATGCTCTTACGTAATTCCCCGACGATCGAGTCGCGGGCATCGTGGAGCTTCTTGACCGCAGCAACGTCATCAATTTCGCCTTCTTCGTTCGGCTGGAGGATGGATTTCTTAGCAGTTGCAGCTAACTCTTTTGCTGCTCCTACCTTGCTGGTGCGGGAGGCCGTCTTTTTCTTTGTGGTCTTCTTGGTTGCTTTTTTAGCCATGGTATACCGTCTGGTGAGCTTTGTTGTAGTATGGGGCTCCCTTTTGGGAGCCTCATTTACCGCCCAAATTTCCCTGATGGAGAGGAAGGCGATAAATTCTTTGCGGGGAGGATCTACAACCAAAGACCTGCGCTCCAACAAGCCTGAATTACCCGGAAGTGCGGCGCACGATAAGGTGACAGCCTGAAGAGTTTGGTTTGAGCATCCTAGGGCGATTTTAAGTGATTAGGTTATGATGAAAACTCACCCTTCAAGTAGTCAAGATAGCTGAAGGGAGAGATCTAACAGTTTTAGGGAAAAGAGGTGAGATGGGCCCGCATTGGCCCCGGAACAGGGCTGCTTTCCACTCCCGCGTGACTCAATTCCTGTAGGACTTGCTCCTCTGTGGAGATCCTGCTAATTGCCGACCCACATCCCCAGCATACAAGAAGCACTTTACCGGCCACACCATGATTGATCTCAAGTCCGACTGCAAATATGCGATGGTGATTCCCACTTCAATGGGAACCCGTCTTACTCCCCTGAATGGTCAGCCGTTCCATTGCTCTGATAACTTTGTTCTTACCGCAAGTAGCGCAGAATCCAACGTGGGCAGCGTGTCCTCCTATCTGGGCCTGCCGGTTAAGATTCTGACCTCGTTTGTCAAGGGCAGCCCGGTTTCACGTTTCATCAAGGACAACCTCGCAGGACGGCATATGGACTATGAAGGTCCTGACATTGAGCAGGGTGGTCCCTGGGGATACCGGCACCAGATCAACATGGCAGACAGTGGAACGGGATCCAGAGGGCCACGGGTGTGGAATGACAGAGCGGGAGAAGTGGGGCGTGACCTGAAGGCTGACGACTTCGATCTTGAGCGCATCTTCGGTGAGGAGGGCGCTCAGATCGTTCACATGTCGGGATTGATAGCAGCTCTTTCCCCGGATTCGACCCAGTTCTGTCTAGACGTTGCCCGTCTTGCTAAGAAATACGATACCAAGATCTCATTCGACCTCAATCACCGGGCGACCTTCTGGAAAGGGAGAGAGCAGGAGCTTAGCGATGCTTTCAAGGAGATCGGAAGCCTTGCCGATGTGCTTGTGGGCAATGAGGAGGACTTTCAACTTTGCCTGGGCGTCGAAGGTCCGGAAGCAGGAGGAGAGGACATCGGGGGCAAGATCGGCAGTTTCAAGGAAATGATCGACCGGGTAAAACAGCAGTTTCCCAATGCGTCAGTTTACGCCACCACCCTGCGTGAGGTTGTCAGTGTGAACTTACACGAGTGGGGAGGCATTGTGGCTGATGGAGGTGACTGGCATGTGATCGAGCCACGAGAGATCGGGGTCCTCGACAGAATTGGTGGAGGAGATGGATTTGTTGGAGGATTGCTTTATGGAATCCTAAAAGGATGGGATGGAGAAGAATGTGCTCAGTTCGGGTGGGCTACGGGCGCGCTAGCCGCCACGCAGCTGACGGACTATGGGCAGCCTGCAGATGAGGAGCAGGTCTGGAGTATCTGGGAAGGTAACGCCCGGGTGCAGCGTTAGACTTTTCCCTCCAGGTTTTCCTTGTTGGCGGATCACGGAAGAGTCGCTCCACCGTCAACGTCTACTACGCTTCCCGTGGTGAAGTCGTTCTTAATGAGAAAAAGAACGGCTTGCGCAACTTCGGCAGGTGTTCCGGCACGGGGAATGGGGTGAGTCCCCGTGGCTTGCTGGAAAAATTGTTCTCGTTCCATTCCCTCCTGCGCGAAGAGCGGGGTATCAATGATGCCGGGGGAGACGGCGTTGATTCTTCGGGGTGAAATTTCAGGGGCGATGGCCCGGACAAATCCCTCAATTGCATTGCCAACGGTGGAGATCGCGGAGGATCCCGGTAGACATTTCCGTGCGGGGAATCCGCTTACCAGAACGAGGGAGGCGTGGGCGTTGAAGCTTGTAAGCCCAAGGCGCACGCTATTCACGTAGCCCCACAATTTATCGAAAGTTGATTGGAAGCCGTCGAGGGTCATCTCGGCGAACGGACCCTGAGCCCTGCCAGAGGGGACGGCGGTATTCACCATTATGTCAAAAGGCCCATGGTTCTCATAGAAATGGGCAAGGGCTTCCCGGTCGAGGACATCGACCGAGTGCCGGCTTGCCCTTGGCTCGGGCACTTTCCTCTTGGCGGCGGTGCGACTTGCGGCAATGACTTCCACCCCTTCGGCAGCTAGTCGCTCCACGATTGCGAGGCCGATACCTGAGGTTCCTCCAAAGACGACTGCCCGTTTGCCGGATAGGTTCATGGTAGGGATATGAAAGCTTGGAGTGTGTGTGTCCAGCTCTCGATCAAGCAGCTCGGTGCCGAGAAGGACTAAAAATTGCAGAGGTTGACAGGTTTTGCTCGACCGGCCTTGCAAGGGTCGGGAGAGTCCAAGCCATGATCATCAAGCCTAGGGTTCGAGGGTTTATTTGTCTCACGGCTCATCCGACCGGATGCGCGGCGCACGTCCAGGAGCAAATTGACCATGTCAGAAGCAAGGGCGCGATCGAGAACGGGCCGCGCAACGTTCTCGTTGTGGGGTCCTCAACTGGTTATGGACTGGCCTCCAGGATTACGGCGGCTTTCGGTAGTGGGGCCAGGACCATGGGAGTTTTTTATGAGCGTCCTCCCAGAGAGGGAAAGTGCGCAACGGCGGGATGGTATAACTCTGCCGCCTTTCATAGAGCTGCAACTGCTGAGGGTCTCTACGCCAGAAGCTTTAATGGGGACGCGTTTTCGGACGAGATGAAGGCGACGGTAGTGGAAGCCATCAAGGAGGATCTCGGCCAGATTGATCTCGTGGTCTACAGTCTGGCCTCTCCCAGAAGACAGCACCCCCATACTGGTGAAGTTCATAAGTCCGTTCTTAAGCCTATTGGAGAAGAATACTCTGCACGGACGTTGGACACTGACCGGTGCGAAGTGAGCGAGGTAGAGATTGAGCCCGCTACTGAGCAGGAGATCAAGGATACCGTCACAGTCATGGGAGGTGAGGACTGGGAGCTTTGGATGGAGGCCTTGAATAGTGCAGGGCTACTGGCGCCTGATGCGACCTCGGTAGCCTACGACTATATAGGGCCGGAGGTGACCTGGCCGATTTACACCAACGGAACGATTGGCAGGGCGAAGATTGATCTGAGGGCTGCTGGACAGCGAATCAGCGAACTCCTCAAGGCTAATGCTGGAGGTAATGCCCTCATTTCAGTCAACAAGGCGCTGGTTACTCAAGCCAGTTCGGCGATCCCGGTCGTGCCGCTCTACATTTCCATTCTTTACCGGATCATGAAAGAGATGGGGACCCATGAGGGGACCATTGAGCAGATCCAGCGTCTCTTCGCGACCCACTTGTACAACAATCAGGAGCCAACGTTGGACGACAAAGGGCTTATTCGTATTGATGACCTCGAGATGGAACCGGAGGTTCAGCAGAAGGTGAATGAGCTATGGCCTCAGGTAACTTCGGAAAACTTGAGGCAAATCACCGATTTTGCCGGATACCAGGACGATTTCCTGAAGCTTTTCGGATTCGGATTGCCGGGTGTTGACTACGACCAGGAGGTTGATCCCATGGTCAGTCTCGACGGGTAACATTTCCCGGGCAAGGGAGTCATGGCTTCACTTGGATCTGTGGCCGGCCACTAACCGGCCAGTCGATGTGGAAGGTATTTCCGCGTTTCCGATCGACCCTTTCGTAGGTGTGAGCCCCGAAGAAGTCGCGCTGCCCCTGTAGCAGGTTTGCCGGAAGTCGCGCACTGCGATAACTATCGTAATACGAGAGAGCGGAGCTGAAGCAGGGTAGGGGCACGCCATGTAGTGCGGCGGTGGCCACGACCTTGCGCCAGTTGGCCTGACACCGGTCGATCTCGCTCTTGAAGTAGGGATCAAGAAGCAGGTTCGCGATATCGGGATTAGTCTGATAGGCCTCAAAAATCTTCTGGAGAAAACGCGCACGGATGATGCAGCCCCCACGCCAGATCATGGAAATCTGGCCGAAGTCCAGATTCCAGTCATACTCATTCTGGGCTTCACGCATGAGCTGAAAACCCTGTGCGTAGGAGCAGATCTTGGAGCAGTAGAGGGCATCGTGGATGGCTTGAACGAACTCTGCGGTGTCTCCGTCAAAAGGCTCGAGCTTGGCATCGAGAACCTTGGCGGCGGCTACGCGCTCCTCTTTGAGGGCGCTGATGCAGCGCGCAAAAACGGCCTCCGCGATACAGGGGGCGGCAATACCCATGTCGAGGGCGTTGATGGAGGTCCACTTGCCGGTCCCCTTCTGTCCTGCGGCATCCAGGACAATATCTACGAACGGCTGGCCAGTTTCAGGGTCCTTCTGCCCAAGAATGTCGGCCGTGATTTCGATCAGGAAGGAATCGAGAACGCCCTGATTCCACTCTCCGAATACGGAGCTCATTTCCTCTGGCTTTATGCCGAGAAGATTATCCATCAGGGTGTAGGCCTCACAGATCATCTGCATGTCGCCATACTCAATGCCATTGTGAACCATCTTGACGTAATGACCTGCTCCGTTGTCGCCAATATAGGTGGCACAGGGTACTCCGCCTTCGATGGGCTTTCCAGGTTCGGCGCCCTCGATGGGCTTGCCGGTAGTTTCGTCGACCTTGGCAGCGATCGCCTCCCAGATGGGCTTGAGTTCATTCCAAGCGCTCTCCTTTCCGCCGGGCATGAGAGAGGGGCCAAAGCGGGCTCCCTCTTCCCCGCCAGAAACACCAGAGCCAATGAATCGGAATCCCTTCTCGTTCAGCTCTTGTTCCCGCCGGATCGTGTCGGTCCACAGTGCGTTGCCCCCATCAATGATGATGTCGTCCGGGTCCAGTAGTTCTGTCAGCCCAGTAATCACAGCGTCGGTGGGTCCGCCAGCCTGGACAAGGATGATGACCTTACGAGGTCTCTTGATGGATTTTACGAACTCCTCGAGGCTGCTTGTGCCAACCACCCCACCGGGAGTTCCGGGGTTTGCAGCTACAAACTCTTCAGTCTTCGACGTGGTCCGGTTGTAGACAGAGATGCGAAAGCCGTGATCGGCAATGTTGAGAGCAAGGTTCTGACCCATGACCGCGAGGCCCACGAGTCCGATATCAGAAGAGGAGTCAGACATGTTTTGCTTAAGTTCGGGGGGCGGGATTTAGGCAGGTTGGCGGGCACCTTCAAGGCTTAAAACCCTGCTGTTGATGTTGCTGGCGGCTCCGGAGGAGAAACCGTGAGTTCCTGATCGCTTCTCCGGTAATACTGTTGAGCATTCGAGGCACGATGAAGTGTGCGTTACTGCTGCTCCGAGTTCCTCCTCTTCTCCTCGTTCTTCTCATGGCTTCGACGCATGGAGAGGGCCGGCCGAACCTTGTCTTCCTTCTCACGGATGATCAGAGCACCTCTTCAATGGGCTGTTATGGAAATCCTGAGGTGAAAACGCCTCATCTTGATGCGCTTGCGCGGGCAGGGGTGGTGTTTGACTGCCACTATGTGAGTACTGCTATCTGTATGGCGAGCCGGGCCAACATCATGACGGGGAAGTTCGAGTTCAGGCATGGCTGTAACTTCGAACATGGCGCCCTGCACAGTTCCCATTGGGCGCAATCCTATCCTGTCCTTCTCAAGGAAGCGGGATACCGGACGGCGATAGCAGGTAAGATTGGGTTTGAGGTAACGACGAGGACTGGAAAGAAGGGTGTTTTGCCAGCTGGCGATTTCGATCGTTGGGGAGCGGGGCCGGGACAAACCTCCTATCTGACGGCAAGAAACAAATCGATGGTGGAATACGCGAAGAAGTTTCCGCACTCATCTCGTTCTTACGGAGCTTTCGGCGCGGATTTCATTAAAGAGTCTGCGAAGTCCGGGCAGCCCTTCTGCCTCTCGATCAGCTTCAAGGCGCCTCACAAGCCGGCCACGCCTGATCCGGAAGATAATAAAATTTATGCCGGCATGAGCTTTACGAAGCCGAGGAATTTTGGGCGCGAGTATGGCCTCCACTGCGCACCCCAAAGCCGGTATGGGCGGCAGTACGAGCGTTTTCACAGCTGGAACTACTCAGACAAATATGACGAGGTAATGGCTGCCTATTACCAGCAGGTCTATGCGGTGGACGTTGCAGTGGGTATGATCCGAGCGGCACTCAGGAGCCACGGGGTAGAGAAAAACACCGTGGTGATTTTTACTTCGGATAATGGATTCATGTGTGGTGCCCATGGTTATGGGTCCAAGGTGCTGCCTTACGAGGAATCTTCACGGGTTCCCTTGATCATGTATGATCCGCGCCACAGGAACAGTGGCAAGGAACTGCGCTGTGATGCTCTGACTGGGAACGTGGACCTAATGCCGACCCTGTTGGAACTGGCCGCGGTAGCTGTTCCCGAAGGGATTGACGGAAAGAGCATCCTTCCGCTTTACGAGGACGCTGGGGCAAGGATCAGGGAGTCTCTACCACTGGTTAACGTGTGGGGTCCCTCCGAGGTCTTTAGCCTTTCGGTGGTAACGGAACGCCACAAGTATATCTATTGGCCGTGGGCAGGGGAGGGATTCAAGGCGGCAGAGGAGCTCTATGATACGGAGGAGGATCCATTCGAATTGAAGAATCTTCTCGCTAGTCCTGAAGGAGAAGGGCCGCTTCTGGTCCAGATGCGGGTGCAATACGACGCATACCTAAATCTCTGGCGCCGCGAGGCCGTGGACTATCACAACTACAAGCCCCTCGCGCGTTTTTTTGACCGTGATCTTCCCTGGCCAAGTAAGAAAGAAGCTCTCGGCGGCAGGAAATAATCCAGGGGCTCACGGCGATGGGTGACAGAGGAGAGTCGCGAAACAATAATATACTCAGCCTCAAGAATCTCCGTGCAAGATTGGGGGAGTTAGCTCCTAGTGATCCCCGATGAAGATGCTTCTTATCGCTCTCCTCCTTGGGGCTCCCATGCTTCTGGCTTCCAAGCCCAATATCATCCTGGTGATGGCAGACGACATGGGATGGGGACAGACGGGCTTCTACAACCACCCCGTGCTTAGAACTCCGCACCTTGATGCGATGGCGGCGGGTGGGCTGCGCTTTGACAGGTTTTATGCGGGGGGTCCAGTGTGCTCCCCGACGCGGGCAACGGTGTTGACCGGGCGGACGCACAACAGGACCGGAGTGCAAAGCCATGGATTTGCCTTACGAAAGCAGGAGAAGACCCTGGCGGTAGCGCTCCAGGGAGCGGGTTATGCCACCGGACACTTCGGAAAGTGGCATCTCAACGGATTGCGCGGGCCGGGGGTTCCCATCCTGAAGGAAGATGCCCACGGCCCGGGGGGATTCGGATTTGACCAGTGGCTCTCGGTCACCAATTTCTTCGACAAGGACCCAGTGATGAGCCGAAAGGGGAGTTTCGAAGAATTCACGGGAGATTCCTCGGAAGTCATCGTGGCGGAAGCGCTCAAGTTCATCGAGGCGCAGGCCAAGGCGAAGAAGCCTTCCTTTTCGGTGATCTGGTATGGCACTCCGCATAGTCCGTGGATGGGTCTGGAACAGGATCTCAAGCTCTTCGCGAATCTCGATGAGAAGTCGCAGCATCACTACGCGGAACTGGTGGCCATGGATCGTAGTCTCGGAACCCTGCGAGCCGGGTTGCGTGAGATTGGAATTGCACGCGACACCCTGGTTTGGTTTTGCAGCGACAACGGCGGGCTTGCGGGATTCAAACCTGATACGGTGGGCGGCTTGCGGGGCTACAAGGGGTCGCTCTTCGAGGGTGGCCTGCGTGTGCCGGGAGTCATCGAGTGGCCCAATGGAATCGCCAAGCCACGGGTGACCTCTTTTCCGGCCGCCACCATGGACATTTTCCCCACGCTGGCGGAAGTAGCAGGGCTCCCTGCTGCTGCCATGCTCCAGCCGCAAGATGGGCAGAGTTTGCGCCCGCTCTTCGAGACGGAGCTGGGTCCGCGCCGCAAGCCGATCGGCTTCAGGAGTGCGGCTCGAGGCGCATTGGTCGACAACGAGTTCAAGCTCTACTCGAAGAACGTCAAACTCGGAGAATTTGAGCTCTACCACCTGGGGGACGATCCGGCGGAGAAGGCAGATGTGAGCTCAAGGCATCCTGAGGTAGCCCGCCGCCTTCGCAAGGCCTTCCAAAAATGGGATAGGACTGTCGATGCAAGTGTGGAGGGAAAAGATTACCCTTCGGGAAAGGTTGATTCTCCCCAGCCACCCCGGATGTTCTGGACGGAGCTGGAGGCCTACCAGCCTTACTTCAAGGCGTGGCGCAAGCGTCCTGAATACAAGGGGCGGCTGAAAGGAAAGTAGGAGACGAATCGCGCTGCCATGGCAGCGCTGCTTGCCCAGTTCTCCACTTTTTTGGGGCCATAGGCCCAAAAATCTCAGGGGACCAGTCCCCTCAGGTTCGGACCCTTTGGCGGGGGTTCTCTTTATTCCTCCACCGACACCCGATAGAATCGTCGATCCTTTCCGATGGCACGGGGGTCTAGTTGTAAAGTCACGGTTCCCACTGCGATGATCCCAGAGGAGGTCACCTCCCAGTTGATCAGGTCAGCGCTTGCCTCAATGGTATAACTTTTTCCCGGCACACTAGCCCACCTCACTGTGACAAACCCGGTTAGTGGGTCCTTGCTCAGCGTTGTTATCTGGAAAAGAGATGTTCCATCGAGAGGATCTGTCCCAGCGGCGACTTCTGAGCCATCGGGAGAGCCGTCTCCATCTGTGTCCGGACGGAGCGGATCTGTTCCTGCGAGTGCCTCCTCGGTATTACTCAGCCCGTCACCGTCACTATCAAGAAGCAATCCGGTGCCCGGGGTTCCTCCGGTCACCGCGCTGGCTCTCCAATTGCCAGGCACTGAATAATCAGGGAGAGGGTCGATAACAATTGCGAGGACGAGGCTGGAACCGTCTCTTCCTGCAGCCTCTGGCCATGGATCCCGGTCGTTATAGCGGAAATTCGCAATGGTGGTTCCCACTCCGTCGACCAGATGGAGCCGTTCCCCGGCGTTTTCGAGTCGAGTTGGGAGATATTCGCCCGCAATGCGATCGCTATGTGCCGTGCCGTAACGGGCTTCGAAGGCAGCCCTGTTGCGAACAACGAGTACGAATTCGCCCGGAGCCAATGAGGTTACATCTGAGAACGTGAAGTCGAAATCGATACCCTCTGTGAATTTCACCGCGGTAAGGTTGATAGTGTCTCCGCTCACGTTCTTCATCTCAATGAATTCGAAGTCTGAGGCGTCGTTTGCAGCAGCAAGTTCTTCGGAGGTTTCCGGAGGAAGTGGTGCGTAGTGGACTTCAGTGACAACCAGATTGGAGGCATTGGCTATCGGTCCCACGAGGAAGTGGGAGGTGCTGGGTCCACTCCATGCCGTCAGTCCCCGCCCGTTACGGGCTCTTGCGGTGATGGTAGTGGTGCCGTTCAAGGTGATCGGGCTGCCAGCGTTGGCGAGGAGGGCATTGGCTGAGGCGTTGCCCCCGGGTGCGCGTGGATCCGTTCCATCGGTAGTGTAGTAGAATGCGCCTTCACCAACGAAGGAGAACTGGTCCCCCAGCTGGACGACTCCGGGTTGCTCTAGTCCTTGATCGGAGCTGAACAGGGGCTTGGCGGTGTATTGACGATCAATCCAGCCTACTCGCGTTCTCAGCCATTGTTTCAGGATGCGGACCTCATTGCGGTGGCTCGCGTTGCCCCATTTATTGTAGTTCCTTTCTGCAGGGCTGCGTCCAAGGGAAGAGTCGTTGGCGCCAAGGGGGTCCCTTCCGTCAATTTGCCGGGCAAAATCGTTGATGACGCTCTCGATGTTCTCGGTAGAGAATACATTTTCCCGCAGGTCCTGCCACAGGTCCGTATGGGCCTGCCGGAAGTCAGGCTTGCTGAGCACCTGTCCCCACCAAATATAGCGACTGTCGTTCCAAGTTCTACTTGAGTCCCCGGATCCGTCCCACTGGGAGGGGTTGTTGTCGCGGCTATCGGTAGAGCCCATGGTACGGTCAAAGTCCCAGATTGGACCTGCTCCGATCTTGCCATCGTTGGTGTCACTGCGGTCCTTGTAGTAATAACCGCTCAAGCGAAAACCATCGACGTTCATGGCCAGAGTATTGAGCCAGTGATGACGCAGCCATGAGAATTGATCGATGTATTCAGTGAAGTGCTTGCCGGTGCTTGGGTTGATTCCGTTACTCGCACTGATGGCCGCATTGACTTCATTCATATGGGCGGTAAGCCACGACCTCTGTCGGCTGGATACCTCTCTTTCCTTGGGCTCGACCCAGCCCAGGGTTCCGAGTCCAGCCACGCTGAATCCACTGTCCCCGGGATCCAGGCGATCTTTCTTGAACATGTATCCACCAGAGACCGCCGGCTCCCTTGAGTCTCTGGGGTCGATCCTTGCCACGGGAACTCTGCTGTCGTCCCGCTTGATTTTTTCGATCAGGGAATAAACGCCAAAATAGGACCCGGAGTAGGTGAGGGGGCCACCGCGGACGTTATGAACGACTTCAACGAACTTGGTGCGGGTAGCATACTCCCCGGTCTGGCGACTCAATTCATAAATGAGATCATTACGCATGAGGGCTCGGTCAAATTGATACCGCCCACTCAGGACCCAGTCAGACTCACGAGGCAGGTCGAGGGGAGTAATTCCCTTGTCGAGTCCTTCTTCATCGCGTGCTTCTACTGTCATGGAATATTTCGGCCAGCCGAAGGAGGAGGATCCCCGTCGTTTGAGCCCCACTCGGGTATCAGTGTCGAACTCATCCGTAATCCTTGCCCGGCCCGTTTCAGGATCGGGCTCGATAATTGCCATAAAGCCATCGAGGTGGGTATTTCCGCCCGGATCACCCCTGTTCCAAGTTTCGATGATGAGGATCGGCAAGTTGGAATTGAATTGCTGAAGAACGGCCTCTCCGAGCTTCAGGAAGCTTCGCATTTTGACGGGGCCTTGCGCATTATTTTCCCCGAAGACCCGTGCTCTTATCTGAATCGAGTCATTGATTGGAATCGGATCGGTATAGCGAGGAGAACTTGCGTTCGGTTCTGAACGGTCCGTGGTGTAACGGATGATCTCACTCGGAAAACTACTGGAGAGAGAAACTTCGAAGTTCTCAATAAAAGTCTGACTTCGGTGAGAAAATGCCACCTCGCTGGTTGGGAGTTGCTCCTGGCTGCCGTTGCGTTGTCCCGGAGTGGGATTCGTGAAATAGGCGGATTCACCCAGTTCGATTGACAGGGTGCGGATCACGCTGAGCTGGGGCCTGAGCAGAAGATCGTCATCATCTAAAGAGGAATTCATGAGATGCAGGGACAGAACATTCTCTCCCGTCCTGAGTCGGCTTAGGTGGCTATTGAGTTGGACGGTCTGGAAGTCCAAGGCCGCAGAGTCCGCGCGGTCGCTCAAGGCGCTGGAATTAAAAACGGGTGCTCCGGGAGCATTCAGGGAGGTGACCCGGACACCATTGAGGTAGGCGACAAGGCCGTCGTCGTATTGAAGATCGAGGGTAAGGCTGAGAATATCGTCCGTGCGCGTGAGGTCGAAGGGCACCCTGATATAGACCGAGGAATTGCGATTAAAGGCAACCTGCTCAAGGTCGCTTTCGATGAGCTCCCGATAGCCTGTGCCTCGTTCGTACCCGGCTCCGAGGAACCCGGCACTCCACAGATTGTCGCCGAAGTTGGCCTGGGTCCAGCTGAGGGCCAGGCTGTTGTCAGTAGGCACGTAGGTCCTGCAGGCCGAATCCACCCCGATAAGGATCTCCTCGCCAGTGACCGGCGTCTGCTCAATCCCAAAGGAAGCATCGTCGAATTGGGCAGGGTAGGTAGGAGTAAAGTCGTCGAGGATCGCAACTCCATCGGGGGATACGAGAGCGAGATACTCACCACTATTGTCTAGGCCGAAATTGGTATGAAGTTGCTGTCCGGTAATTGCGCGGTCCTTTCCAGAGGCGAAGATTACCAGGAACCCTCTCGGCTGGAGAATCGTGTTATCGGGGATACGCCACTTTGTCGGGTTGTCCGGATTATCGGTGAGAAAATGCCCTCCAAGATCGTAAGGATCGGGATCGGGATTGTAGAGTTCGAGCCAGTCCTCCCATTCGCCGTCCTCATCTCTCAGAACCGATTCGTTATCGGCGAGAATTTCAGAGATGATAGGAGCTGCTGAAGAGGAAAGAACTCCTGCGATGGCGAGGAAGAGCGAGAGGGTTCCCGCTGCCAAGTGGGTTTTAGAGGGTTCCATGGATATGGGAATAAGGTGCGGGGAATCAGCTGGCAAGCCTACGAATCGAGAGGGCGATCGATTACCCTATGAGAGTTAACTCATTTCGATCAGCAATAACTGGTATAAGGCCTTGCCACGGTGAGAATTGGTAGTGGGGATTGACCGGGGGTGACGATTACGACAGCGTTTGCAAGGTTGATTTTATGGGTGGTTCATCGTTCAGATTTCGAAAAGGTATCCTGATGCTATTCAGCACCGTGGTGTTGTTGATCGAAGGTGTCGGTGCCGGAGAGGATGACTGGCCGAGATTTCGCGGCCCGGGAGGGGATGGGACGGCTTCCGGTTTTGATTTCCCGGGTGGAGTGGACCAGACTGCGAGGGCATGGTCGGTTGCCCTGCCGGGACCAGGAACCAGTTCTCCGGTAGTGTGGGGCCAACGGATATTTGTGACCTCGGAAGACCGACTTGGCGGCGTCGTTCATCTCCAATGTCTTCGTGTAGACGATGGGAGTGCGTTGTGGAAGAGGACGGTTGAGGTTGGGGCCTACCGGACTCACAAGATGAACAATACTGCGGCAGCGACCCCGGCTGTCGATCAAGATATGGTGGTCTTCAGTTGGTATCAATCCAGTCGCAAGGTGGCGGTTCTCTCGGCATATTCTCATAAGGGAAAGCATCTCTGGGATTATGACATTGGATCATTCAAGGGAGCCCACGGACTCAACCTGATGCCTGTCATACATGATGGATCGGTCATCTTCGCGCATCTCCATCAACAGGGTGGATATGTGGCATCGATTAACGGTGCGACCGGCCGACCTGATTGGAAAACGCCGTATCCACGCCCCAGTCCAAAGACAACCTATATGACTCCGCTGATTCGCAGGCAGGATGAAGATCCTTCGCGCTACGAGGTCGTAGTTAGCAGCACTAGCACAGGGGTGTGTGGTCTGGATCTCGTAAATGGGAAAGAAGTGTGGTCGCTCCCCGGCGTTTTCAAGGAGCGTTGTATCGTTTCTCCGGTCAACATCTTGGCAGGGAGCGGGGCCCCGGGCTCCATAATCACAGCGGGATGCAAAAAAGAGGGGGGCAATAACGTCTTTGTCGCACTTCGTCCCCCAGAGAGCGGAGAAGGCCGCGCGAAGTTGCTTTGGCAGCTAGAGCAGGACGCGCCCTACGTGCCTACCCCGGTTTCGAACGGAAAGACTCTCTTCGTTCTATCGGATCGGGGGGTGATTCAGGCGGTTGACCCGCAAACAGGGGAGGCGCAGTGGGCCAAAAAGCTCCAAGGGAATTTTTATGCCTCGCCCCTGCTCGCCGGGTCGACGTTGTTGTGCCTTTCACGGGACGGGGAGATTTATTCCATAGATGTGAAAGGGGGGCCTAAAGTGTTACGAGTCTATGATCTAGAGCCCGGGGATGAGGTGACATGGGTGGATTCCAGTCCTGCTCTGGGCCGCAACAGCCTTTTTGTGCGAGTTGGGGCCCGCCTCGATTGCTACCGCAGTAAATAGGCATGTCGTGGGAATGACTCGGTGAGGCATGCGGCCCAAGAGTCCCAAGTAAGCGCCTTTCAACGGGGAAACTGCAGTAAATTAGGTCTATCTGCCCATCTTTGTGGACCTTTTGTGGAAATCACAGCTTGTGGGGGTAAAGAGGCCCGCCTAGAAACGGTGTTAGCTTTAAAAATCCAATGAATCATCTCACCATCCTTATTTTGGGCGTAATGGCCATTACCCTTGGAATGGCCCCGCAGGCGGAGGCCGTTCTTGCGCGTTTTATTAATATTAAAAAAGGTCCGGGGGACACCCGTTTTCACCTGGGAGAACTCGAAGCGTTTGAGGCGGGAGTGGTTCCTGACGAGGCCGGGGCACTCGGACGGGGTGGTGCGACCAGCACGAACGATATTGCCGGAGTCACGACATTTAATCTTACGGATGGTCCCGAGATTGGAACGACCCAGAGCCTTGAACATGGTCCCGTCGGAGGCCCTATTGATAATGACCAGGAAGCTGGGGGAGGAGTGTGGTCTGCAAGAAGTGGTCTCGCCAACAGTGCTCAATACACCATCGATCTCGGTGCGGAGTATGAAGTGACCACGCTGGTGGCTTTTGCTCGCAACGATACCTGCTGCGATGACCGTTGGTATCCTCTTGAGGTTCGTTTGTACGCGGATGATGGAACGGGGCAACCCGGGGAGATGACGGCTGAGGATACGACCACCGGAGGCCCTGATAACGACAACAGTAAAAAGGTATGGTTTTTCGAGGTTGGAGCGGATGAGGACCAAGACGGGCTCCCGGACACTTTTGAACAGAGTATTATCGATGCCGATCCGAATGATGAAGTGTCTGGTCTGGAAGACGTTTCAGATCTGACTGACTTTGACAACGATGGGGTGAGCGATGCGGCAGAGCACGCTGCGCAGACTGACCCTCTTGATTCGGATTCGGATGATGATGGTTCCTCAGACGGGGAGGAAGTTGCTGCGGGTACGGACCCTCTTGACGAGGATAGTGATAATGATGGGTTGCTTGACGGGGTGGAAAGCGGGACGGGCACCTTCGTGAATGCCAGTGATACAGGAACGGACCCCCTTGACTCTGACAGCGATGACGACCTGAGCTTCGATGGTCAGGAGGTCGATGGAGGATTCGATCCCAATGACCCTGCGTCCAAGCCGGAAATTAATCTCACCAACCACACCCCGGAGAGAGTTCTCTACCGCCGCACGGACAACCTTCCCGGGGCAGACTTCACCGGGGCTCTTCCTGAGAACGTCGATCAACTTGCTCCGTTCGGTGAACTGGACGACCCGAACTCTCTTCTTCTAGAGGGAATTGATGTCGACCGGGAACCTGGTGGACTCGGCACTGACCTGCTGGGCGACAACCACGACCTCGCCTACGTGTTCCAGTTCTACGACGAGGATGGTGTTTTCTCCTTCACGGAGAACTACGATGATCGAGTCAAGGTTGTGGCAACTCCGATCGCCGGGGCAACCAACCTGAACGCCCGGGGCGACAATCAGCAGCATACCGATGTATCCTGGAACGTGCGAACTTATGCCAACTTCGACTTTGGCGGAGGAGGATGGTTTAACGTGGACATCTGGTTGACCGAGGACGGTGGGGGCGCTCAGTCCGCGGCTGATATCGGATTCGGCTACTACAACGACTTCTCCACCAACACCGCAGACTTCGGCGGGGTCGGCTACGCCAGTGTCTTTGGAATCAGCAGTGGTGTTCCCGCGGAATTTGATGCTGATGGGGCAGGGTTAAGCTGGGGGGTCTATCTCGACAGCTTTGATCCGTCCATTGACGCCGATGGCGACAGCCTTCCCGATGGATACGAAGAGCGGTTCTTTCCCGGGGACCTGACCCAGCTTGGTCCAGGCGACTTCGATGAAGATGGCGTAAGTGATCCTGAGGAATACGTTGATGGAACGGATCCTACTGTCGCGGATGCTGATGAAGATGGATCCAACGATGGCGAGGAGAAGGCAGCCGGAACGGATCCGGCGAATCCGGACAGTGATGAAGACGGGTTGCTCGATGGTGTGGAGACCGGCACCGGAACCTTTATCAGCGCGAGTGACACTGGCAGCGATCCGCTCAATGCCGATACCGACGATGATGGCGCCAGCGATGGCTTCGAGGTGAGTGAGAACTTTGACCCCAATGATCCGAACAGCAACCCGGATATACCGGTCGTCCAGCCTTCCTTCGTGCCCATTGATGAGCTGGCTCCCGGCGCTTACGGTCCTGATCTCACTCAGAACGGGGTCAACTATCAGGAGAACCATTACGCTGGCGGGGTGATCATCAACAACGCCGCTCAGGGAAACTACGATGTGCATGTTTCTGGCGACCCGGCTCCGCTGCGATCCTTCGACGCCATTGAGCCCCTCGCCAGTCATGGAAACGGAGGGAATGCGATATCGGTGCAGAACCGGCCGTGGGGAGACGGGGGTGGAGAGAACTTCACGGTGCGCTACAACGGTTATCTCGACATGTCGGCTTTCTCTCCGGGAACCTACAACATCCACCTTGGGGCAGATGATACCAACTTCTTCATCATGGACACCGTGGACGGGCAGGTGACTGCGCAGCACAATTGCTGCCCGCAGAACCAGACGACCCCTTTTACCATTACCTCCCCGGGGCTCTTCCCGTTCGACAACGTCTTCGGTGAGCAAGGCGGAGGAGATTGGGTCGATATCGGGATCAGCGGCCCCGGAATTGTTGGGATCGTGGCAATTGGCGACACCAATGCCGGCAGCCCGCCAGTCTACCCCATCGGGGTCAAGTCAGAGGACACTGACGGGGATGACCTCCCCGACGCGTGGGAGATCTCATGGGACGACATTAACGACCTCACCCAGCTCTCCGGGACTGGTGACTTTGACAACGATGGTAGTAGCGATCTGGAGGAGCTCAATGCCCGCACCAATCCCACCAATGACGACACCGATGGAGATGGCATTTCAGATGGTGCTGAGACCGGGACCGGGACCTTTGTAGACGCCTCCGATACCGGGACTGACCCCCTTGATTCCGATACTGACGGTGATGGACTGAGCGATGGCGTGGAAAGTAACAGCGGGACCTTCGCAGGTGTCGATGATACCGGCACAAGCCCTCACAACGTGGACACTGATGGGGACGGGTTTGAAGACCTCGACGAAGTGGAGAGCCTTTTTGACCCGACGGACCCCGGAAGCGTGCCGCCAATCCCGCAGCCTGTGCTCCTCGCCTACTGGAATTTCGAAGGGCAGTCTGAGGACCAGAGCGGGAACGGTGCTGACATCACCTTTGAGGGCTCGGCGGTCCTTTCCGCGGACGGTGATGGGCACCTCGGGGAGGGTCAGTCGCTTGATCTTGGGGCAGCGAATAATGGGGCCTACGCGAGAAGTGAAATGGGCCCCTGGCTTGACCCCGCCTACGAAAACAACGCGATGGCTGTGAGCTTCTGGCAATATAACGTCCAGATCGGCGACACGAGCGCCTTCTGGCTTCACGCTCCTTCGGCCACAGGAGGAGAGAGAGGTTTTCAAGCCCACACCCCATGGGGCGACGGCACCGTGTATTTCGACCAGTCCGGCTGCTGTGGGGGGCCGCAGCGTCTTACGATCGGAGGGGTCGTTAATCTTAACCAGTGGCAGCACTTCGTCTTCCAGCGGGATGCCGAGGGAAACCGGGAGATCTGGCTAGATGGGGTTAAGGTTGCCGAGGCAGCTGGAGGAGAGCCTCTTGACGCCTTTGATGGGATTATTACGGTTGGCTCGGATAACACCACAAACAACAGCTTTGGGGGGCGTATCGATGAGATGGCGATCTTTGATCTCCCTCTGCACCCGTCCCGGATTGTGGAGCTTGCGGAAGGAGCCCCGGTGGGTTCAGCACCCGGCATTGATCCTCTTGGCCTCGCGGTGAACCCGATGCCCGGAGGGGAGATCGAATTGTCGTGGAAGAGCACGCTCGGCAAATTCTATGATATCCTGATCAGCCCGGACCTTTCGACTCCAAGGGAAACCTGGGGGAGCTTGCCTGACGCACAGGATCTTGCGGCTGATCCTTCTGGGACCAATACTCAGGTGATTTCCCTTCCCTTCCCGGAAGAGGGCTTTGTGGCGGTTCGGGAGAAGAATCCACCTCCTCTCTTCTCTGATGACTTGGAGACTGGGGCGGCAGGTTGGACTACCATCGTCAACGATGCCTTTGGTAATACGGAGTGGGAACTGGGAAGTCCCTCCGGGACAACGGGTCCTCTTGCCGGGGCTGGTGATTCAGCCAGCGCATGGTGCACGGGACTGGGTGACTACGGGGTTGAGTCCGATATCTCCCTGCGCACACCAGCCATCGACCTTTCCGGAGTCGCGTCCGCTCTGCTCAGCTTCGACGCCTATCGCGATGCCGATGGGTTCGGCGATACTGCGACCATCCGCTTCCTACGCTCCTCCGACCAGACCCAGCTGGGTGAGGATGTGCCCATCGACATGACGATCTTTGATGTAGAATACACGACTATCGAAGCTCTTGTCCCTGCAGCCGCGATTGGGGAGTCCGTTCTTATCGAGTTCAACTTTATCAGTGATGGCACGCTGGACACTTTCAGCGGACTTTGTCTCGACAATATACTGGTACAGGTTCCATAGGCCCGCTACGATCCTGACAACAATTTGCGCTGAAAGCGTGCGGCACCTCTCTGATCAGGGGAGGTGCTGAATCAGGATTCGGCCGAAGAGTCGATCGTATCCTGAAGCCGGTTCGGCATACCGTTAGGTGAGAGTCTCGGTGCCATCTTCGTTTTCAATACGATTCACCGGCAGGATGCTTGCGTCACCCTCAGAAATCCAGTTCTGGAGGTCGGGGCTGATCGGGACCGTAAACAGGACATCGTCTGCGGCGCGGTTTCGGGTGTAGGTGAAAGTCATGTAATCAACCAAGTTCTCCCCATGGGCGAAGCCGTTTATTGCGGCTGCAGGCTGGGCCATTGGAACGCCGGGGACAGAAAACGCATGCTGGATCAAGGCCACTCAGGGAATCGCATTGGCGCAATGAGCGATCTCGGTTAAGTAGAAGGGAACAATTTCCCATCAATTGTGAGTCATCTGCTAAAATACCTCTTTCTTACTCTTGTCGCGACACTTTTTCAGGCAGGGTCCTTGCCTGGGCAGGTACCCAGCCCTGCAACCTCTTTTCCGCTGGGGGAGACCCTCGAGAAGATCTTCGAGGTGACTGAAGGGCCATGTGAGCTGGAAAGTGAGCGCCAATATTCAAATTTCAGACTTCTTCTTAATTACGACGCTGCGGAATCTTCTGGCGCCAAGGTCGTTGTCTTCGGGAATCACGTGGTGAATCTTCCTGCGGGCGAGGGCCGTCGGGTTGAGCTTGCTTATGAGCACGCCATCGGGCGGGCGGCGCGGGTCCGGATCTGGCACGAGGGCAAGCTGATTGGGGAAGGGGAGGAGTTACGGGGATCGGCCCCTGAGAATGAGTCCGGAGCTGGTGCGATTCTGGCCAATGCGAAGGATTCCTCGGAGATGTTCAGGTTTGATCGTGATTTCACGGTGATGGTGAAGTTCAAGACCAAGGGGGAGGGCCCCCTAGTTGCCAAGGCTCCCGCGGCAGGGAAGTGGGTGAAAGATGGCAAGATGCTGTTCGTTCGAGATGGGAAACTGGTTTACGATGTGGGGTGGCTGGATGCGATTGAGGGAGACAGGAGAGTCAATGATGGCAAGGACCACGTGGCCGTCCTGCAGATGGACGGTAAGACTGCCCGGATGTTCGTGGATGGACGGATGGACGCAGCGAAGAGAGAACTCATGAGACCCGATGTGCGTGGTCACATTTTCAAGATAGGGGCTGGATCCTCTGATTTCGGAGGGAGCTGGAACGGCGAGATCTCCAATGTTCGATGGTGGAAGCGGGCCCTCAGCCTTGCTGAGGTCAAAGCTCTCTCAGGGGGAAGCGAAGATACCGTCAATACGCCGGATTATAATTGGAAGCCCGGAGCGGAGCCTGCCCCTGAAGCGGAGAAACGAGAATTGGTAGAGGTCAACTATGGTGCGCTTACCGGCTACGGAACGAAGGTTCAATTGATGGCTGGATCCGGGTTCCGTCTCAGTGAGGCGCGGATACAGCCCCTCGAAAAAGCGGATCATGCAGCTCTCGTTCGCAGCTGGGATGAGGGCAGCCTTGCTCGTGGTCGTCAGATTTACAGCCAGTTATGCGTGACCTGCCATGGGACTGTGGAGAAAGAGGGCTCTTTGCCGACAGCGATGCGTTTCCACAAGGGGCAATTTCGCAATGGAAAGGATCCCTACCGGATGTTCCAGACCCTTGAGCGAGGTTACGGTCTTATGGTTCCTCAGCCGCAGTATAATACCGCGCAGAAATACGATATTATACACTATCTGCGTGAGACCTTCCTGAAGGGGTCTAATGAAAGCCAACTCTCGCAGCTGGATGAACAATACCTCGCACTCCTGCCGCGTGGTATGACCACGGTGGAGGAACGGCAGGGGCCGAAGAAGGCTCCGCAGTATGTTCTCCAGGATTACAGTAATGCCCTGTTATGGACGATGCAGGTCGAGGGGGGCAATATCGCCCAGAAGGGAATTACGATCAGGGTGGATAAGGGCCCGGGTGGTGTGGCCGCGGGAAAGGCATGGATGCTCTATGACCACGACACCATGCG